>JBBPZY010000151.1:0-80889 GCA_038276315.1 Mycobacteriales bacterium
GCGTGACATCTCCTCCGGCGCAGGCACAGCAAGATCAAAGCGCACACCCGACGATCACACCGTGACCGACACACCCACACCGCCAAACCTCACACCGTCGACCTCAAATCCGCACTACAGAGCGTGAGCTGAATGCTTACGGTGTGCTACTATGCTGCGGTGGAGCGCATCGGTATTCGCGAACTTCGTCAGAACGCATCCCGTTACCTCGCCCTCGTCAAGGCTGGTGAGACGGTGGAGGTGACCGAACGCGGCGAATTGATCGCCCTGCTGGTGCCCCCGCCACGCTCCTACAGCAAGAGAGATCGACTGATCGCCGCTGGAAAACTCATTCCCGCGTCCGGCCCAACTGAGCGTCTACGGTCACCTCGCCCCGTCCCGACCGGGCCCGGCGAGCCAACCAATCAAGAGTTGCTCGACGCTGAGCGCGATGAGCGGCTGTGATCTACCTGGACTCCTCCGCGCTGATGAAATTGATCCGGCTGGAGGATGAAACCGCAGCGCTGCACGACTGGCTGAGTGAGCGGCCGGAGCAACCAGCGGTGAGCAGCGAACTCGGCCGGGTCGAGGTACTCCGGGCGGGTCGGCGCTCGAGTCCTGATCGAAGCCCGTGCGGTGCTCGGCGACATCGACCTGGTCCCTCTCGACCGCGCGGTTCAAGATCTCGCCTCTGACATCGGCCATCCGCTGCTGCGAACCCTCGACGCGCTCCACCTGGCCTCAGCGATATTGCTCACCGAGGAGCTGACGGCATTTATTGCCTATGATCACCGGCTCGCCAGCGCGGCCCAGGCCGCTGGTCTTCACGTCGCCACACCCGGTCAAGCCCCGCCGCCACCCGATCACTGACCATCGGCTGCATCAAACCGAGACTGGAACGACGCTGCCTCACACGAGATTATCCGTGTGTCTCGGCTGAGGGGCGCGCAGATACTGTCGGGTTAGAGATCAACGCGCTCAGCCCGGTGACCTGGAAAGACTGCGCCAGGAGTGGCCCGCGTGATCGTACTGGATGCCTGTGTGTTGATAGCTCACCTCGCAGGCGGCGACGCCCACCACGAATGGGCAACTCGGTTGTTGAGCAGCTTGGCCGGCAAATCCAAGGCGATCAGTGTCCTCACTCGGGCCGAGGTACTCGTTGCCCCGGCCCGAGCGGGCCGCCGGCGAGCGGCCGAAGACATCCTCGATCGGCTTGTACATCGGTACCCACGAGATTCCAGCGACGCGGGTGGACAGCTGGCCGAGCTGCGTGCGAATACGGGTCTGCATATGCCGGACTGCTGCGTCCTGCTCACTGCCGAACTCAACAGCCCGGCGGACTAGCGACCTTCGATGAGCGGCTAGCCCGCGCCGCCGCCGAGCGAGGTATCACCGTCCGAGCGGGCAGCTGACGGCTGGCCCTCGGTCCTTGTAGCCGCGGCACCCGACGCTGGCGCTCCTTACCAGGCCTCTCATGGCGCAGGTGGGGGAGGGGTCAGTAGTACGTGTGTTCCGGACCTGGGTAGGCGCCTGAGCGTACCTGCTCGGCAAAGTGGTTCGCGGCCTCGCGCAGTCCGTCGCCGAGGTTGGCGTAGGACTTGACGAACTTGGGCGCGGGGCCACCGCCGACGTGGAAAGCTGCCATGTCCTGCCACACCATGACCTGGGCATCACATGCCGGTCCGGCACCGATCCCGATGGTGGGCACACTTGCCGCCGCAGTGATTCGCGCGGCCAGCTCAGCGGGCACCACTTCCAGCACGATGGCGAACGCTCCGGCAGCTTCCAAGGCCTTTGCATCATCGAGCAGGCGTTCGCCATGCTCGCCCCGGCCTTGCACCTGGTACCCGCTCATCGCGTGCACCGACTGCGGGGTGAGCCCGAGGTGCGCCATCACCGGCACGCCCGCCGCGACCAGGGCCTCGACCTGGGGCACCACCCGGCGGCCACCCTCCAACTTCACGGCGTGCGCGCCGGCCTCTTTGAAGAAACGTGCCGCAGTCTCCAGAGCCTGGGTCGGAGAGCACTGGTAGGAGCCGAAGGGCAGGTCGGCGACGACCAACGCTCGGCGGGCACCCCGGACCACGCCGCGGACCAGCGGCACCAGTTCGTCGACGGTAACCGGCAGTGTCGTGTCGTAGCCGTAGACAACGTTGGCAGCCGAGTCGCCGATCAGCAGCACGGGGATTCCGGCGGCGTCGAGCAGCCCGGCCGTGGAGTAGTCATAAGCGGTGAGCATCGCCCACTTCTCACCGCGGTGTTTGGCCGCTACCAGGTCTTGAACGTGGACTCGCCGGACCTTTTGGTCGCGTCCCACCGGACCGCCGTACAGCGCGGATTGAGCAGCAGCTGCGGCCATCATCGACCGTCCTCCCTCGAGGCCGGCCATTCCCGCCGGTCCCCGGGCCATGTCGGATCGCTTGTACCAGAAGCCTGGCACTGATTGTCAGAGCTTGGCACCAGCGTGCGACGAGACTCACACCGACAGTCACGCGGAGTGCAGCATGTTCTTACAGCTAGCTAGGGCTGCGAGTTGGCTCGTGATGCGGGTGATCTAGGCTTCGGCCTTCTGGACACGGGCGTGTGTGCGGCGGTGACCACGTTGGTCGCCGCCGAAACGACAAGGATCTCATCGACGTCCTCCCCTTGGTGCAGACCAGGGAGTTCGCTTTCGTGAAGGGAGCTGGCGGGGCAGTCGATGGCATCGTCACAACTGCCGACGTCGTCGGCCTCTACGAGGAGACCGCAGGAGCCTTTCTTCTGATCGGCGAGCTAGACCGCGCACTACGAAGCATTATCTCCTCCGCGTTCACTTTAGCGGAAGTCAATGCCTTGTGTCGCCCCGGAGTCGCTGGTATCAGCAGCGCTGACGAGATGTCGTTCGGTGACTATCAGCGGATACTCGAGAATCCCGATAAATGGGCGAAACTCGGTTGGCAGCTGGACCGTGGAACGTTCATCAAACGGCTAGACGAGGTCCGGGACGTTCGCAATGACGTCATGCATTTCAACCCCGACCCTGTCCCGTCGGGAACGACGCGCAAGCTGCGCGAATTGATCAAGATTGTGCGCCGGTATGGCGCTTTCGGAAAGTGATAAGTGCGAGAGATCCGCTCACCTGAGATTAAGTGCTCATGCAAGCAGTCGGCCAGCGTCAACGAGGATTGGTGGGTCTCCCGCACCGCCGATCCCGAAGTGGTACAGGGAACTGACGTTCGGCTCACGCTCACCCGTCGGTGAGGCCGCGTTCGCGCCAGCGGTTGGTGATCGGCAGTCGCCGGTCCCGGCCGAAAGCCTTCAGAGTGATCTTCGTGCCGGGCGGATACTGCCGCCGTTTGTACTCCGCGGTATCCACCAGCTGTACGATGCGCTCGACCAGCTCGGGCGCGAACCCAGCCGCCACTAGGTCGCTGAACCCGCGGTCGCCCCCCACGTAGTCGTCAAGCACCTCGTCGAGAAGCCGGTAGTCCGGCAGCGCGTCGGTGTCGAGCTGGTCAGGACGAAGCTCAGCTGAAGGCGGCTTGCCTATCGAGTTCGGTGGGATCGGTGGGCTCTCACCCCGTTTTTCAGCCAGCGCGTTGCGCCACCGAGCCATCGCCCACACTGCCGTCTTCGGTACGTCCTTAATCGGTGCGAAGCCCCCGACGGCGTCACCGTAGATCGTTGAGTATCCCACGGCGAGCTCGGACTTGTTGCCGGTCGCCAGCACCAGATGTCCGTATTGGTTGGACAGCGCCATCAAGGTCACCCCACGGCAGCGGGCCTGCACGTTCTCTTCGGCGAGTCCGAACAGCTCGAGCTGGCGCACGAAGACGTCGACCATGTCCCCGATCGGCTGCACCTGGTAATGCAGCCCGGTGCGCTCGGCGAGCTCGGCAGCATCGGTCCGAGAGTGCGCCGAGGAATATGACGAGGGCATCGAGATTCCATACACCGCGTCAGCACCCAGCGCGTCCACCGCTAGCGCGGCGCACACCGCGGAGTCGATCCCGCCGGACAGTCCGAGCACCACCGAGCGGAATCCGTTCTTGCGCGAGTAGTCCCGCAGGCCCGTCACCAGCGCACCCCACCCCTCGGCCTCGTCGGACAGCGGCTCGGCGGCCGGCGCGGAACGAGCAGCCGGGTAGGGCGGTAGCGGGTCGTTGTTCAGAATGATCCGGTGCACGTCGAGCCCGGCGTAGTGGCCCACTGCCCTGGCCGACCCGCCAGGTAGGTCTAGATCAAGTGTCACGATTTGCTCGGTGAACTGCGGCGCCCGCAACAGCAGCTCCCCGCGCTCACCGACCACCATCGAGTCGCCGTCGAAGACCAGCTCGTCTTGGCCTCCCACCAGATTCGCGTACACCAATGGCGCGCCCACCTCGAGCGCCCGGCGCGCCACCAGCGCCAGCCGAGTATCGTCCTTGTTCCGTTCGTAGGGCGACGCGTTGGGCGCGACCACCAGGTCCACCCCGGCCTGCGCCAGCGCGGTGATCGGACCGCCCTCCTGCCAGATGTCCTCACAGATCACCATCCCGATCTCCAGGCCGTGCAGCCGGAACACGGTCAAGGTGGTGCCGGGGATGAAGTAGCGGCGTTCGTCGAACACCCCGTAGTTAGGCAGGTGGTGCTTGAACTGGCGAGCGACCACTTGCCCGCGGTACAAGACCGCCGCGGCGTCGCGAGAGCCGTAGGTGTCGGAGTCGAGGTATCCGACGACGACGGCCAGCTCCCCACAGCCGTCCTGCGGGAGTCGCGTGGCCAGCGTCTGGAGGGCTTGCACCGAGCCGGCGACGAAAGACTCCCGCAGCGCCAGATCCTCCACCGGGTAGCCGGTCAGCGCCATCTCGCCGAACACCACGATGTGCGCACCGGCAGCGGTGGCTTCCCGACAGCGGTCGGCGATCATTGTGGAGTTGCCCACGATGTCACCGACGCATGGATTCACCTGGGCCAGCGCTACCCGCAGCTGTGGCATGCCCTCATCATCCGCCTCCGGTCGCGGAGCGTCCGCTCAGAGCCGTCGGGGGATCACTAGGATCTGCCGGATGTCGCGCCCGTTGCGCTCGATCGCTGTTCTGGCGATCGTGCTTGCCCTCAATGGTTGCACTGCCGATGCCGGCAGCCGCCAGGCCGCTGGCATCGCGGGATCACGTCTGGGCGCTGACGTTTCGCAGTACCAGGCAGGTCCCGCGGGATCGGTGCCCCCGGGCCTTGAGCGGTTCTACGCCCAGCGACTGACCTGGAGCGGCTGCAAGGACTTCGCCACCACCGACTTCAGCCGGAAGGCCTTCACCGAGCCCACGCTGCGCTGTACCCGGGTGGAGGTGCCGCTGGACTATGCTCACCCGCAGGGACGCACGATACTGCTTGGAGTGCTCCGCCGCCCCGCGGACAACCAGCAAGAGCGGCTCGGCTCCGTTCTGCTCAACCCCGGCGGTCCCGGCGCTTCGGGAATGACGGCGGTCGCATCGCGAGGCGGTGCGGTAGCCGGAACCGGCCTGGGCCGCCGGTTCGACCTGGTCGGATTCGATCCCCGCGGAATCGGCGCAAGCCTACCGAAGATCGTCTGCCGGAACACCCAGGAGGAGGACGTCGAGCGGCTCGACGTTGACCTGGATACCTCGCCCGCCGGGATCGCGCAGACCGAAAGCGAGAACCGCGCCTACGCGCAGCTGTGTGCCCAGCGCGTGGGTAAGGACATGCTCGCCAACGCCGGCACCCGGGACGTCGCGCGGGACATGGACGTGTTGCGTTCCGCTCTCGGTGACGCGAAGCTGAATTTCCTTGGCTACTCCTACGGCACCCGGCTCGGTACCTCCTACGCCCAGCAGTTCCCGGGCAATGTGCGGGCGATGGTGCTCGACGGTGCACTGGATCCGAACGAGAACCTGGCGCAGAGTTTGGCGAATCAGGGTGCCGGGTTCCAGCAGTCGTTCGACGCATTCGTCGGCTGGTGTCTCGCACAATCCCAATGTTGGTTGGGCACCATCCCGAAAGATCAGGCCAACCAGGCGTTCCAACAGTTATTGCTGCCGTTGACTACTGCGGCGCGACCCGTCGGCGATCGCAAGTTGTCCTACACCGACGCTACGATCGGCACGATTCAGGCGCTGTACACCGACCAGCTCTGGCCGGTGCTCAATCGGGGCCTGTCCGAACTGGCCCACGGGGCCGGTTCCACCCTGCTGAGACTGGCCGACATCTATTACCAGCGCGATGAGCACGGCTACTCCGGTAGCCAGGATGCCTTCGAAGCGGTCCGCTGCGTCGACGACCCCCCGGTGACGGATCCGGTGATGGTGCTGGAGGCGGACCGGCTGTACCGGGAGGCCGCGCCCTTCCTCGACGACGGGCACCCACCGTCGGCGGCCCGGGATGCCTGCGCTTTCTGGCCGGTGCCACCGACCGGCGATTCCAGCGACCCGCAGGTGGACGGTTTGCCGCCGGTGCTGGTGGTGTCTACGACGGGTGATCCGGCCACTCCGTACCAGGCTGGGGTGGAGCTCGCTCAGCGGCTTCGCGGCAAGTTGGTCACCTTTGAGGGCAACCAGCACACTGTCGTCCTCCAGGGCGTGAAATGCGTGGACGATGCAGTGTCGAACTATCTGGTGCGGCTCATTCTGCCGAAGCGGTCGACACTGTGCGTCGCTTAGTTTTGATCAACAGGGCGGTCGCCGCGCCGAGCAGGCATATCCCCGAGGTGAGCAGAAAGATCTCTTTGTACTGGACGCGCAGCGCTACCTGCAGCGCGAGCTGGTAGCTGGCGAGCTGCTGTTGATAGATCTGCGTACTGACGCCGAAGGGCAGTGGGGTAGCCAGTTCGGCGGTGAGCTCGCGAAAGCGGTGCAGGCCCCAGGCGGACAGCGCGGCGACCCCTACGAGCATCCCGGTCATCCGGGCTACCACTACGGCGGCGGATGCCACCCCGTGCCGGTCGGGTGGGGTCGCGCGCAGCGCCGCAGTGGACAGCGGGGCGATCACCAGACCGAGCCCCAGGCCGGCCAGCGCCAGATCGGTGTCGAGTCTGGGCAGGCTGAACAGACCGAAGTCGTGGCGGGCAGCCAAGATGTCCGCGGGCCATCCCGCGATCAGCAGGTAGCCGGCGGCGGCCAGCAACATCCCGAACAGCGTCACCACCGTCTCGCGCAACCGGCTCGCCGCCAAACCCCCCACCAGTGCACCCACCGGCAGCGCAACCAGGAACCGGACCAGGATCGCGGTCGCCCCGGCAGGGTCGCGACCCAGCACAGTCTGGGCGTACAGCTCGACGTCCACGAGAGTCACCATCAGCGCCGCCCCAGCCGCGAGACTGACCCCCAGTGAACCGAGAAAGACCCGCCAGTGCACACCGACGGGATCGAGCAGGCGCACCGTCGCCCGCTGTTCCCACAGGACGAACGCCAACCCAGTCACCGCTGCCACGCCCAGTACGGGCCATCCCCAGGACGGCAGGGCCCCACGGTCAGGGTCGGGGTTGTACAGCCCGATCACCAGCAGGCCTAGCGTAAGCGCTAACAGACCACCACCGACGAGGTCCAGCGGTGCACGGGGCATACCTTCGAACCGAGCTTTGGCCGGAACGGCCAGTTGGACCGCGACCACCGCGGCGAGCGCGAGGGGAACATTCACCCAGAACACGCCGCGCCAGCCAACCAGCGCGGCCAAGCCGGCACCGTACAACGGTCCCAACACACTGCCCAGTTCCTGGGCGGCACCCAGCGCGCCCAGTGCGGTGGACCGGCCACGGTCGGGCCACAGATCAGCGGCCAATGCCATGGATACCGGTAGCAAAGCGCCACCGGCGATGCCTTGCAGGGTCCGCCCCGTCACGAGTACCGGCAGGGTCGCCGCGACGGCGGTGACCACCGACGCGGCCGCGAAGGCGACGAGGCAAGCCTGCAGCAGCGCCCGCCGGCCGAAGCGATCAGACGCTTGGCCCAGTAGCGGCATCGCAGCGACGTAGCCCAGCAGGAAGCCGGTGACGATCGGAGTGGCCCGCTCCAGATGGTTGATCGGCACCTGCAGGTCGCGGACGATGTCGACCAGCAGGCTGACCACCACATATGCATCCAGCGCGGCGAGCAGAGTGACCAGCGCGCCAGCGCCTAACGCCAGTCCTCGACGCCGGACCGTGGTTGCCGTCGCGCTCATCGGATAGACGCCGATCAGGACGGCGGGGTGATGTCGACCGGGGCGTCGAAGTCAGAGAAATGGACGGTGGCCGACCCGTAGGTCGTCGGAAACTGCGCCTTGATCAACCGCGAGCCCTGCGTGGCGACCCAGATCTCGCTCGTCTTGTCCTGGGCTAGCTGAGGTACCAGCGAGCCCAGCGGTTGCGCTGGAAATTTCACCTGTAGCCGGTAGGTATCCACGCCGTCGACCTGCTCGCGGGTCTCCGTGGTGGGCCCCGTACCGCTGGCCAACGCCGCCGCGATGCCCCGGTCCGGGTTGAGGATCGCCGACGGGTCATACACCGTACCGGCGAAGGACAGCGGCAGTTTCTGGACCGGGCCGGTCGGGGGCCGCAGGTAGAGGTCCTGACCGATGATCACGAACTGCAGCTCGAGCAACTGCGCACCCTCGTCCACCTTGGCGACACCCTTCGCCGAACCCTCCCGGGTGAGCTGACCCTCTGCGGAGCGCAGCTGCACTCCCGGCGAGTTGCCCTCGACCCCGACCGCGAAGTGGGTGCTGGTCACCGCCCGCATCGCTTTGGCGGAATCGGCGAGCAGCGCAGCGCCGTTGGGTAGGTCGGCCTTCTGACCGTTACTGCCGCTGCAGGACGTGACCAGCGCAATGATCAGCGCGGCGAGGAAGGCGAAAAGACGCATCCTCTCATCCTAGGGGCAGACCACAGCGCCGTCACCGGCTGTCCACTACCCTTCGCGCATGGATCGCCAGCAGGAATTCGTGCTGCGCACGCTGGAGGAACGCGACATCCGGTTCGTTCGGTTGTGGTTCACCGACGTGCTGGGCTACCTGAAGTCGGTGTCTGTTGCACCGGCGGAGCTGGAGGGAGCCTTTGCCGACGGCATCGGCTTCGACGGATCGGCAATTCAGGGTTTCGCGCGCGCATACGAGTCCGACATGATAGCCAAGCCGGACCCCGCCACCTTCCAGGTGCTGCCGTGGGAGAACCCCAAGGGTGAGCATTACTCGGCTCGGATGTTCTGTGACATCACGATGCCCGACGGCTCCCCGTCGTGGGCCGACCCGCGGCACGTGCTGGCCCGGACCTTGTCTCGGGCGGCCGAGGCTGGGTTCACCTGCTACGTGCACCCCGAGATCGAATTTTATCTACTGCGGGACCTACCTGACAACGGTTCCGAGCCGGTGCCCGCAGACTCCGGTGGGTACTTCGACCAAGCCAGCCACGATATCGCTCCGCACTTCCGCCGGCATACCATCGAGGCGCTGGAACAGGTGGGTATCTCGGTGGAGTTCAGCCATCACGAGGGCGCTCCTGGCCAGCAGGAGATCGACCTGCGCTATGCCGACGCGCTCACCATGGCTGACAACATCATGACGTTCCGGTACGTGGTGAAGGAGGTCGCGATCACCCAGGGGGTGCGCGCCTCATTCATGCCCAAGCCCTACACCGCTCAGCCCGGGTCGGCCATGCACACTCACATGAGCCTGTTCGAAGGCGACCGCAACGCCTTCCACGACGACGAGGACCCCTTCGAGCTTTCCGAGACCGGCCGGGCCTTCGTCGCCGGGGTACTGGCGCACGCCCGGGAGATCACCGCGGTGACCAACCAGTGGGTGAACTCCTACAAGCGGCTGATCATCGGTGGCGAGGCCCCTACCGCGGTGTGCTGGGGGCACCGAAACCGCTCGGCCCTGGTCCGGGTGCCGATGTACTCACCCGGCAAAGCGTCCAGCCGGCGGGTGGAGATCCGCACCCCGGATTCCGCGTGCAACCCCTACCTTGCCTATGCGGTGATCCTCGCCGCTGGGTTGCGTGGCGTGCAGCAGGGCTATCAGCTGCCGCCCCCCGCTGAGGACGACGTCTGGTCGCTGTCCGAGCGTGAGCGCCGGGCCGCAGGCTACGCGCCGCTGCCGCAGAACCTCTCCGAAGCGCTCGTTGAGATGGAGAACTCCGAGCTGGTCGCCGAGGCCCTCGGGGAGCACGTGTTCGACTTCTTCCTGCGCAACAAGCGCGCCGAGTGGGACAACTACCGGCGTCACGTCACGGCTTATGAGCTACGCACCTACCTGCCCGTGCTCTAGTGGACGTCCGGCGCCACCACGATATTTCTGCGTTCTGCCGACAGAACGCAGCTAGCCTGGCGAAGGTGACGACCCGCCTGCTCGTGTTGCAGCCCTCCGACATCGACCCGCCGGAGCGGCTGGGGGACTGGCTGACCGACGCCGGGGCGCATCTCATGGGGTGTCGCCCAGCGGCCGACGGGATTCCCGAGAGCCTCGATGGTGTCGACGGCGTGGTCTGCATGGGCGGCGACATGGGCGCGCACGACGATGCTGTGCACCCGTGGTTGGCCGGGCTGCGGTGGTTGCTCGCGGGCGCGGTCGCGCGACGGCTGCCGGTGCTCGGAGTCTGCCTGGGTGGTCAACTGCTGGCGGCGGCCACCGGTGGCGCAGTCCGGCGGGCGGTCGACGGCCCAGAGGCTGGCACGCTGCTCGTCGCCAAACGGGACGCTGCCGCGCACGACCCGCTGTTCGCGCAACTGCCGCTGACCCCCGACATCATCCAGTTTCACCACGACGAGATTCATCGGCTGCCGCCGGGAGCCACCCTCCTCGCTTCCTCACCACGGCATGCGAACCAGGCCTTCCGAGTCGGCGTCGCCGGTTATGGCCTCCAGTTTCACATCGAGACCTCGCCCGCCACGGTGCTGTCCTGGGCTCGCCGTGATGCCACGGGGGTCTTCCCAGTGCGGCAGCTCCAAGCTGATCATTTGGAGCAGGTGCACGCCAATATCGCGGAGGCATGGCAGCCGTTGGCATCTCGGTTCGTGGCGTTGGCCGCAGGTGAGCTGGCCCCAGCAGGGGACCGGGTGGCTCTGCCGTTGCTGGGCCATTAGCGTCCGTCTGGAGCGCCGGGGTGACCGAAGGCAGGCGGATTGCAGTTTCCCTGGCACGGCTGGGAATTACTGACGGCGGTGCAGCCGAGACTCTGACGCGGCTGGGTTGGTGGCACAACGGGCAGGCCGACCGGGATGCCGAGGACACTGTGTGGGCGTTATCCCGGGCGCCAGACCCGGACCTGGCGCTGCGCAGCCTGGTCCGGCTTGGCCATGCCATCGGGGACGGTTGGGTCGAGCTCGACGGATTGATGCGCCGGGACCCCGGGGTGCGCGGGCGGTTGCTCGGGGTGCTGGGTTCGTCGACTGCGCTCGGCGATCATCTGGTCGCCAACCCGCACTGCTGGCATGCGCTGGCCAGTCCAGAGGCGGTCAGTCCGGGGTGGGCGGACCGCGCGGCGCAGCGGTTG
The DNA here is from genome assembly GCA_038276315.1 of Mycobacteriales bacterium. GTDB lineage: Bacteria > Actinomycetota > Actinomycetes > Mycobacteriales > Pseudonocardiaceae. The sequence goes on from JBBPZY010000151.1 coordinate 11,420, forward strand.
CTCGTTGCGGTCGGCGCGGACCCCACATCTGCAGTGAACCGGGCGACGCTGACGGGCGTCCCCGCCCAGCGAGCGCTGCGGCTGACCTACCGTGATCTGATCACTGAGCTCGCGGCCGTTGACCTAGCCGCCGTGGTGGAGCCGCAATTGCCGGTGGTCCCCTTCGAGCAGGTCGCAGCAGCGCTCGCCGAACTCGCAGCTGGGGTACTGGGCGCTGCCCTGGCCGTCGGGGTGGTGGAGGTGGCTGCGGATTCTGAACCCCCCCGGCTCGCTGTGATCGGCATGGGCAAGTGCGGTGCGGGCGAACTCAATTACGTCTCGGACGTTGACGTGATCTTCGTGGGTGATTCCGAGGATGAGCTGGGTGCCGCTACCAAGCTGGCCTCGGTGACGATGCGGGTGGCGTCGGCGTGTTTCGAGGTCGACGCGGCGCTGCGCCCCGAAGGCAAAGCCGGCGCGCTGGTGCGCACGCTGCAGGGGCACCTGGCCTACTACCGCCGGTGGGCCAAGACTTGGGAGTTCCAAGCGCTACTGAAAGCCCGACCGGTCGCTGGTGACGTCGAGCTCGGCAGGCGCTATCTGGAGGCCGTTGGACCGATGGTGTGGACCGCGGCGGAGCGGGAGAACGTCGTGCCCGAGGTTCAGGCGATGCGCCGCCGGGTCGCCGAGCACGTGCCCGCTGAGCTGGTGGACCGGGAGCTGAAGCTGGGTCACGGCGGCCTGCGCGACGTGGAGTTCGCTGTGCAATTGTTGCAGCTGGTGCACGGCCGCACCGACGAGTCGCTGCGGGTCGCGCCCACCGTCGCGGCGTTGGCCGCGCTGGGCGAAGGCGGGTATGTCGGTCGCGACGACGCGGCGAACCTGGCGGCCTCCTACCGGTTTCTGCGCCTGCTGGAGCACCGGTTGCAGCTGCAGAAGCTGCGCCGCACGCACCTGTTCCCGGTCGACGAGGACACCGCGGCGTGGCGCTGGCTAGCCCGCGCCGCGGGGATGCGGCCCGACGGTCGCCACGACGCCCTCGAGGTGCTGCGAATCGAGCACACCCGGCAGTCGCACCGCGCCCGCCGGCTGCACCAGAAGCTTTTCTACCGGCCGTTGCTGGAGGCCGTGGCCAAGGTGCCCACCGAGGCTTACCGGTTGACGGAGTCCTCGGCGAAAGCGAGGCTGGCGGCACTGGGTTATGCCTCGCCACAGGGTGCACTGGGGCATCTGCGAGCGCTCACCGACGGCGTTTCCCGGCGCGCGGCGATCCAGTCCGCGCTCCTGCCCGTCCTGCTGGACTTCCTCGCCGACACCCCAGACCCCGACCGTGGGCTGGCCGCTTACCGTCGGGTCTCTGAGGCGCTCGACGACACCCCTTGGTACCTGCGGTTGCTGCGCGACGAGGGTGCCGTGGCGCAGCGGCTGATGGCCCTGCTCGGAACTTCGCGGATGGTGGCCGACCTGCTGGTGCGGGCGCCGGAGGCGCTACAGCTACTGGCCGACCCGCTGGAGTTGGCAGGCCGCGACCCGGCGGAGGTGGCGTCCTCGCTGCGTTCCACCGCAGGCCGCTACCGCGATCCCGGTGCCGCGGTGACAGCTGCCCGTGCGCTGCGCCGCCACGAGCTGTTCCGGATCGCCTCCGCCGACCTGCTCGGACTACTTGACGTCGACGCGGTATGCGGTGCGCTGTCTTCGGTGTGGGCCGCAGTGCTGGCCGCGGCGCTCGACGTCGCGCTGCGCGCTGAGATCGAACGCAGGCAAGCCGAGCCGGCCCGGATCGCGGTGATCGCGATGGGTCGGCTCGGCGGCGCGGAGCTGGGCTACAACTCCGACGCCGACGTGCTGTTCGTCTGTGCGGCGGTAGGGGACTCCGCTGAGACCGATGCGATGCGCTTCGCCTCCTCAGTTGCGGAATCGGTGCGCAACCTGCTCGGCTCGCCCAGCCAGGACCCGCCTTTGGTGGTCGACACGGGGCTGCGTCCGGAGGGACGCTCTGGCGCGCTGGTACGCACCCTGGCGTCCTACCAGGCCTACTACACCCAGTGGGCACAACCCTGGGAGGCGCAGGCATTGCTACGAGCCAGACCGGTCGCTGGCGATATGGAGCTCGGGGAGCGGTTCATCTCGATGATCGACTCGGTGCGCTATCCAGCGGGTGGATTGAGTGCACGCCAAGCCACCGAGATCCGGCGGATCAAGGCCAGAGTCGATTCCGAACGGCTACCCCGCGGCGCGGACCCCACCACCCACACCAAGCTGGGCCGCGGCAGCCTGGCCGACGTGGAGTGGACCATCCAGCTGCTGCAGCTACAGCATGCTCACCAGATCGCGACGCTACGCACGCCATCCACCACGACCGCCCTGCAGGCCGCGGCAGACGCCGGGCTGCTGGCCACGGCCGACGCCGAGGTCCTGCTGGCTGCCTGGAAGCTCGCCACCAGGACCCGCAACGTGCTCACCGTGGTCCGCGGCAAGCAGATCGACCAACTGCCCACATCCGGCCGCGAACTGGCTGCCGTGGCCAGGGCGCTAGGCCGCTCCGCGGATAGCGACCCCGGCGAGATAGTCGACGAGTACCGCCGCACAACGCGCAGAGCCCGCGCCGTCGTAGAGCGCTCCTTCGGCGCCTGACGCAACTATGAGCTCCCCGCATTGAGCAGGCTCAGCGGTTTTATCAGCGCTCAGTAACCTCGCTGAGAGCCTGCTGAATGGCGGCCGCTCAGTCACCACGTGCTTGCGCAGCCGCGCCCGCCCGGCCTCAGCACGAAAGGGATGCCAACCTCCGGGTGCCGGGACACACGCTTCATCCCGGTTCACTCAATCGAGTGATACTGCTGCGGCCGCCTCGACCGGCCGAGGCATGAGGACACCGAGACGCGACAGTGCCACGCGAGCCGTGTTGTAAAGGCCGCGTGGCACTGCCGGGCACGGAGTGTGCGGGCTGTTCCAAGCCCCTCGCGGATCAGACGTCGTAGTACAGGGCGAACTCGAAGGGGTGCGGGCGCAGTCGTAGGGGATCGATCTCGTTCTCGCGTTTGAGAGCGATCCAGGTCTCGATGAGGTCCGGGGTGAAGACGCCACCTTCGAGTAGGTAGTCGTGGTCGGCCTCGAGGCGGTCGATCACCGCGCCCAGGCTCGCGGGCACCTGCGCCACGTCCTTGGCTTCCTCGGGCGGAAGCTCGTAGAGGTCCTTGTCGATCGGCGCGGCGGGTTCGTAGGCGTTTTTGATCCCGTCCAGCCCTGCCATCATCATCGCGGAGAACGCCAGGTAGGGGTTGCCTGAAGCGTCCGGGCAACGGAACTCGATGCGCTTGGCCTTCGGGTTGTTGCCGGTGATCGGGATTCGGATGCAGGCTGACCGGTTGCGCTGCGAGTACACGAGATTTACCGGCGCCTCGTACCCGGGCACCAGGCGGTGGTAGGAGTTGACCGTCGGATTGGTAAACGCCAGCAGCGACGGCGCGTGGTGCAGGATGCCGCCGATATAGTGCCGCCCGAGGTCGGACAGACCGCCATAGCCGGACTCGTCGTGGAACAACGGTTTACCGTCGGTCCACAGCGACTGGTGGGTGTGCATCCCGGAGCCGTTGTCCCCGAACAGCGGCTTGGGCATGAACGTCACGGTCTGCCCGGCTGCCCACGCGGTGTTCTTGATGATGTACTTATAAAGCTGCAAGTCATCCGCTGCATGCAGCAGCGTGTTGTACTTGTAATTGATCTCCGCCTGGCCTCCCGTGCCGACCTCATGGTGCGCCTTCTCCACCGTGAAGCCGCACCCGATGAGGTGCGTGACCATCGCGTTGCGTAGGTCGGCGAAATGGTCGGTCGGCGGCACGGGAAAATAGCCGCTCTTGTAGTTGACCTTGTAACCCTGATTGCGCCCGTTCTCTTCGGCGCCGGTGTTCCACCAGCCGGCGATCGAGTCGATCTCATGAAACGCGCTGTTGGGCGTGGTGTCGAAGCGTACCGAGTCAAAACAGTAGAATTCCGCCTCCGGACCGAAGTAGGCGGTGTCGGCAATACCGGTGGAGGCCAGGAACTCCTCGGCCTTGCGGGCGACGTTACGCGGGTCCCGGCTGTAGGCCTCCCGAGTGAACGGATCATGCACGAAGAAGTTGATGTTCAGCGTCTTCTGCACCCGGAACGGATCGATGCGCGCCGTCGCAGGATCGGGCATGAGCAGCATGTCCGACTCGTGGATCGACTGGAATCCACGCACCGACGAGCCGTCGAACGCCAGGCCCTCCTCGATGATGTCGGCGTCAAAGAACGCTGCCGGGACCGTGAAGTGCTGCATGACGCCCGGCAGGTCGCAGAAGCGGACGTCGACGAACTCGACATCCTCGTCGGCGATGAAGCGCAGGACCTCATCGGAGTTGGAGAACACCGTCGTTCACTCCTTCGTGCGCTGTGCTGTGGATCGGTGTGATCGGTCAGGTCGCTCGCGGAGAACCTAAGAGGGCGGTGTTGCGCGACCATTACCCGGATGTTTCACCAAGGTTAAAGGGCAGGTGGTGGGCGACGCTAGCCCGTCGACGGCATACCCTAGTCGGGTGAGTAGGTGGACCCAAACCTGGCTGGCCGGCCCTGCCGCGCGCCCCCTAGAGGACCCAACCGCCGCTACGGGCGGGCCGGACTACCAGGGCCGGCGGCTCGGGTTGCCCCAGCACGGACCAGGCTCCGCTGCCGGGTTGGGTCGCCGTATCCTGGCCATCGTGATCGACTGGCTGCCCTGTTCGGTGGCGGCGCAACTGCTCACGAAAAATCCGGCGTTCTCGGCCCTGGCGCTGTTCGCGGCTATTACCGTGCTCTCGATCGCTGTGGCAGGTCGTACCGTCGGGCATGCCGTGGCGGGACTGCGGGTGGGGCTGTTGGACGGGCGTCGGGCCGGCTTCGGCGCGGCGGTGATCCGCACGGTGCTGCTCTGTCTGCTGATTCCACCGGTGGTGTACGACGTCGACGGCCGCGGCCTGCATGACCGCGCGGCCGGGACGATTGTGTTGCGGACTCGCTGAGTGTTCAGCGCCGGCGGACGGCGCGCTGCATGTTGCGCATCTTGGTGCCCGGCGGCATTGGCCCCTTGGGCATCGCCGCGCCACGAGTAGCGAGGATCGCCAGCTTGTTCTCCAGCACGGCGATCTGCGCCTTCTCGACATTGCGCGGCAGTTTGGCCAGATGCCGGGGCAGTTTGGCGAGCGGAACCCGGCCTTCGCCGCTGCCCACCGTGACGTCATAGATCGGGACGTCGCCGATCAGTCGCGCCACTCGCTTCTTCTCCTGGGCCAGGAGAGGTTTGAGCCGATGCGGGGCTCCCTCAGCGACCAGCACGACTCCGGGGCGTCCAATGGCTCGGTGTACGGCGTCGAGTTGCGTGGTGCCCGCCACCGCGGGCGTCACCTTCCACTCACCGCGCAAGTTCTCCAGCGCCCAGGCCGCAGCGCCCGGCTGGCCCTCCGCCTTGGCGAAAACATTGCGCTGAACGCGTCGCCCGAAAATCAGTATCGCGCCGAGCCCGCCGAGCGTGACTCCCAGCGGTAGGGCGATCCACTGCTGGCCGAACAGGAAACCCACCCCGAACGCCACCGCAGTGATGCCCAGGAACACCCCGATCATCAACGGCAGCAGGACCTTGTCCTCGCGGCGCTGAATATTGAAAGCCTCGAGGACCTGTGCCCGGCGCTGCTTGGACGCGGCGCGGGCCTCCTGCTTGGCGGCCTTCGCCGCCTCTTTGCCCTTAGTCCCGGATGCGGGCTTCGGGGGCGGTGTGGGGGGCGGTTTGGGGGGCATGGCTCATAGGATACGTGCAGATCACCGATGCTTGGATACCCGACCTCCACGGTGCGCGACGGCCTGCGCATAAAGCCGGCCAGCCCGGTAGGACGATCGGACCAGAGGTCCGGCCAGCACCCCGGCGAAACCCATCAGCTCGGCGGCGTGGGCATGCTCGACGAACTCCGTTGGCGGGATCCAGCGTGCCACCGGGTGGTGGCGAGCCGAGGGTCGGAGGTACTGGGTGAGGGTGAGCAGCTCGCATCCTGTGGCATGCAGGTCGGCCATTGCAGCGGTGACCTCTTCGGGCTCCTCGCCAAGACCCAGGATCAGGTTGGACTTGGTCACCAGTCCCGCGTCGCGAGCGGCCCGCAGCACATCTAGGGACCGCTGGTAGCGAAACCCGGGCCGAATCCGCTTGAAGATCCTCGGCACTGTCTCCAGGTTGTGCGCCAACACCTCGGGCCCGGCGTCGAACACTTCGCGCAGTTGCTCGGGGCGGCCGGTGAAATCTGGGATGAGCAGCTCCACCCCGGTGCCAGCGTTGAGAGCATGGATTTGCCGCACGGTTTCGGCGTACAGCCAGGCGCCGCCGTCGGGCAGATCGTCCCGGGCGACCCCGGTCACTGTCGAGTACCGCAGTCCCATCGCCTGCACCGATTCGGCGACCCGCCGTGGCTCGTCGCGGTCCAGCGGGGCGGGTCGGCCGGTGTCGATCTGGCAGAAGTCGCAACGCCGGGTGCACTGCTCGCCGCCGATGAGGAAGGTGGCCTCCCGGTCCTCCCAGCACTCATAGATGTTGGGGCAGCCAGCCGCCTGGCAGACCGTGTGCAGCCCCTCTCGGCGTACCAAGCTTTTGAGCTCGCGAAACGACGGACCCATCGTGGCTCGGATCCGGATCCACGGCGGCTTGCGCTCGATCGGTGTTGCGCTGTTGCGAACCTCCAGACGCAGCAGTTTGCGCCCGCCGGGGTCGGGTCCTGCGACTGGCGTGGTCACCAGCGCCACCCTACGCGGGGTCCGGCGTCACGCCGGTCAGCTCCGCGGTGCGTTCCCAGAGCAGCCAGGCAGTGTGCTCGTTGCGCGCGGCGTGGCTTGCCGCGACCCGGCCGGGGGCTCCCCGGGTCTGCCCGAGACTGGTCGGGCCGAAGTACTCCCCGCTGCGGACGTCGGCTGCGGTGGCCGCATAGAGCTGCGGCAACGTACCTGCGACGACGCCCTGGCTGATCAGCTTGTTGCCCCACCGTGCGACCTCGGCGAACGGCCCGGCTACCCGCATCCGGGTGGTGTTGACCACCAATTCAGTGTCGGTGAGGCCGGGATGAGCTGCGACCGCACACAGGTCCCGCCGGGCCCCCTGAGCTCGCCGGCCCAGCTCAAAGGTGAACAGCAGGTTGGCTAGCTTCGACGCGCTGTACGCGGCGACCGAGTTGTATCGCCGGTGCTCGAAGTTCAGATCACCGACGTCCAGGCCACCACCCCGGTGCGCGAGGCTGGATACCGTGACTACCCGGGCGCCGGGTAGCAGGGCCGGCGCCAGCAGCCAGGTCAGTGCGGCATGCCCGAGGTGGTTGGTGCCGATCTGCAACTCGAAGCCGTCGGCGGTGCGCCGCGGCGGAGACGCCATCACGCCGGCGTTGTTCACCAGCACGTCCAACCGGTCCCCGGTGATCGCGCGGACCTCGTCAGCGGCGTTGCGGATCGAGGTGAGGTCAGCCAGGTCGAGCTGGATCAGCGTGGCATCCGCCCCGCCGGACTTGGCCCGCACCCGGTCCACCGCCGCCCGCCCGCGTTGCGGGTCCCGGCAGGCCATCAGTACGGTCGCGCCGCGGCTGGCGAGCACCATGGCGGTCTGCAGACCCAGACCCGAGTTGGCTCCGGTGACGAGCACTGTGCGGCCGGCCTGATCGGCCACGTCGGCCGCAGTCCATCCGCTCACTGCATGCACCTTCCCTATGTACATGACCATCGGATAGCGACGGCTGGGGTAGCGACGGTCGTGAACGAGAGGTTACGCCGGTCATCGGTATCCATCGGCTACTTCAGGGCAGTTCCCAGCGCCGCTGGCAGTGTCGGATGCTGGAAGGGATAGCGGTGTCTGCGCAGTACCGCAGGCACCGCGCGCTGCCCCGTCAGCACCATCTCGTCCACCAGTTCTGCGCCGCGCACCAGACGCAGCGCGAAACCGGGCACCGCCAGCAGGGTCGGCCGGTGCATCGCCTCGCCGACCGCCTTAGTGAACTCTTCATTGGTCACCGGGTCTGGACCACTGAGATTGACTGGACCGGACAGCTCGTCGTGTTCCACGGCAAAGCGGATCGCACCGACTTCGTCGTCCAGCGAAATCCACGGCATGTACTGCGCTCCGCTGCCCAGCCGGCCACCCAGACCGACCGCGAACAGTGGTCTGAGCTGGCCCATCAAGCCACCGGACGGAGAGATCACCAGGCCGGTGCGCAGCCGCACCACCCGTGCCCCGGCCCGTTCCGCGGTCGCCGTGGCCGCTTCCCAGTCCCGGCAGACTCCAGCGAGAAAGCCCGCACCTGCCGGGGCGGTCTCGTCGACCTCCCGATCTCCGGTGTCGCCGTAGTACCCCACTCCGGAGGCGTTGACCAGAACCGGCACCCGACGCTCGGCGACCGCTGTGGCGAGTACCTCAGTGGGTGCGATGCGGCTGTCCCGGATGGCCTGCTTGAACTCCCCAGACCAGCGCCGATCTGCCATCGCCGAGCCGCACAGGTTGACCACTGCGTCGATACCATCCAAAGTGCCGGCGTCCATCGTTGCCGCCGACGGGTCCCAAGCCCGTTCGTCCGAACCGCGGGGGCGCCCTCGCACTAGCCGCAGCACGTCGTGCCCAGCTTGGAGCAGCAACGCCACCAACGCTGTACCAATGAGACCCGACGACCCGGCGATCGCGACGCGCATGAGTGAATCTTCTCCTACCCGACCGGGTTCTTGAGCGGGGGAGGGCTAGGGCTCGAATATGGCGCCGCTGAGGCGCTGTTTGATGGTGTTGAGGAATCGCGCGGCGTCGGCTCCATCGACAAGCCGGTGATCGTAGGACAGCGCCAGGTAGATAATCGAGCGAACTCCGATCGTGTCGCCGTCCTCGCCGGCGAGGACGACTGGCCGCTTGACCACACTGCCGGTACCGAGGATCCCGACCTGCGGTTGCAGGATGATCGGTGTGTCGAACAATGCCCCTCGCGAGCCGGTGTTGCTGAGGGTGAACGTGCCGCCGCTCATCTCATCCGGGGTGATCTTGTTCGTCCTGGTCCGCTCGGCGACGTCGGCGATCCGGCGGGCCAGTCCGGCGATGTTGAGATCACCCGCGTCGTGGATCACCGGCACGAGCAGGCCGCGCTCGGTGTCCACGGCGATGCCGAGGTGCTCCGCGCCGTGGTAGGTGATTTCGCCCTTATCGGTGTCGATCGAGGCGTTGACTTTCGGGTATTGCTTGAGCGCCTCAACGGTGGCTTGGGCGAAGAACGGCAGGAACGACAGCTTGACGCCCTCTCGGGCCTCGAAGTCTCGTTTCGTTCGATCGCGCAGCCGGGCCAGACGGGTGATGTCAGCCTCCACCACGGTGGTGAGCTGCGCGGAGATCTGCAGCGACTCAACCATCCGCTTGGCGATGACGCTGCGCATCCGGGACATCTTCTCGGTTGCGCCGCGCAGCTCGGAGACCGCCGCCGGTAGCTGGGGCGAGTGGGGTGCCGCGGTGGACGGCGGCTGCTGCGGTGCGGGCGGGGCCGGCGGTTGCTGCGGCGCAGCCGGCTGGGGTTCGGGCATTTCGACGGCAGCGAGTACATCCTGCTTCCGGATCCGCCCACCCACCCCGGTGCCCTGCACGGTCGACAGGTCAACGCCGTGTTCGCTCGCGAGCTTGCGGACCAGTGGTGTCACGTACGGTGAGCCGCCCGCCGCTCCGTCGTACCCACTGAACCCTGATGCTGCGGCGCGGTCGGCGGGCGGCTCTGGCTCGGTCCTTTGTTGGGGCGGATCCGGAGTGCCTGGTGGCGGCGCCTCACTCAGGCCATCACGGTCGCCCACCGTGGCTAGGGTGGCGCCGATGGCAACGGTCTCGTCTTGCGCAGCGATGATCTCCAGTACGGTGCCCGCAACCGGGGAGGGGATCTCGGTGTCGACCTTGTCGGTCGATACCTCGACGAGAGGTTCGTCCACAGCGACGGTGTCACCGACCTGCTTAAGCCACCGGGTCACCGTTCCCGCAGTGACGCTTTCACCCAGCGCGGGCATCGTCACGGCTGTGCCGGAGCCAGCGGACGCGGTTGGCGGCGCGGCTGGCCGGGGCGGTGGTTGCGCCGACGGGGGGCGACTGCCCGGCTGAGTGAACTCGGCGGGCGCGGGCGTGGGCTTGGGCTGATCGGCTTTGGGCTGATCGGCAGGGTCACCGATCACGGCGAGCTCCGCGCCGACCTCGACAGTCTCGTCCGCGGGCACAACGATCCGCTGCAGCACGCCGGCCGCCGGCGACGGGATCTCGGTGTCGACCTTGTCGGTGGACACCTCGACCAAAGGTTCGTCCACCTCAACGGTGTCACCTTCGTTTTTGAGCCAGCGCGTCACCGTTCCTTCGGTGACGCTCTCGCCCAGCGCAGGCATCGCCACGGAGTACGCCATCTGTTGCCTCGACTCCTCGTCTTCCGTAGGTGTTGTCAGCCGTGCGCGTGCAGTGGCTTGCCGGCCAGGGCGAGGTGCGCCTCACCGAGCGCCTCGTTCTGCGTGGGGTGGGCATGCACCAGCGCGGCGACGTCCTCCGGGTAGGCCTCCCAGTTGACGATCAGCTGGGCCTCGCCGACCAGCTCGCCGACTCGGTCGCCGACCATATGCACTCCCACCACCGGACCATTCTTGGCGCGTACCAGCTTGATCGCGCCCTTGGTCTGCAAGATCTGGCTGCGTCCGTTGCCGGCCAAGTCGTAGATGATCGTCTCGATGTCTCCGTGGCGGTCCTTGGCCAGCGCCTCTGTGAGCCCGACCGACGCTACCTGCGGCTCGCAGTAGGTCACCCGCGGGATACCGTCCTCATCGATCGGGGCGGGGGTACGCCCAGCGATGTCTTCGGCGAGGAAGACGCCTTGAGCGAACCCGCGATGGGCGAGTTGTAGCCCAGGCACGATGTCCCCCAGCGCGTACACCCCCGGAAGGTTGGTGCGTAGCCGTTCGTCGGTGAGCACGAACCCGCGGTCCATGGCCACGCCGGCCTCCGCGTACCCGGCCTCCGCGGTATTCGGTCCCCGGCCCACGGCGACCAGCAGCAGATCAGCCTCGAGCTGCTCCCCGGACTCCAGGCTCACTGTGACTCCGGAGTCGGACTGGGTCGCACCTGTGAACCGCACCCCGGTTTTGAATGTGATACCTCGCCGCCGGAAAGCCCGCTCCAGTTGCTTGGAACAGAAATCGTCCTCGGCGGGGACAAGCCGGGGCAGCGCCTCGACAACAGTCACCTCGGCCCCGAAGGAGCGCCATACGCTGGCGAACTCGACACCGATGACGCCGCCGCCCAATACCACCACTCGGTCCGGCACATAGTTGAAATTCAGCGCCTGATCGCTGGTGATAAAGCGGCCGCCGATCTCCAGGTCGGGTAGAGACTTGGCATAGGAACCGGTTGCCAGCACAATGGCGTGCCCGGTATAGCGCTGCCCATCAACGTCGACGGCATCTGGAGCGACGAACTTGCCGGTGCCCTCGACATAGCGGATCCCTCGGGAGGACACCAACCCCTGCAGGCCCTTGAACATCTTGGCGACGACGCCATCCTTGTACTTATTGACGCCCGCCATGTCGATGCCCTCGAGCGTTGTCTTCACCCCGAACTGATGGCCGTCCCGTGCAGCGTCGGCTACCTCAGCAGACTGCAGCAGCGCTTTGGTGGGGATGCAGCCGCGGTGCAGGCACGTGCCACCCAGTTTGTCCTTCTCTACCAGGACGACCGACAGACCCAGCTGGGCAGCGCGCAGCGCGCAGGCGTAACCACCCGAGCCGCCACCGAGGATCACCAGATCGGTGGTGCTTACTGAAGTCTCTGTCACTGAGACGCTCCTGGGGCAGACGTCGGTGAACTCCTATTGCGCGCCACGGCCATCTTGTCATCCAAGGAGCATTCTCAGCGCTCGGGAACGCGATCAGCCTTGTTCGGCGATGTCGGCGAGGACAGCGGCCAGGGTGCGCACCGGTACGCCGGTGCCTCCCTTGCCGGTGTATCCCCACGGTGAGCCGCTGTTGTAGGCGGGGCCGGCGATGTCCAGATGCGCCCAGGGGATGTCATCGGCGACGAACTCGGACAGGAATACCCCGGCGGTGAGCATGCCGCCCCAGCGATGGCTCGCCACGTTGGCGATGTCAGCGAGCTTGGAGTCCAAATCCGAGCGCAGGTGTTCGGGTAACGGCATCGCCCAGCCGTTCTCCCCGACCTGCTGGGAGATCGCGGTGACCCGGTCGCGGAACTCTGGGGTGCCCATGATCCCCGGGGTGCGACTGCCCAGTGCGACGATCTGGGCGCCGGTGAGGGTGGCGGCGTCGATGAGATAGTCCGGGGCGTCCTGCGCTGCGCGAACCAGCGCGTCGGCGAGAATCAGTCGCCCCTCGGCATCGGTGTTGAGCACCTCGACGGTGGTGCCGCCGTACATCGTGAGGACGTCCCCGGGCCGGTATGCGGTGGCCGAAGGCATGTTCTCGGCCATCGGCACGGTGGCGATCACTTCCACCGGAAGTTCCAGCCGGGCGGCGAGCACGGTGGTGACGACCACGGCAGCCGCGCCCGCCATGTCCATGGTCATCTCTTCCATCTTCGCCGCCGGCTTGATCGAGATGCCGCCGGTGTCGAACGTGACTCCCTTGCCGACCAATGCCACCTTCGCTCTTGACGTGGCCGGTGCGTAATGCAGCCGGACCAGCCGCGGCGGACGGGACGAGCCGCCGCCGACCCCCAGGATGCCGCCGTATCCGTCGCGCTGCAGGGCCTTCTCGTCTAGCACCTCGGTGCGCAGACCGGCCGCTTGCGCCATCGTCACGGCACGATCGGCGAACGAGGCCGGGTAGAGGTCGTTGGGCGGGGTGGTCACCAGATCCCGCGCGGCCCTCACCGCTTCGGCAATGGCGACGGCCCGGGCAAGGTCCGCTCTCGGCCCTGCGCTGCTGGCCGAAGACACCGACAGGTCCATCTGGCCCAGCGGCCCGTCGCCGTTGCGGGACCGGTAGGCGGTGAACGCGTAGCTGCCCAGCGCGGTGCCCTCCGCGGCGGCGGCCAGGTCGGTCCGGGACAGCGTCGTGACGGCCCGAGCCATGCCAGCCAGCGCGCGGGATGCCGCACCAGCGGCTCGGCGCACCTGCTCGCTGGTGGGCTGTCCGTCGACCTCGCCGAGACCGGTAGCGATCAGCAACGGGGCACTGATGGCTCCGCGAGTCGGTACCTTGATCACCTCGTCGGCCCTGCCTCGGGCACCGAGCATGGCCAGCAGGTCGCTGAGTGCACCGTCGAACGCCGCATCGACCTCAGCGTTGCCCGGCAGGAGTCGGGGACCCCCTTCGCCGGACATGATTCCCACCACAAGCGCGTCGACGGTCGCGGTGGTCACCGAGGCATCGGTGAGGCGCAGCGTCGGGGTGGTCACGGTGATCTCCCTGTTGATCTCGTCAGAGGATTGAGCGCATCGGGTGCGGGGCGGTGTACCACTAGAGGTAGCGTTCCATAGCCGTGAGTACCGACCTGCACCGCGGACCCCTGCACGCCTCGCACTTCGCGGTCGGCGCCACCCTGGGGCCGTTCGGCGGATGGGAAATGCCGATCAGCTACCCCGGCGGAGGCGTCATCGCCGAGCACACCGCGGTACGGGAGGCAGTCGGTGTGTTCGACGTCACTCACCTAGGTAAGATCAACATCGTTGGTGCGGGGGCTGCGGAGTTCGTCAACTCCTGTTTCACCGCAGACCTCGCGAAAATCCATCCAGGGCAGGCCCAATACACCTTGTACTGCGCCGATGACGGCGGCGTGGCGGACGATCTCATCGCCTATCTGGTCAGCCCGGACGAGGTGTACTGCGTGCCGAATGCCGAGAACACGTCGGAGGTCGGTCGCCGACTGGCCGCCGCCGCGCCCCGGGCGGTGCGGGTGCTCGACCAGCAGCAAGACTACGCGGTGCTGGCTGTGCAGGGACCACGCTCGGCCGAGTTACTCGCTTCCGTGGGCTTGACCGTCGCCGGCATGGACTACATGGCCTTCGCCGACGTCGACCACGACGGCGGTGCAGCACTGCGCGTGGGCCGCACTGGCTACACCGGCGAGCGTGGCTACGAACTGTTGCCGTCCTGGGGAGACGCGCCGGCACTGTGGGAAGCGCTCCTCGCCGCCGCCGACCCACTTGGTGGTCGCGCGTGCGGGCTCGGCGCCCGCGACACCCTACGCACTGAGATGGGTTACTCCCTGCACGGCCAGGATCTGGGTCCCGACATCACCCCGCTGCAGGGTGGTGTCTCGTGGGCGATCGGCTGGCACAAGGCGGCCTTCTGGGGACGGGAGGCGTTACTCGCCGAGCGACAGCGCGGTCCGTCGCGGCGGCTGCGCGGCCTTCGCGCCACCGGGCGTGGGGTGCCGCGGCCGCACATGGCAGTGCGGACCTCGGCGGGTGTGCCGGTGGGGGAGACCACCTCGGGCACCTTCTCGCCGACTCTGAGTACCGGTATCGCGCTGGCGCTGCTCGATCCCGGCGTGCGACCCGGAGACCGCGTCGAGGTCGACGTCCGTGGCCGGGCGTTGCCCTGCGAGGTCATCACGCCCCCGTTCGTCCCCTCCCACGTGCGCTGACGCGCCCTGGTCGGCGCTTCGAGTGCAGGACGGAACCACCCGCAGTAAAGTAGTGGGACGTCCTACCATTCCTGCGCACGACGGGATACCGTGCTGGTCATGAGCGCCGCGCCACTGTTCACCCGGCTGCCGCACCCGGCCCCGACGACGCCGCAACAGCGGGCGGGGATACTCGCCGCGCCCGGCTTCGGCCGCTACTTCACCGACCATATGGTCGACATCTGCTGGACCGCCGGGCGTGGTTGGCATGACCTGCAGATCGGCCCCTACCAGCACCTTGTGATGGATCCGGCCAGCATGGTGCTGCACTACGGGCAGGCAGTTTTCGAGGGGCTCAAGGCCTATCGGCAGCCAGATGACACCGTGGCATGCTTCCGGCCGTTGGCCAATGCCGCCCGGCTCCGCGCCTCGGCCTGCAGGATGGCGATGCCAGAGCTGCCTGACGAACTGTTCTTCGGTTCACTGCGGGAACTGGTGCGCGCCGACATCGGCTGGGTGCCGGCTGCTGGCGGTGAGGACTCCTTGTACTTGCGGCCGATGCTGTTCGCCACCGAGGTGAGTCTCGGGGTTCGCCCCGCGACGTCCTACCGGTACCTGCTGATCGCTTCCCCGGCCGGACCGTACTTCCGTGGTGGACTCAAGCCGGTGAGCGTGTGGCTGTGCAGCGAGTACGTCCGCGCCGCGCCCGGCGGTACTGGCGCCGCCAAGTTCGCCGGGAACTACGCCGCCTCGCTGCTGGCCCAGCAGCAAGCCGCTGACAAGGGCTGCGACCAGGTCGTATGGCTGGACGCGGTGGAGCGGCGCTGGGTGGAGGAAATGGGCGGGATGAACCTCTACTTCGTCTTCGGAGAGGGCGGCAAAGCCCGGCTGGTGACCCCTGAGCTCACCGGCGCGTTGCTGCCTGGGATCACCCGCGATTCCCTGCTCACCCTGGCCCGGGACCACGGGCTATCCGCCGAGGAGCGACGGATCTCCACCGAGGAGTGGGAGAAGGGCGTCCAGGCCGGGGACATCTCGGAGGTCTTCGCCTGCGGTACTGCCGCGGTGATCACGCCGGTCGGGCGCGTCGCGCACTCCGGTGGCGAGTTCACCATCGGCAGCGGCGCACCCGGCCCCATCACCACTGCGCTGCGTGCCTCTCTCACCGCGATCCAACGCGGCGCCGCCGCCGACGTGCACAACTGGATGGTTTCCGTCACCTGACGCCGCATCACGCATTCAGCGGGCTCAGCGAGGTTATTAGGCACTCGTTTGCCCCGCTGAGCCCGCTGAAGAGCGGTCAACCCACCGCGCAGATGGCGAGGATCACGGTGGTGGTCAGCTCAGCGGCAGCGCCTAGCACGTCACCGGTGACGCCGCCGAATCTGCGGCGGGTGTGTGCTGAGGTCGCTGCGACCACCAGGGCGGCGACGGCCACCGCTAGCGCTCCCTGCCAGGGGCGTCCCGGCACCGCTACCAGGCCGGTGACCAGCAGGCTTGCCAACCAGGCCGCTGAGACGGCGGGTGGCTGACTGTCTGCCACCCACACTCCCAACCCGGTGGGACGGGCCGGTGGCACCCCGATCCGGGCGCACCAGCCGAAGGCGGCTCGTCCGGCGACTAGCGCCAGCATCACCGGGATTGGCCGGCTGGTCTGGGCCAGTACCCCCAGTGCTGCTGCCTGCGTCGTCAGCACCAGTACCAGCGCTATCACTCCGAACGGTCCGGTCGCCCCATCCCGCATCACTTCCAGAGCCCGCTGCGGCCCGCCATAGCAGCCCAACCCGTCAGCGGTGTCAGCCAGCCCATCCAGATGCATCGCCCGAGTCAGCCCGGCTAGCGCCGTCACCACGACCAACCCGGCCAGCAGCGACGGAGTGCGCACCGCATGCAGAGCGGTCAGCAGCCCCACGGCTAGCACGCCCAACGCGGCACCCACCACGGGTGCCCAGTACAGCGCCTGGCGCGCGACTGCCCGGTCCACCTCGACGGATGTACCGGTCGGCAAGATCGTCAACCAGGACACGGCAAGTCGCAATCCACCGCTCACCCCGTGGGCAACGGCGCACCTGCAGGCCCGGAGACGCCGGCGTCGGCGAACGTGGCCATCTCGGCGAGTATCCGCACCGCCATCTGCACCAGTGGCAACGCGACCACCGCCCCTGAACCCTCGCCCAATCGCATACCCAGATCGAGGACGGGTGTCAACTCCAGATGCTTGAGCGCCAAGGTGTGCGCGGGTTCCACCGACCGGTGCCCGGCCACCCACCACTGCCGCGCTCCCGGCGCGAGTTCCTCGGCGAGCATTGCGGCCGCCCCGACGACCACGCCGTCGAGAATCACCGGCGTCCGCCGGACCGCTGCCTGAGCCAGGAACCCGGCCATTGCCGCGATATCGGCACCGCCGGCGGTGCGCACCAGCGCGACCGGATCATTGACGACCGGGCGGGCCCGGCGTAATGCGTCGCGGATCGCCGCCGCCTTGCGCATCCAGCCGGCGTCGTCGACTCCGGTACCGCGGCCCACGACCGCCACCGGTTCGGTCCCGGTAAGTGCCGCGACAAGTACCGCGGCGGAGGTGGTGTTGCCGATCCCCATGTCACCCGCGACCAGCAGGTCGGCACCGCGGTCGACCTCCTCGTCGGCAATCGTGACGCCGGCGTCCAATGCCTGGGTCACTTCGGCGTCGGTGAGCGCATCCTGCAGGTGGATCGCGCCGCTGCCCCGGCGAACCTTGTGCCTGGTGACCAGCGGCGGTGCGCTCATACTGGCCAGGTCACACTCCACCGCCACATCGACCACCCGCACCGACGCCCCGGCCACCGCGGCGAGCACGTTCACCGCCGCCCCACCACTGAGAAAGTTGCCCACCATCTGCTGGGTGACCTCGCTGGGGTAGGCGGAGACTCCGTACTCGGCGACGCCGTGATCTCCGGCGAACACGACGACCTGCGGGCGGACGAACGGGTGCGGTGGGCAGGCCCCCTGACAGGCGGTTGCCCACACCCCCAACTCCTCCAGACGGCCCAACGAGCCCGGCGGCTTGGTGAGCTGCTCATGGCGGGCCACCGCTTCGCGGTGGGCCTGTTGGTCGGGTGGCGTGATCCTAGGGAACTGCACTCGGTTCTCCTGGGTGTTCGGGGTCCGTCGCCTGGCCCATCATTCCCCATCCATAGGAGTTTGGCGGTGCCGGGCGATACCCGTCAGCGCAGCTTGACGGTCAGCGCAGCTTGACGGTTAGCCCAGCCACCATGAGCAAGACCTCGTCACACACCGTGGCGAGCTGGGCATTCAGCACGCCCAGCTCGTCGCGGAACAGCCGCCCGGCGCGGGTCGGCGGTATGATGCCAAGCCCGACCTCCGCGCTGACCAGAACCAGCCGTACCGGGCAGCCCGCCACCGCCGACACCAGCTCGGCGCACCGTGCGCGGCAGGCTCGGAGCGGTCGCGCGCCACCCTTCCAGGCGCCTGTGTCGTCCAGCTCGCCGGTCAGCCAGGTGGCGATGTCGTCGACCAACACCGGGACCCCGCCGGCGGCGCGTAGGACGGCGGGAAGGTCGGCCGGCTCAACGGTGTGCCAGCCCGGCGGCCTGCGGGCCACGTGCGCGGAGATCCGCGCTTCCCAGTCATCGTCGTCAGGCTGCTGCCGGGCGGTTGCCAGGTAGTCCACGTGCGCGTCGCACAGTAATTCCTCGGCGTAGGCAGACTTGCCTGAGCGCGCACCACCGAGCACCAGCGTCCGCACCCGCCTGACGCTACCGTCAGGCGCCGCGAGATCAATGGCGGCAGACGGGAGTATGTCGATGGCCCTGCGGTGGCGGTACCAGGATGTGGACGGCGGGCAGGCATCCGGCCCGGACATCAGCTTCGGCGATCAGGCCGACGCCGAAGAGTGGCTCGGCCTCGAATGGCAGGATCTGCTCGACAGTGGCGTTGCGGCGGTCACTCTGCTCGACGGGGAGTCTGTCGTTTACGGCCCGATGAGCTTGCGACCGTAGTCAGCGCAGCACGGCGGACCCGGGCGCCCGTGCGCGGAACCGGTTACGGGATCGGGTCGCCGCGATCGAGCCGAGGCTTGGGCACGCGCAGCCGGCGCAGCTGGGTCGCTCGGGTCATCGCGTAAAAGCCGAGGCTCGCCCCGGACTCCGACGTCTTGGGGAACCGTTCGCGGACGCGACGCGTGACTGTCCGGCCCAGCAGTACTCCCTCGACGATGATGGCAAGGAGCATCGCCATCGACACCAACGACACATACTGTTGCACTACCGGCGCGGGGACCAGGATCACCACGATCACCAGCAGGGCCAGCGGCATGAACGCACCAGCGAGATGGCGCCGAGAATCCACCAGATCCCGGACGTAAGCCTTGACTGGGCCGCGGTCGCGAGCCAGCAGATATTTCTCGTCCCCCGCCAACATGCGTTCCCGGCGGTCCGCCGCGGCGTTGCGGCGTTGTTCCTTGGATCCGCGCATCCGGCGTAACGCTTCGCGCTGAGTACGAGGTGGGGGAGGCGCCGGGCCACGCTTGCGGCCCTCGGCCTCCCGGCGGCTGGGGGTGGGCTTGCCCTTGCCGACGTTGCGGGCTCGCTGGCCTAGATCATCCGGGTCGGCCGCTGCCTCCACCGCTGGCTCCGGCTCAGGATCGGTGGCTCCAGAGCCGGTATTGCCGCGCAGGAACCTCACGGTGGCCAGCCTAGGCCAAGCACGGAGTAAGCCCTGCATCTGCTGGGGCGGACGATGAACGCGGACTGTGCCACCATGGGGATGGAATCACCCGTCGGTTGCGGACGTTCGCGTAGTGTAGAAACACCTGTCCGTGCCGAACGCCGATATCCCCAGGGAGAGTCATGACCGTCGAGAACACCGTCGGCACCGAGGTGTCTACTCATGGTGTCGAGCTCACCACCGCTGCTGCCGCCAAGGCGAAGGCGCTGCTCGACCAAGAGGGCCGCGCCGACATGCACCTACGCATCGCTGTGCAGCCGGGTGGTTGTGCCGGGCTTCGCTACCAGCTTTTCTTCGATGAGCGCGCGCTGGACGGCGATGCCAAGCGGGACTTCAATGGTCTCGGCGTTGTTGTCGACCGGATGAGTGTGCCCTACCTGCAGGGTGCTGTGATCGATTTCGTGGACACGATCGAGAAGCAGGGCTTCACCATCGACAATCCCAACGCAGGTGGTTCCTGTGCCTGTGGGGACTCTTTCAACTGACTCGGCGGTCGGGCTCCCGTGCACGCGTTATACGTGCACGGGATAGCGCGGCTCGGGCACGACAGGAGTGATCCGCTGCTCGATGAAGATGCCGTGCCAGAGCATGAAGATCAGCACAGCCCAAATCCGCCTGCTGTGATCTCGCGGACCTGCGGTGCTCGTCGAGCATCCGGTGCACCGCCGCTAGGTCGAGGAATTCTGCGGTGCCCGAGTCGTCGACGATGCCGCGGCCCAGTCGTGCAATTCGTTGCATAGCCAGTGCCGATCGGCACCGGAAAACCCAGTTTGCGCCGGTTCAGCACGTGCGCAGGCACGATATCGCGCAGTGCCCGGCGCAATGCGTACTCGGGTCGTAAACCGCGGAGCACCCCGCGCAGCTGATCGTCGCGGAAGATCCGTGCGTTGCCGTAGTAGCGCTGTTCCAACGTCAACGCGCCCCGACGCAGCAGGTCCTTGCCCCGCACGCCCCGGGATCTGCGCGGAGATCCGGCCCAAGGTGCGGCGCAGCCCGCCAGGTACCCGTTCGAACGCGGCCAGCGACAGCGGTTCCCGGTAAATGGTGTAGCCGCTGAACAGCTCGTCGGCGCCCTCCCCTGATAGCACGACCTTGACCTGTTCCCTCGCCTCCCAGGCGATGAACCACAGTGGCACCAGCGCGGGGTCGGCCACTGGATCATCGAGATACCACACGATTAGCGGCAAGGCCTGGGCCAGCTCAGTGGCCGAGACGGTCCGAATAACGTGCCGCACTCCGAGAGCGGCCGCCGACTCCGCGGCCACGTCCACCTCCGAGTAGCCGTCCCGCTCGAAGCCGGCGGTGAAGTGATCAGATCTGGGTTATGTTCGCGGGCCAGCGCGGCGATCGCGGTGGAGTCGATCCCGCCGGAGAGAAATGCGCCGACGGTAACGTCAGCCCGCATGTGTTTGGCGACCGAATCCCGCATCGCCGCGGTGATGTCGTCGTGCAGCACTCGCACGTCGGCTTCCGACTGGATGAGACGGGCCGAAAATTGGGATGAAAGTAGCGCTCATTGATCGACTCGCCACCGAGGGATACGGTGAACGGTCCCTGAATCGATCCGCGTGATGCCGCTGTGCAGCGTTGCCGGCTCGGGCACGGTTCGGGCACGTACTGGAGGGTCAGATAGTGCTGTAGTGCTCGATGGTCTAGTTCTGTTGATACTCCCAGCGATGGCGCCAGCTCAAGCAGGCTTTTCTTCTCGCTCGCGAACGCCATCCCGTCTCGTCTGGTCCGCGGTGCCGCTGGCAGCGCAGTGCCGCGGTCACGTCCGCCACCCGCTGCGCTGCGTCCCGCTGCGCGGTCAATAGTCCCAGCAACCCGCACACGAGCTCACCTCTCCTTCGCGGCCGAACCTGGCAGGGGACCGCCAGCTAGAGACCCCATGGCGGCCCAGTATGACGCCCGAGTCGCCGGGCCACTCGCCACCCGGGCGAGCTTTGGCGATAGTCCTGGTTTAGGCTCCAGCCAGTGGGCTGCCTGGCCGCATCGGCCGACGAGGAGGAACGACGCGTGATCGGTGTGGTCCGTCCCCGAGCGGTTCGGCTGCTGAAGGTTGCCGGGCTTGCCGGAATGATCGCCTTCTCCGCCACCGGGTGCTGGGACGGTGTATACCACGTGTTCGCCTTCGGCTGGCCGGAGGGAATCACTCCGCAGGCCGAGCGGATGCGCGACCTGTGGATCTGGGCGACCGTGGCCGCGCTGGTGATCGGCGGAATCGTCGCAGGGTTGATCGCGTGGACGGTTATCTTCCACCGCAAGAGATCCGACGATATGCCCCGGCAGACCCAGTACAACCTCCCTCTGGAGATCATTTATACAGTCATCCCATTCGTGATCATTTCAGTGCTTTTTTACTACACGGTGACAGCGCAGGATTTCGTCCTCGCCAAAGTCAGTAACCCCGATCTACGAGTGAGAGTGGTCGGTTTCCAATGGAACTGGGAATTCCAGTATCTCCAGGACCAGCCCGGTAAGGGCGGCAAGTATCAGGTCAGGAGGACGGCGGACGGCGAACCGCTTTCCACCGTCGGCTCATCGAGTACCATCCCGCTGCTGGTAGTGCCGACCAATCGGGTTGTGGAATACCGGCTCGAGTCTACAGACGTGTTGCACTCGTTCTACATCCCAGATTTTCTCTTCAAGCGTGACGTGTTTCCGTACCCGGAGAAAAACGATACCGACAACGTGTTCCAGACAACGGTGCAGCGCCAAGGAGCTTTTGTGGGCCGCTGCGCCGAGCTGTGTGGCACCTACCACTCGATGATGAACTTCGAGCTTCGGGCATTGCCACCGAACCTTTTCGACCGTTATCTGGCCTTGCGGGCTCAGACCAACCCGCGGACCCACCGGTCCTACACCGCTGGTGAGGCGCTGGCGCAGCTGAACTGCGGGGCGCTTTGCGCCCCCGAGGCAGTGACCACCTCCCCGTTCGACACTGACCGTGGCGTCCGCGCGGTTCAGCAGGCACGGGAGGGCCACTGACCTTCAGCATCGAACGGGTCCCGTCTGAGAGTGAGGCAGCATCATGAGGATCGAGGCGCGGATCTTCGAGATCATCACAGGGTTCTTCTTCGTGTCCGCGGTGATGTACGGCATCTTCTCACATGGGGAGCCGGTGGGGTCAGTAGCGATAGCACTGACCGGCGGATTGACGCTCATCGTCGGCACCTATTTCCGATTCGTCTCCCGACGAGTTCGGATGCGCCCCGAGGACAACCTTGAGGCCGAGGTTTCGGACGGTGCTGGTGAGCTCGGGTTCTTCTCACCCGGTAGCTACTGGCCGATCGGGATGGCCGGGTCGGCCAGCGTGATCGGGCTCGCACTGGCTTTCGACCTGTGGTGGATGGTGGCTATCGGCATCGCACTGATCCTCGGCACCGTCGGTGGCCTGGTCTTCGAGTACCACGTCAGCCCCAGATCAGAGTAAGCGGTCGGGTCGGTCAGCGTTCACGGTGCCATGGCCTCGACGACGAGGAGAAGGTCCGCCGGACGCCGGGCTGTAGACGGCGCCGCGCCTGTTGATGTGTTCGAAGCCGATCATCAGGTCCCAGCCGCCCGCGGCGACACGCCACAGCACCCTGGCCCGAGGTCGAACGAGATAGGATTTACGGCTGCCTCGCACCCGCTGCGTCCATGCGTCCCGATGGTCTTGGCGGCATCCCCTTGACGAATACCCAGCCGGTGGTGTGCCGGGAGCTGTGTTCACGGCACGGCACGAGGTGCCCTTTCCGGCGGCGCGACGGTTAGTCGTTGAGCTGGTGGGGACGGCTGGACGCCTTTCGTCCCGCGCCGTTGGTGCTGCCGTTGGTGCTGACCCCGTTGCCGGTGGCGGCGTCGTGACGAGCTTTCTCCAGCGCCCTGGTCTGCTCCGCAGGATCTGGACGGAATGTGGATCCAGGTACCGGAGCGCCAGCCGAACCCAGTTGGTTCATCCGCTTGGGCACCCGGGCGCCCTGGTACTCCAGCGGAAGGGGATGGCCGTGCTCGTCCACTCCGCCGAGAGGCTGGTGAAGTTCAATGAACTCGCCGTGTGGCAGGCGCTTGATGATGCCCGTCTCAATACCGTGTTCCAGGATCGACCGGTCGGCGCGCTGCAGACCGAGGCAGATCCGGTAGGTGACGTAATAGGCGATCGGTGGCAGCAACAGCAGGCCAATGCGGCCCGCCCAGGTGGTGGCGTTCAACGAGATGTCGAACGTGTACGCGATCACGTCGTTGCCGCCCGAGAGCAGTAGCACGAACATGAACGAGGCCGCCATCATGCCCAACCCCGTGCGTACCGGGACGTCCCGCGGTCGCTGCAGCAGGTTGTGCGAAGCGTTGTCCTTGGTGAGCTTGCGCTCAATCGTTGGGTACGCGAAGGCCAGGCCGAACATGATGCCGGGGATCACCATCGTCGGCCAGAACGACGCTGGGATCATGTAGTTGCCGAGGTAGATCTCCCAGGCGGGCCAGAGCCGGGTGGAACCGTCGAGCCAACCGACATACCAGTCGGGCTGCGAGGCCGCTGACACCTGAGCAGGGTTATATGGGCCGAAGTTCCATATCGGGTTGATCTGGAACAGCCCCGCCAGGAGGCAGATCACACCGATGTTCGTCAACGCAAAGCCGCTGGCCTTCGTCGCGAAGACCGGCAGGATGCGGACGCCGACCACGTTGCGCTCGGTGCGCCCCGGACCGGGGAACTGGGTGTGCTTCTGGTACCAGACAAGCCCGAGGTGCACGGCGATGAGCGCCAGTAGGATTCCCGGAATCAGCAGTACATGGACGATGAAGAACCGAGGAATGATCAAAGTACCGGGGAACTCGCCGCCGAAGATCGCCCACTGCAACCAGGTGCCGATCACTGGTGGCGACATGATGATCGACGAGATGATCCGCAGCCCGGTTCCCGAAAGCAGGTCATCAGGCAGTGAGTACCCGGTGAGACCCTCGAGTCCGGCCAGGATGGCGATGGTGACGCCGATCGTCCAGTTCGTCTCACGCGGCTTGCGGAACGCGCCGGTGAAGAAGGTACGGAACATGTGGGCCACGATCGCGGCGACGAACAGCAACGCCGCCCAGTGGTGCACCTGGCGGATGAACAGCCCACCACGGACATCGAAGGATAGCTGCAGGGTCGACTCGAACGCCCGGGACATCTCGATCCCGCGGAGGTTCTGGTAGACGCCGTTGTACGTGACATCTTCCATGGAGGGGTCGAAGAACAGCGTGAGGTATGTCCCGGACAGCAGCAGCACGATGAAGGTGTTCAGAGCGATCTCGCCGAGCATGAACGACCAGTGCGTCGGGAAGACCTTGTTGACCTGCCGGCGCATGCCAGCGGCCAGGTGAAATCGCTGATCGAGCTCGTCGGCTGCCTTGCCGGCCTTGGTCGGTGTCGTCATCGCGCTCATGACCTCCGCTCCCAGAACGCTGGTCCGACGGGCTCGATGAAGTCGCCCTTGGCGTAGAAGTAACCCTCATCGTTCACGGCGATGTGCAGCTGTGGCAAGGCCCTGGTGGCTGGACCGAAGATTGGCTTCGCGTATTCCAGCATGTCGAACTGCGACTGGTGGCATGGGCACAGCAACCGCGCGTCCTGACTTTCGTAGAGCGAAGCGGGGCAACCCAGGTGGGTGCAGATCTTCGAGTACGCGTAGAAGTCGCCGTAGTGGAAGTTGACCTGGCCCTTGCGTTGGATTACCTGCGTTGCCTGCTCGGGCCGCAACCGGATGAGCATCACGGGGCTGTCGGATGCTCGCAGCGCGTCGTGCGCCTGCTTTTCCGACCATGATCGCTTGTACGGAAAGACCGTGGCGATGGAGCCGGCGGCGAGGTCTTCGGGGCGCGCCAGGGTGAGCTGTGCGGAGTCATAGCGTAGGAACACCGGCTCACCGTTGTAAGAGGCCCAGGGCGTGACCCACAGCGCGGCGCGACCCCCACCCTTCCACGGGTTGCTCACCAGACCACCCAGCGCGAAGACCCCCACTCCGATACCGAAAACTCCGCCACCGAGCGCGGCCGCTCGTTTGATCATGGATCGCCGACCGATGTGGCTGCTGGCGGCAGAGTCGGCCAGGATCGCGCTCGCGGTCAGCCGATCGACTTCTGCGGAGCCACCGATGTGGCGCTCCTGCACCGCGGTCTCGTGCGGTAGCAGATCTTTCGCGTAGGCGATCGTCCCGGCGCCGATGGCGAATACGGTTAGCCCGAAAAGCACTCCGATGATCGGCGTGTAGAGCTGATAGAGCAGGTGCCGGTTGCCGGGGCTTCCGGGCGGGGCGTACTCGAAGGGAAAGAACAGGTAGGCCGCCAGGAAACCCAACCCGGCCAACGCAGCGATGAGAAACCACCGCGCGACCTTGCGTTCGGTGCGCTTCTCCGCACGGGTTCCCGGCACCGGGAAGGGATCGTCCCGGTGCTCTATGGTCACCCCGTCCAGCGCCGAGCCCAGCCGAACCAGCTCTTCGTGGCTCGCCGTCGACAGGTCGGCATCGCTCGGGGGTCTTTGCTGCCCAGTTGACCCTCCGGTAGTGCCTCCGTGGCCGCTCATGCCTTCGATCCGATCCACAGTGTCACGCCGACCAGCGCCGAGATACCGATGATCCAGGAGACCAGACCCTCCGGCACCGGCCCGAAGCCACCGAGGGGGTAGCCACCGGGGTTGTTAGGGTCAGCGCTGATCGAGCGCACGTAGGCGATGAGGTCTCGCTTGTCCTGCAGAGTCAGCTGCCGGTCGGAGAACCTGGGCATGCTCTGCGGTCCGCTGATCATCGCGCTGTAGACCTGCTGGGGATCCACGTTCTTAATCGCGGGCGCGTACTTGCCGGAGGACAGCGCGATCCCGCGCCCGGTGAAGTTGTGGCAGGACGCGCAGTTGAGCCGGAAGAGATCACCACCGTGAGCCGGGTCACCGCCGGCAAGGGTGCCCTTCGACGGGACCATCGGACCGCCACCGTTGGCCTGCACGAAGGCGCCCAACGCGTCGATCTGCTGGGGGGTGAACCTGACCGGCTTCTGGGCGATTTGCGCCTCCTGCCGGCTCGCCGGCATCCGCCCGGTGGAAACTTGGAAGTAAACCGCAGCCTCGCCAACGCCTATCAGGCTTGGGCCACGAGCATTCACCCCCTGCAGGTTAGTGCCGTGGCAGCTGATGCAGGCGTTGTTGTAGAGCTGCTCACCCTGGCGCACCAGCGCCGGATCCGCCTGGGCGCGCGCGGTCTGAGGCTGCGGAGCGAACACCGCATACAGGGCGCCGGCAGACAGCAGCGCCACAGCGAGTGCGAGCATCGCCGACAACCTCCGACGCAAGCGGCTACGTCCCCCCCGCTGCACTCCTTGACCCGATGCCCTCGGTGGGTTCGATCCAGTGGGGCCCGATCGGCCGTCGGGTGTGTCGCTGCTCATCGGTCTCCGCTACCCCTGCTGTCTCGTTCCGGTTCGGTGCGCTAGCCGGGTCGGGGCCTTCCTCAGCGGGCCTCCTCGCTCCGGTATCAGGGCAAGATATAGATGACGGCGAACAACCCGATCCAGACCACGTCGACGAAGTGCCAGTAGTACGAGACAACGATCGCAGAAGTGGCCTGTGCCGGGGTGAATTTGCTCAGCTTCGTCCGGACGATCAGGAAGATGAACGCGATCAGACCGCCGGTCACATGCAAGGCGTGAAATCCGGTGAGCAGGTAGAACACAGTCCCGAAGGCCCCCGACGGGATGGTGATGCCCTCACCGATCATCGTGCGGTACTCGTTCGCGGCCCCGACGACGAAGAACAGGCCCATGGCGAATGTGATCGAGTACCACAGCCGAAGCCCGAAGACATCGCCCTGCTCCGCCTTGAAGACTCCCCACTGACAGGTGAACGATGAGGCGACCAGTACGATCGTGATCACCAGCGCATAGGGTACGTCGAGGTGGATCGGCTCCCCGGTGGATGCCAGGATCGGCGGCCACGGGCCGTCATGCTGTGCCTTCACCGTGAAGAACATCGCGAACAGACCGGCGAAGAACATCAGCTCGCTGGACAGCCAGACGATCGTGCCCACGCTGACCATGTTGGGCCGGTTCAGCGAGTGCACCCGTTGGCTGATGGAGGGCGCAGCCAGGCTGGACGAGGGGGTCACGCCAAGCATTATGACGAACGGTCTCGGCCTCGACGGGACCGGGGCCGACGGATGCCGCGAAGAGTGAGGAGGCTAACGCAATTCCTGCTCGAACAGCGGTATGCGAGGGCACATAGTGACACACAGAGTCACGCCAAGCGAGCCGGCCGTTGCGTACGACATCGCCCGTATACCATTGGACTGCCATCCGACCCGCTGATGCCGCGTGGTGCATCCCGCTACCCGCGGGCCGGCCGGGGACACCCGACACCGAGGACCTCGATCATTTCATGAATCCCCCGAGCGACACCGCCACCATCCTGGTCTTCAGTCACCGGTCAGAGGTGCGCGAGGCCATCATCAACGCTGTTGGGCGGCGCCCTGCAGCGGACGTCGGCCGGGTGAGCTATGTCGAGGCCGCGACGATCGCTGAGGTGCTGACCGAGGTCGACGCGGGTCGCGTGGATCTGGCGATCCTCGACGGTGAGGCGCAACCGACCGGGGGGATGGGCCTTTCCCGCCAGCTCAAGAACGAGATCGCGCAGTGTCCGCCGGTGATCATCGCCGTGCGGCGCAGGGACGACCGTTGGTTGGCAGTGTGGTCGCAGGCCGACGCGGTGATCGTCCATCCACTGGATCCGTTGACCGCAGCTGAGACCGTGGCCGAGGTGCTTCGCACGCGCCGACCGCAGGCAGCGAACGGCTGAGGCCGCGCAGCATGGTGGCGCCGACCCGTTCCCGCAGCTGGCCAGGGCTGCTCGGCCAGCTGATCGCCGGCACAGATCTGGATACCCACGATGCCACGTGGGCAATGGACGAAGTGATGTCAGGTCTGGCCACGCCGGCGCAGTTGGCCGCGTTCGTGGTGGCGCTGCGAATCAAGGGAGAGACTCCGGCGGAGATCGCCGGTCTGGCCGACGGCATGCTGTCGCACGCGTGCCGGGTACACGTCGCACAGCGGGCAGTCGACGTGGTCGGCACCGGTGGCGACCAAGCACAGACGGTGAACATCTCCACTATGGCCGCGCTGGTGACAGCCGCTGCCGGTGCACCGGTGATCAAGCACGGCAACCGCGCGGCGTCGTCGCAGTGCGGCGCTGCCGACGTGCTCGAGGCGCTCGGCGTGGCGATCGATCTAGGACCGCATCAGGTAGCACGGTGCGTCGCCGAGGCGGGGATCGGATTTTGCTTCGCACCGCTTTATCACCCCGCGTTGCGGCACGCAGCCGCGGTGCGACGGGAAATCGGGGTCCCGACGGCCTTCAACTTTCTCGGTCCACTTGTCAATCCTGCGCAGCCGGGTGCTGCTCTCGTGGGCTGCGCGAATCTTCGGATGGCGCCAGTGATGGCCCAGGTACTCGCCGATCGTGGCGTAAGCGCCCTGGTAGTCCGTGGCGACGATGGGCTCGACGAGATCACCACCACGACTACTACTTCGGTGTGGGTGGTCGACGGCGGCACGGTGCGGCGTGATCAGCTGGAGCCGGCTGCGCTGGGCGTGCCGGTGGCCGGCGGCGAGGAGCTGCGCGGTGGGGATGCAGCGGCCAATGCCGATGCAGTGCGGCGCCTGCTGGCAGGCGGTCCCGGGCCGATACGAGACGCCGTGCTCCTCAACGCCGGCGCGGCGCTTGTCGCGCACCGGGGTTCGACCAGTGACCTGGTCGCCGATGTCCGCGAGATGGTCCAGCGCGCCGCCGAGGCCATTGACTCTGGCGCTGCGGCCGCGCTTTTGAAGCGCTGGACGAGGCTAACCGCCGAGCTGTCCGCCGGTGGTCGCTAACCCGGTCGGCGGTACTTGAAGGGCTACCAACTTTGGACGGCGACCGGTGCGCTGTCACGGACCGTACCGGGGATCCCGGAAAGTATAACGGAGAGTAACTGACATCGGGAAAACCGCACGCCTGGGCGGCTTAGTGACGTCATTGGAGTGAAGATCCGCGCCGATGCGTCCTGAGAACCGTTAGGTGGCATGCGGGGGGACTTCTCCCGTTTGCAGTCACGCCGCCGGACCTTGATGGTCCGAGACAGGAGATGGCCGCGGGTGGTGTCTCATCGTCGGAACCGCGTGCTTCGTAGCGTGGCGGCTGCCGTGGCCTTCGCTGCCGTGCTGAGCATGCCACCAGCACTCGCGGCTGCTGATCCAGGCCCTGGCCCCGCGCCCGAGCCTGGCGGGACCGTTGCTCAGGTTCGAGCGTTGAGCCGACAGGCCGAAGTGATCACCGAGCAGTGGAAGCTGGCCACCGACCGGCTGGATGCCCGTCGGGCCGATGCGGACCGAGCGCATAGCGACGCAGCGAGCGCCACGGCTATCGCCGATCAAGTCCGCGCGGCTCAGAGTTCATTCCGTGCGCAAGTGGATCGGCTGACCAGCGCCAGCTTTGAGGGTGTTCGAGTCAGCAGCCTGACCGCGATGCTGATCAGTGACTCGCCCCAACAGTTCATCGACCAGATGTCCGCCTTGGACGTGCTGGCGGCGAGTAACAGGGCAGCGATGGACAAGCTCGCAGCCGCCGTTTCCCGCATCGAGCAGGCCAAGCTCGCTGCCACCGACGCCGAGACACGTGCGGCCGTCGCCGAACTCGACGCTGCGCGGATAGCTGGTGACGTAGCCCAGGCTCGGCTTGAAATGGGCCGCCAGATCAATCTGGTGCAGGAACGCCTCGGCAAGCTCACCTCGGAGGAGTTCTCCCACTACGCCTCCGAAGGGTTCACCGACTATCCGATCGACATAGCCGGTGACACCATCGGGATCAGAGCCCTTCGGGCTGCCTTAACCAGGCAAGGAGCACCGTATATCTGGGGCGCGGAGGGGCCGACCACTTTCGATTGTTCAGGTCTGGTGATGTGGGCCTACCGTCAGGTCGGGGTCAGCCTGCCGCGGGTAGCCTACGACCAATCCAGAGTAGGCACCCCGGTGGTCTCCGGCCTGCTACCAGGAGACCTCATCGCGCTGTACTCGCCGGTAAGCCACATCGGCATTTACGTAGGCAACGGGCTCTACCTCAATGCGCCGCAGAGCGGCGATGTGGTCAAAGTCTCCCGAGTCCCATGGCGGGACGTCACGGCAGTCCGCAGGATTGGTTGATGCCACCGTCCGGGCATCGGGATAAGTGGCGTAACCGGTCCGTCACCGACGTTGCGTCACCCGGCATTGTCAGGGTCGCCGTCTACCGTCCGTAGTGACTAGATCACAACAGAGACGGAGCCCGACATGATCGTAGATTGCGACCGGTGCGTGGTGCGCGGCGTTGCCTGCCAGGACTGCGTCATCACCGTGCTGCTCGGAGCCCCCCCGAGCGGCGTGGAGCTGGATGGCACTGAGCAGCTAGCCCTGGACACCTTGGCCGAGGCTGGCATGGTGCCGCATTTGCAGCTGGTGGATCGGGATGGAGATGGCCAAACGACGGGGAGGGATACCTGCGTTCGGGATCACCTGCGCGATGGCGGTGAGCGGTCCGCAACTGACGGTGAACGGTCCCGACGTCACGTCGGCTGATCGGCCTAGCCGAACTCCGCGCCGGTCACGGTGACGCCCATCGTGCCCAGCGGCCTGTCTGCCCCATACCTTGGTCGCCGGTAGTGACAAAGTTGGTGACCTTTCGTAATCTTCCCGAGACTTGCGGTAGGTGCCGTCCGATCTGGATGGCACGGTAGGCGGTCTAAGAGAGGAGATAGCCGCGACGTGTCGCCGCATCATCAGAAGCGCGTTGTAGTCAGGCGCGGTGTGGGCAAGCGCAGCGTCTCGGCTGTGATGACCACAGCCATCGTGGTTGCTCTGGTCACTCTGGTGCCCACTCCAGCCACGGCCGACCCCGCGGCGCCCGGAGATGCCGCGCAGCAGCTTTCCGAACTGAATCGGCAAGCTGAGGTACTCACAGAAAAGTGGCACTACGCCCGCGACCAGTTGAACGCCCGCCGCGCCGATCTCGAACGAGCCAGGGCTGATGCCAACGCGGCTGAGGCCGCTGCAGAGCGCGCCAGGGCAGTCCAGGGCCAGTACCGCGGTCAAGTGGACAGGCTGACCAACGCCTCATTCCAGGGTGCGCGACTCAACCGGCTGTCCGCTTTGCTGGTCAGTGACTCCCCCCAGGATTTCCTGGACCAGATGTCGGCGCTGGATATGCTGGCGGTGGATAATAAGCAGGCGTTAGACCGGCTCACCGGCGCCGTCGCGCAAACCCAGCATGCAGAGCACTCGACCAGTGACGCAGCGACGCGGGCAACCCAAGCCGAATACGATGCCGCGCGGCTGGAAGGAGATCTAACCCGTTCTCGCGCCGAGATGGACCGTCAGATTCAGGTTGTCACGAAGCGCCTCGCGGAGCTGACCCATCAAGAGCGCGCCGTCTACCTCTTCGGCGGCAACATCCATTTCCCAATGAACCTGATCGGCACCGGTACCGCGGTCCAAGCAGCGCGGATCGCGCTGACCAAGCAAGGCTCGGCGTACGTCTGGGGCGGCGACGGGCCGATTACATTCGATTGCTCGGGACTGGTGACGTGGGCGTTCGAACAGGCCGGGATGCCCGGGCTGCCGCACTCAGCTGAGGAACAGGCGCGGATGGGTCATAGCGTCGATCGTTCCGATCTCCAGCCGGGCGATCTCATCGCTCTATACTCTCCGATCAGCCACATTGGGATCTACGTTGGTGACGGCCTCTATGTGAACGCACCACAAAGCGGTGACGTGGTGAAGGTCGTCCCAGTGCCGTGGAGGCAAGTCACCGCGATGAGCCGGATCGGCTGACCGGCACCGGCTGCATGCCGCATGTGACGTCACCGCTACCCTCCGGCTGGTGCCACGGATCCTGCTGGTGAGCAACGACTTTCCACCCCGGCCCGGTGGGATCCAAGCGTACCTGCATCAACTGGCACTGGCGCTGCCTCCGGGCGAGATCGCCGTCTACGCACCGGACTGGCCGGACGCGGCGGCTTTCGACGCGCGACTGCCGTTTCCGGTTGTCCGGCATCGCGGACCACTCATGATTCCCACACCTGCGGTACTTCGGCGAGCCGCCGGGCTGCTGCGGGAGCTGCACTGCGACACCGCATGGTTCGGCGCAGCAGCCCCGCTGGCCCTACTGGGCCCGGCATTGCGCCGCGCCGGAGTACGACGAGTGGTGGCTAGCAGTCACGGACACGAGGTGGGCTGGTCGATGGTGCCTCCTGGGCGGATGGCACTACGCCGGATCGGCGCGGATGCCGACGTGGTCACGGCCGTGAGCCAGTACACCCGTCGCCGGGTTGCTTCGGCGTTCGGACCCCGGGCTGCCCTGGAGATCTTGTCGCCCGGCGTGGACTGCGCAGCGTTTCACCCGGATCCAGGGGCGCGGGCGGAGATCCGGCGACGCCACCGGCTGGGCGATGCCCCGGTAGTGCTGTGCGTGTCTCGGCTGGTGGCTCGCAAGGGGCAAGACATGCTGGTGCAAGCACTACCGGCGATCCGGCGCCAGGTACCGGGAACTGTGCTCCTGCTCGTCGGAGACGGACCCCGGCGACCAGCTTTGCACCGGCTGGCGGAGTCGGGTGGTGTCGCTGACGCCGTGGTTTGCACCGGAGCAGTGTCGTGGGCTGAGTTGCCCGCGTACTACGCCGCCGGCGACGTGTTTGCGATGCCCTGCCGGACACGTGGTCACGGGCTGGATGTTGAGGGGTTCGGTCTGGTGTTCCTCGAGGCCTCGGCTACCGGCTTGCCGTTGGTGGTCGGGGACGCCGGCGGGGCACGGGAGACGGTCCGCGTAGGCGACACCGGCGAACTGGTGAACGGTCGTGAAGTGGCGGCGGTAACGCGGGCCGTAGCGACCCTGCTCGCCGATCCCGAGGCGGCGGCGGCGATGGGTCGCCGCGGACGACGCTGGATGCTGCAGAACTGGGACTGGGGTTGCCGCCAGCAGCAGCTGCGGGAGCTGCTACTGGGCGGCTCGTGAGTCATAGAGAGCCTCGATCTCGGCGGCGAACTCCTTGGCTACCACCGCACGCTTGATCTTCAGACTCGGGGTGAGCTGACCGCCGGCCTCGGTGAAGTCACCTGGCAGGATGCGGAACTGGCGGATCGCCTCGGCACGAGAAACACTCTTGTTCGCATCGTCCACCGCGCGTTGCACCTCGGCGCGCAGATCTGGATCATCGATCAGGTCTGTGGTCGAGATCCCAGCCGGCTTGCTGTGCTCGACGCACCAGGCCGGGAGCATCTCGGCGTCTAGGGTGATGAGGGCGGCGATGAAGCGCTGCTTGTCGCCCAGGACCATGCATTGGTTGATCAGTCGATGGGCCCGGATCCGGTCCTCCAACGCTGCCGGGGAGACGTTCTTGCCTGCCGCCGTGACGATGATTTCCTTTTTGCGACCGATAATCCGGAGGAAGCCGTCCTCATCGAGCTCCCCGAGGTCGCCAGTGCGGAACCAGCCGTCGATGAGGGCTTCCTGGGTTACCTGATCGTTGTGCCAATACCGGCGCAGCACACCGGGGCTTTTGATCAGCACCTCACCGTCATGATCAATCTTGATCGTGACACCGGGCAACGGCTGACCCACAGTGCCGATCTTGCCGTGTTTCTCGGTGTTCACCGTGGCGGGTGCGCTGGTCTCAGTCAGCCCGTAGCCCTCCAACACCGGCACTCCGACACCGCGGAAAAAATGTCCGAGCCGCTCGCCCAGGGGGGCGCCACCAGAGACGGCTGCAACACACCGGCCG
The DNA here is from genome assembly GCA_038276315.1 of Mycobacteriales bacterium. Lineage (GTDB taxonomy): Bacteria > Actinomycetota > Actinomycetes > Mycobacteriales > Pseudonocardiaceae. The sequence goes on from JBBPZY010000151.1 coordinate 45,491, forward strand.
CCGAGCACTGCCCGCAGTTTGGAGTAGACCAGTTGGTCGAATAAGGCGTGCTTGGCGCGCAAGGCCAGCCCAGCTCCGCCGGCTTCCAGGGCCCGGCTCCATTCAACGGCGGTGGCAGCGGCGATGTCGAAGATGCGACCCTTGCCGTCGGCATGTGCTTTCTGCCTGGCCGAGTTGTAGACCTTTTCGAAGACTCGAGGCACGGCCAGTACAAACGTGGGCCGGAAATCAGCCAACTCGGCGACCAGGTTCTTCACATCCGGGGTGTGGCCGAGGGTGATGCGGGCGTATACACAGCAGCACTGGATGATCCGGGCGAACACGTGCGCCAGCGGCAGGAACAGCAGCAGGGAGTTCGCCGGTTGCATCAGGCTGGTGAACTCCGATACCGCGGACCGGGTCACGGCGAGCAGGTTGCGGTGGGTGATTTCGCAGCCCTTCGGTCGGCCCGTGGTCCCTGAGGTGTAGATCAGCGTCGCCAAGTCTTCGGCGCCCACCGTGGTGGCGCGTTCGCGCACAGCGCTATCACTGACGTCGGCACCCAGCGCGGTGAGCTGGTCGATCGCGGCAGCCGGCTTGCCGCTGCCCGTCGTCGGGTCGATCTGCCACACTAGAGCCGGCTCGCCCAACCGATCAAACAAACCCTGGACCATCTCGCGGTGAGCGGGGCTTTCGACCACGACCGCCTTGGCGCCCGAATCGGAAAGGATCCACTCCACCTGCTCGGCGGAGGATGTCTCATAAACCGGCACCGTGGATCCGCCAGCGGCCCAGATCGCGTAGTCGAGCAGCGTCCATTCGTAGCGGGTCCTGGACATCAATGCGATGCGATCGCCGCGCTCGATACCTGCTGCGATGAGGCCCTTGGCCACCGCGACCACCTGGTCGGCGAATTCTTTCGCGGTAATGTCTATCCACCCGCCGTCGACCCGGCGGCGGAAGCTGGCGCTGCCCGCGAAGCGCTCGGCATTGGCCCACACAACATCGGTGAGGTTCTCGCCGTCCTCCACCGTCGTGGTGGCGGGAACCGTGAACTCCCGCACGGGTACCTCCGAAGCTCGGCTTTCTCCAGTACTACTCGGCAACGTATCGCGCCCGTACCAGCGCCGGGTAGCCTGCCTGATCGTGCGGGTCCACGTGGTGTCCGACGTGCACGGTAACGTGGACGCCCTGGCCAGGGCGGGCGCTGGCGCTGATGCGCTGCTGGTGCTCGGGGATCTGATCGACTTCGTGAACTACCACGACCACTCCGCTGGCATTCTGGGTTCGGTGTTCGGGCCTGCTGCGGTAAGCCGGTTCGCGGAACTGCGCTCTGGTGGGGCACCGGGCGAGGCGTACGCGTTCGTGCGGCAGCTGTGGAGCCAGGTGCCAGATTCCCGCGATGTCGTCCGTGAGGCCATCGTCGAGCAGTATGAGCGGCTGTTCGCGGTACTGCCCAGCCCGGCGTACGTCACTCCCGGCAATGTGGACCTGCCCGAGCTGTGGCCGCGGTTCGCGCGCTCGGGAGTACACCTGCTCGACGGGCAGACCGTCGAGATCGGCGGTCTACGCTGCGGTTTCGTGGGCGGAGCCCTATTACCGGACGGAGTCGCCCCGCGGCGCGACCCGGTCTTTCGCTCTTACCTGCGTACTCCGCAGCAGTACGCAGGGGCGGTCTCTGCCCTCGGGCGCGTGGACATGCTATGCAGCCACATTCCACCCGCGGTTCCTGAGCTGCTCTACGACGTGCAGGCCCGACGGCCCGAGCTCGGCTCCGAGCAGTTGCTGATGGTGATCTATCGGGATCGGCCGCGTATCGCGGTGTTCGGGCACGTGCATCAGCCGCTGGCCCGGCGGGTCCGGGTGGGCCGGACCGAATGCGTCAATGTGGGGCATTTCCAGCGGACGGGAGCGCCGTACGTGTTGCGATGGTGACCCCTGCCGGTGGCGACGTGCCGGGTAGCCTGCGCGGCATGCCCGACCAGTCAACCCAGTCCATCATCATCAACGCCGAGCCTCAGGCGATCATGGACGTGATTGCCGATTTCTCCGCCTACCCGCAATGGGCGTTGGCAGTGAAGAAGGCCGAGGTGGTGATCCCCGGCGGCGATGACCGCGCGGAGCGGGTCCGATTCTCGCTGGACGCCGGTCTGATCAAAGACGAATACGTGCTTGATTACGTCTGGTCTTTGGACGGGCTGACGGTCGCCTGGGAACTGGTCGAGGGACAGCTGCAGAAGGCGCAGCACGGCTCCTACGTGCTGGAGCCCGCCGGCGCGGCGACCAACGTGACCTATAGCCTCACGGTCGACCTCGCGATTCCCATGATCGGAATGATCAAGCGAAAGGCCGAGAAGGTCATCATGGACACCGCATTGAAGGAGCTTAAGCGCCGGGTAGAGGCTTGAATTCCCGTGTGCTGAGGGCTAAAGCTGCGCTCCGTCGTCGGGTCCTTCCGGTGCCGCGTCGGACCGCAGCCCTATCACCAGCCAGCCGATCCCGGCGGTGACAGCGAGCAGCCCCAGCGGTGTTGCCACCCGCTCACCGAGATCCAGCAGATCCGGTAACGCCAGCAACAACAGGCCAACGATGAGCATGAGCACGCCGCCTACCGTTCGGGCGCGCGGTATTAGCAGTGGTGCTGGCTCTGGCGGCTCGAAATGGTCCTCATGGGCGTCGCTCGCTGGCCAGCGTGGTTCCTCCGGCTCGGTGAAGGGCAACTCCAAGACACCACTCTCCGTGCTCGGTCGGGTCGCTGCGGGGCTGACGGTACCGGGTCCGGCGCCACCGAAGGCGGTATCGAACCCGCGCGCTGGCGAGCTGCGTACGCCAGGGTGGAGCGCGGCCGTTGTGCCCTGGATACCTTGCTCCGTACGCTGGTTGACAACGCGGCGCGCGAGGGTAAGGGAAGGATTGGTTGTCGGTGTTCTACTGGCTGCTCAAACACTTGCTGCTCGGCCCGTTGATGCGGTTGACCTGCCACCCGAAGGTCCAGGGCGCCGAGCATATCCCCGATCGCGGTGGCGCCATTCTGGCCAGCAATCACCTCGCAGTCGCCGACTCCTTCTTCCTGCCTCTGATGATCCGTCGCCGGCTGACGTTCTTGGCCAAGCGGGAGTACTTCACCACGCCTGGGGTGCGAGGATGGCTCAAGCGGCAGTTCTTCAACGCGGCCGGTCAGGTTCCCATCGACCGCTCCAGCGCGTCGGCCGCGCAGGCGGCGCTGGACACCGGAGTGCGGTTGTTGGGTCACGGCAAGCTGCTCGGCATCTATCCAGAAGGAACTCGTTCTCCGGACGGCCGGTTGTACAAGGGCAAGACCGGCGTCGCGCGGATGGCGCTGGAGGCCGGCGTCCCGGTGATTCCGGTCGTGATGGTCGGCACGGACAAAGTCAGCCCCATCGGCAAAAAAATGTGGCGGCCGCATCGTGTTGAAATACGTTTCGGTGCGCCGTTGGACTTCTCCCGCTACGCGGGCCTGGCGGGTGACCGGTTCATCGAGCGATCCATGGTCGACGAGATCATGTATTCCTTGATGGAGCTGTCCGGACAGGAATACGTCGATAGATACGCGACTTCGGTCAAGGATCGAGAGCCGCCTCCGTCGCAGGACGTCCTTAGGGCGTCCTGATCGATGGTGTTCGCCGGCGTTGCGTAGGCTGACCGGCCGTGCGGTTCTTCTACGACTGCGAGTTCATCGAGGATGGCGTCACCATCGAGCTGATCTCCATCGGAGTGGTGGACGAGCAGGGTCGGGAGTATTACGCGGTATCCACCGAGTTCGATCCACAGCGGGCCGGCGACTGGGTGCGAGCACACGTTTTGCCGAAGCTGCCGTCGCCGGCCGACCAGGCATGGCGCGGGCGGACGGCTATCCGGGACACGTTGCTCGAGTATCTCACCTCCTCGGGCGAGCGGGTGGAGCTGTGGGCGTGGTTCGCCGCCTATGACCACGTCGCTCTCGCCCAACTGTGGGGCCCGATGCCAGCGTTGCCGCGGACGCTACCTCGGTTTACGCGGGACCTGCGCCAGCGCTGGGAGGACGCCGGCAAGCCGGCGTTGCCCCCGCCGCCCTGTGACGCCCACGACGCGGTGGCCGATGCCCGCTACAACCTCGTCCGATGGCGGGTGATCGAGCAGCACCGGCTGGCGCAGCGAAACCGTCCACGTTGACCTGGCGCTTTGCCGCATCGATCCTTCTCATGCCAGGCTCTCGCCCGTCAATCCAGTATACGGAGCGGGAAGGCGAATCGACATGCGCATCGGCGTGCTCACCGGGGGCGGTGACTGCCCCGGGCTCAATGCGGTGATCCGGGCGGTGGTCCGCAAGGGCATCGAGGTCTACGGGCACGAGATCATCGGGTTCCGGGACGGCTGGCGTGGTCCGATGGAAGGTCTGGTCCAACCGCTCGGTCTGGCTGACGTGGAGCACATCCTTCCTCTCGGCGGCACCATCCTGCGGACCTCGCGCACCAACCCGTACCGCAACGGCGGCGCCGAGCAAGTCAAGCAGACCCTCGCCGAGCACGGCGTGGACGCGCTGATTGCGATCGGCGGCGAAGACACCCTCGGGGTGGCCAGCCGGCTCAGTGATGACGGGATTGTTGTGGTGGGGGTACCCAAGACGATCGACAACGACCTCAGTGCCACCGACTACACGTTCGGCTTCGACACCGCCGTCCACATCGCCACCGAGGCGATCGACCGGCTGCGCACCACTGCCGAATCGCACCACCGGGCGGCGGTTGTCGAGGTGATGGGCCGCAGCGCGGGCTGGATTGCCCTGCATTCCGGGATGGCCGGCGGGGCGAATGTCATCCTGATGCCGGAACGGCCGTTCTCCGTGGACCGGGTGTGCAAGTGGGTCGTCCGATGCCTCGAGAGGGAAGACGCCGCAATCGTCGTGGTTGCCGAAGGTGCCCTACCGGAGGGCGGCGCGGAGCTGCTCGCCACCGCGGAGGTCGACGCCTTCGGCCACAAGCGCCTCGGTGGCGTCGGCATCTGGTTGGCCGACGAGATCGCCCAACGCACCGGCGCCGAGTCCCGCGCTGTGGTTCTGGGACACATTCAGCGCGGCGGCACGCCTACTGCCTACGACCGGGTGCTAGCCACCCGGTTCGGGGTACACGCAGTCGACGCGGTGCACGAGGGCGACGGTGGCGTGATGGTTGCGTTGCGCGGCACCGACATCATCCGGGTGAAGCTGGCCGAGGCCACGGCAATAGTCAAGACAGTGCCACCGGAGCGGCATGCGGAGGCCGAGGTTTTCTTCGGCTGACCGGCCCGCCGCAGCGGTCCGGAGAATCACCGCTTACGCTCAACCACCGTGAACTGGACCGTGGATGTTCCGGTCGACGCGCTGCCGGAGCTACCGCCGCTACCCGCCGATCTCCGTACCAGGCTGGACGCCGCGCTGGCCCGACCCGCCGCGCAGCAACCGAGCTGGCCTGACCCCGACGCGGTGCGCAGCATCCGTACCGTGTTGGAAAGTGTCCCGCCGATCACCGTGCCGCCTGAGGTGGATCAGCTGCGAGAGCAGCTCGGGGCCGTTGCGCGGGGAGAGGCGTTCCTGCTGCAAGGCGGGGACTGCGCCGAAACCTTCGCCGACAACACCGAGCCGCATCTGCGGGCCACCATCCGCACCCTGCTGCAGATGGCGGTGGTGCTCACCTACGGGTCGAGCATGCCGGTGGTGAAGGTGGGGCGGGTAGCAGGGCAATACGCCAAGCCGCGGTCCGCGGCGCTCGACGTGCTCGGGCTCACGTCCTACCGCGGCGATATGATCAACTCTCGGCGCCCCACCCCCGAGGCAAGGGTGCACGACCCGTCGCGGTTGATCCGGGCCTACGCCAACGCGGCCGCGGCGATGAACCTGGTGCGTTCGCTGACGATGGCCGGCATGGCGGATCTGCACAAGGTGCACGACTGGAACAAGGACTTCGTACGGCGATCCCCGGCTGGAGCCCGCTATGAGGCGCTGGCCGGCGAGATTGACCGGGGCCTGCGGTTCATGTCGGCCTGTGGCGTGGACGACTCATCGCTGCTGTCCACCGAGATCTATGCCAGTCACGAGGCGCTGGTGCTGGACTACGAGCGGGCCATGCTGCGGCTGGACAGCAGCAGCGACACGCCCAAGCTCTACGACCTGTCGGCGCATTTCCTCTGGGTGGGGGAGCGGACCCGGGCGCTGGATGGGGCGCACATTGCTTTCGCCGAATTGCTGGCCAACCCGATCGGTCTCAAACTCGGTCCGAGCACCAGCCCGGACCAGGCCGTGGAGTATGTCGAGCGGCTCGACCCGCACGGCACGCCGGGCCGGCTCACCCTGATCTCCCGGATGGGAGCGCAGCGGGTCCGCGATGTGCTGCCGGGGATCGTGCAGAAGGTCACCGCCGCGGGGCACCAGGTGATTTGGCAGTGCGACCCGATGCACGGCAACACCATCGAATCGTCCACCGGTTACAAAACCAGGCATTTCGACTGGGTGGTCGACGAGGTGCAGGGATTCTTCGAAGTGCACCACGCACTGGGCACCCACCCGGGCGGCATCCACGTGGAGCTTACCGGGGAAGACGTGACCGAGTGTCTCGGCGGCGCCCAGGAGATCTCCGATGCCGACCTATCAGGTCGTTACGACACCGCGTGCGATCCGCGGCTCAATACCCAGCAGGCCCTCGAACTGGCATTCCTGGTAGCCGAGATGCTTCGCTCGTGAGTGCGTAACAGTGTTCTGACACTGTTACGCACTCACGAGCACTCACAGCGTTGAGAGCGCCACAGTAGCGCCGGGGCGAACGGGCCGGCCGGCCGGCGGGGACTGCGAGACCACCCGGTCCGAGAAGCCGCCGAGAAATCCGAAGCCGCCGAACAACCCGACGCCGCCGGGAGACTGGCTGACCGTGCTGTTCAGCCCCGCGTCCGCGAGCACCTGGCGAGCCTGCGCGACCGAGAGCCCGACCACACTGGGAACGACAGACGCGGTGCTGACCAGCAGGGTGACGTTGGTGCCACGGGCCGCGCCGGTACCGGCCTTGGGGTCGGTGCCGATCGCGTGCCCACCGGCGATCTGGCCATCGAACTGGCGCTGCACCTGCACCGTCAGGCCGGCGCGGGACAGCATTGAGAGCGCAGCACCCTGGGGTAACCCTCGCACATCCGGCACCCTGGTCGGGGCGGGCCCCTTGCTGAGCACCACGGTCACTGGCGCGCCGACGGTGAGCATGGTTCCGGACGCCGGCTGCAGCCCGATCACGGCGCCTACCGGGACGGCGTCATCGAATTTCGCGGCGTCGGCATCCAGCCGCGGGCTCAGATCCGCCTGCTGGACTGCCCGCTGCGCCTCCTCCGGCGTGCTTCCAATCGCCACGTCGGGCACCACCGGATGGCCCAGCGAGATCACCACATTGATGTCCGAGCCGCGCCGCGCGCGCTGGCCCGGAGCGGGGTCGCTGCGGATCACCGTGTCGCCTGGGACGGTGTCGTTGTGGTCGTCCGTGAGATTGGCCTTCAGATCAGCGGAGGACAGAACGCCGGCCACCGCCCCGCGTTGCAGACCCATGAGATCGGGAACCACGGTCCACCGGCCGCTGCCCAGCCACCATGCGCCCACCCCGACCGCGCTTGCGAGCATCAACACGACCGTTATCCAGGCGATGAAGGCTCGCCGGTTACGAGCGCGCTCGCGTAGGTAGAGATCGTCGTGTGGAGCCAGCGCGCCTGCTGCGATCTCGTCCCTGGCGAGAGCTCGAGTTGCCTGCGGTCCGTGTTCGGGCGGGCGGACCACCGTGGCGCCGGCTAACCCAGTTGGCACCGCGGGTACCGGTACCCGATCGATTCCCAGCTGGGTTCGCACTGACTGCAACTCCCGAAGGAACGCCGCTGCGTCTGACGGCCGGGCGTCCGGGTCCCGTCGGGTGGCTCGCACGATGAGGTCGTCCAGCGGCGCGGGCACCGCGGCACCAGCTGTGCTCGGGGCCGGCATGTCGTCGTTGACGTGGTGATAAGCCACCGACAATGCGGTCTCGCCGGTGTAGGGCGGAGCTCCCGTGAGCATCTCGAATAGCATCACTCCGGTGGCGTAGACATCACTGCGGGCGTCGGCCGCACCGGTCGCGACCTGCTCGGGCGAAAGGTAGGCCACCGTTCCGAGGATGACGTCTCCAGTGCTGCTGCTGGCCTCGGCCACTGCGCGGACCAATCCGAAGTCGGCCACTTTGACCACGCCACCTGGTCCGATGAGGACGTTCTCCGGCTTGATGTCGCGATGTACTAGCCCCTCCCAGTGCGCCGCGGCTAGCGCCGAGAGCACTATGTCGGCCACTGAGAGTGCGAGCGGCACCGGCAGCGGGCCGCGCTGGCGCAGCAGGTCCCGCAAGGTTCCGCCATCTACCAGTTCCATCACCAGGAAGACGGAGTCACCAATGGGGGAGGAGTCGACACCTTGGTCATGAACCGCGACGATCCCAGGATGATGCAAGCGCGCGGCCGCGCGGGCTTCCCGCTCGAAGCGCTGCAGGAACAGCGGGTCGGCGGCGAACCGCGGTGCCATCACCTTGATGGCGACCGGACGTTCCAGCCGGGTGTCCGTGCCCCGGTAGACGGTGGACATGCCGCCGTGGGCCAGCATCGAACCGACCTGGTAGCGCCCCTCCAACAGGGCGCCGACCAGGTTGCCGTCGTGATCGGGCCCCTGTCGCTCCACAATCTGAGGATCGTACGGACCGGCGCGCCCCGGACGGCGGAAGGGCGCCGGCTGGCCGGTATGGCATGGTGACCACCGTGAGCGACCTCCCCATCGCCCTGGACGTGCTCGACCCTGCGGTGGAGGTGCTGCCGCTACCTGATGTCGCGCAACAGCTGGGACTGCCGGTGACCCGAGTGCACCAGATGATTCGCGACGGGCAGCTGATGGGGGTACGCCGCGCCGGCGTGGTGTTGATCCCCGCGGACTTCCTCTGCGGCGATGCGGTTGTCAAGGGACTGCCCGGCACGATCACCTTGTTGCGTGACTCCGGCTACTCTGCCGAGGAGATCCTGCGCTGGTTGTTCACCGAGGAGAATTCGTTGCCCGGCACCCCGATCGGCGCGCTGCGAACGAACCGTGGGCGCGAGGTGAAGCGCCGAGCCCAGGCGATGGGATTCTGACTGGATCATTCTGCTGGCCCGCTTCCTACGGCCGTCCTCCCACGCCATGATTGGGCGCGGTATCCTCGCAATTCCGCTGTGACCTAGTGGGGATTGTGGTTGGTCAGCCAAAGGAGGAAACGCAATGCTGGGGAAACTGGGGAAGCTCGTTGTGCTGGCGGGGGCCGTGGAGGCCGCTCGCCGGTACGCCAAGACCAACCCCGACGCGGTCGGCAAGGTCGCAGACCAGGCCGGCCGGCTCGTCGATCAGTGCACCAAGGGCAAGTTCAGCAACCAGATTGACGGCGCGGTGCGCAAGGTCCAGGACACCACCGGCCGAGGCTAGTTGTAGGCATCCGATCAGGGTCCGAAGCCAGGCCCGTCGAACCGGTCCACAGTGAGGACTGTTCGACGGGCTGGCGGCGGCGGGGATGCTGCCCGGACGCACGCCGCGCGAGGGCATCAGCGGCATCGCCGGTGGACTCTTCGGCGGCTGAACTCAGTTTGCGCGCTAGTGCCTGGCGGTGATGCGAGACTGGTCACCATGGCTGTGAACTCGATGATGGTCCCGCTCGGCACGCCAGCGCCACCGTTCGCCTTGCCATCTCTGGCCGGTGAGATCGTGACCCTTGATGGCCTTGCCCCTGGTCGACCAGTACTGGTGATGTTCCTGTCCAACCACTGCCCCTATGTCCGGCACCTCGAGCGGGAACTCGTCTTGCTTGTTGCCGAGTACGCGCAGGACGTCGCTGCGGTGGCGATCTGCAGCAACGACATCGAGAACTATCCCGACGACGGGCCGGAGGGGTTGCTCGAGCAGTCCTACCGAGCCGGTTTCACCTTCCCATACCTGTTCGACGACACCCAGAAGGTTGCACTGGCCTACCGGGCCGCGTGCACCCCCGACTTCTTCCTCTATGACATCGAGCGCAAGCTCGTCTACCGGGGCGAGTTCGACGAGTCCCGCCCACGCAACAATGCCCCGGTGACCGGCAACGCATTGCGAGCGGCGCTGAAACTGGTGCTGGCAGGGCAACCGGTACCCGAACCGCACGTGCCCAGCATGGGCTGTGGCATCAAGTGGAAGCCAGGCAACGCGCCGTCCTGACCGCGCTGCGCAGCTAGAGCAGGCCGTCCGCGCACCGATCGGGATGCTCAACAGCTCGCAGGGTCCCGAGCTCAACCACAGAGCTCCGCAGCATCGGTGGATCAGCTCTGCTGTTGAGCTCGGGGGTGTCAGCGTCGTTGATTGGGTCAGCGATTAGAGCTGGCCGACCGCGGTCACCCACAGTACGGCGGTTCCGGACTCGTCGGAGGCGGCCAGGTCGACCTCAGCCATGATTGCCCAGTCGTGGTGCTCGGCCGGGTCGTCCAGTATCTGGCGCACCACCCACCGGTCAGGCTGCTCGTCGATGATCAGCAGCCGTGGGCCGCGGGCGTCCGCGCCGGTGCCGATCTCGTCATGCTCGTCGAAGTACGGTTCCACGGCCGCGCGCCACGAGTCAGCGTCCCATCCGGCGTCCGCGTCGAGCTCGCCCAGGTCGTCCCATCGCCGCCGGGCAGCCAGCTCCACCCGGCGGAACAGCGCGTTGCGCACCAGGATCCGGAAAGCCCGCGCATTGGCCGTCACCGGCGGAGGTCGCTGATCTATCGACGCCGGTACCGCGTCCGGCGCCTGCGGGTCGCGCAGTTTTTCCCATTCGTCGAGCAGGCTGGAGTCGACTTGGCGGACCAGCTCGCCGAGCCACTCCTGCAGGTCGCGTAGCTCGTCGGTCTTGGCGTCCTCGGGTACGGTGCGGCGCAGCGCCTGGTAGGCGTTGGCGAGGTAGCGCAGTACTAACCCTTCGGAGCGGGCGAGGCCGTAGAAACCGACGTACTCGGTGAAGGTCATCGCCCGCTCGGCGAGGTCCCGCGCCACCGATTTGGGGGACAGCCGATGATCGGCCACCCACGGGTGGCCTGCCCGGTAGATCTCGAATGAAGCGTCGAGCAGCTCAGCCAGTGGCATCGGATAGCTGACGTCGTCCAGCAGGCGCATCCGCTCCTCGTACTCGATGCCTTCGGCCTTCATCGCCGCCACGGCCTCGCCCTTGGCCTTGGACAGTTGCGCGCTCAGTACCTGCCGCGGATCGTCGAGGGTGGCCTCGAGCACCGACAGCACGTCCAGCGGATAGTCAACCGACTCCGGATCGAGCAGCTCGATAGCGGCCAGCGCGAACGGAGACAGCGCTTGGTTCAGCGCGAAGTCGAGTTGCAGGTCCCCGGTGAGCCGCACGGTCCGACCCTGGGTGTCCGGGACCGCCAACCGCTCGACGACACCAGCGGCCAGCAGCGCTCGATAAATCGCGATGGCCTGCAGGATGTGCCGGCGCTGCGCGGGGCGCTCCTCGTGGTTGTCAGTAAGCAGCTGGCGCATCGCCGCGAAGGCGTCACCGGGCCGGTTGGCGACGTTGAGCAGCATCGCGTGGCTCACCGCAAAACTAGATGTCAGCGGCTCTGGTTCGGCTGCGACCAGCCGGTCGAAGGTGCGGTCGCTCCAGGACACCGCTCCCTCGGCAGGTTTCTTGTGGACCACCCTGCGGCGCTTGCGGGGATCGTCTCCGGCCTTGGCCACGGCCTTGACGTTCGCAACCACGTGTTCAGGCGCCTGCACGACGACATCGCCGGCGAGGTCGTAGCCGGCCCGGCCGGCTCGCCCGGTGATCTGGTGGAACTCCCGGGCGGTGAGGTGGCGGGTGCGGGTGCCGTCGTACTTGCCCAGCGCGGTGAGCAACACCGTGCGGATCGGCACGTTGATCCCCACGCCGAGGGTGTCGGTACCACAGATGATCTTCAGCAGGCCGGCCTGGGCGAGCCGCTCGACGAGCCGGCGATACCGCGGCAGCATCCCGGCGTGGTGCACCCCGATCCCGTGGCGCACCAGCCGGGACAGGGTTCTTCCAAAACCGGCCGTGAAGCGGAATCCACCGATCAGCTCGGCGATGGCGTCCTTTTCCGCCCGACTGCAGACGTTGATACTGGTCAGTGCCTGTGCCTGCTCGGCGGCCGATGCCTGGGTGAAGTGCACCACATAGACCGGTGCCGCCTTGATGGCCAGCAGTTCTTCCAGCGTCTCGTGCAGCGGCGTCGTCACGTACCGGAAGTGCAGCGGAACCGGTCGCTGCGCGGAGTGGACCACCGCGGTAGGGCGGCCGGTGCGCCGGGTCAAGTCCGGCTTGAAGCGGCTGACGTCGCCCAGCGTCGCGGACATCAGCAAGAACTGTGCCTGCGGGAGCTCGAGCAGCGGAACCTGCCACGCCCAGCCGCGATCAGGATCGGCGTAGTAGTGGAACTCGTCCATCACGACCAGGCCCGCATCGGTGTGCGGTCCGCTGCGCAGGGCCATGTTGGCCAGCACTTCAGCGGTGCAGCAGATGATGGGTGCCTCGGCGTTGACGCTGGAGTCACCGGTCAGCATCCCAACCTGATCAGCACCGAAAACGTCGCACGCCGCAAAGAACTTCTCCGACACCAGTGCCTTGATCGGCGCGGTGTAGACACTGCGCCTGCGCTGCGCCAGTGCGGTCGCGTGCGCGCCGGTCGCGACGAGACTCTTACCGGATCCGGTCGGAGTGGCCAAGATCACGTTGGAGCCTGACACGATCTCTATCAGCGCCTCTTCCTGGGCGGGATACAGGACCAGGCCCTGTTCTGAGACCCAGGCCACAAACGTGTCGAACAGCTCGTCGGGCCCGGTAGCGGCGGGTAGCGTCTCGGTGAGCGTCATGATGACACGATCGTGCCCCCGGCGCTTCTGCCAAGGGGAAGCGGGGCAGCTCGGCCAGGGTGCTGACCCGGCTCCGGCGGGATAATCTGGTCCCGGGTCGGGGATGCTGCGCGTGCCGTGTGCGCAAGCACAGGTGCAGAGGGGGTGTCCGCATATCGAGACGGGTCAGCTGATCGCCGGTCACTACCGGGTGCTCGATCGCGTTGGCATCGGCGGCATGGGCGTCGTTTGGCGGGCCAAGGACGAGCGGCTCCAGCGGCTGGTGGCGGTAAAACAGCTGCTGGTGCAGCTGCACCTGAGCCCTCGGGCGACCGACGAGGCCCGGGCCCGGGCGCTGCGCGAGGCACGCATCGCCGCGCGCCTACATCACCCGAACGCCATCGTCATCTATGACGTGGCCGAGCACGAGGGTGAGCCCTGCCTGGTGATGGAGTACCTGCCATCGCGCAGCCTCGCGGCGGTCCTGGCTGAGAGTGGCTGCCTCCCGGTGCCGGAAGTAGCCTCGATCGGCAGGCAGATCGCCTCGGCGCTGGCCGCCGCGCACGCCGCTCAGATCGTCCACCGCGACGTCAAACCCGGGAACATCTTGATCACAGACGACGGCACCGCGAAGATCACCGACTTCGGCGTCTCACGCGCCGCGGGTGATGTCACGGTCACCCAGACCGGGATGATGGCCGGTACCCCGGCCTACCTTGCACCGGAGGTGGCTCGCGGGCAGATTCCGACGCCGGCGTCGGATGTCTTCTCCCTCGGCGCCACGCTCTACGCCTCGCTGGAGGGGAGCGGTCCATTCGGCGACATCGACAACCCGCTCGCGCTGCTGCACGCGGCGGCCGGCGGCCAGGTGCGACCCCCCTGGCAGGCAGGCGCGCTATCAGCGGTGCTGATGAGGCTGCTGGCGACAGACCCGGCACAGCGTCCCGACATGTACCGCGCGAGCCAGGAACTCGCCGCAGTACGGACGACCCACCCGGGTTCCACGTCAGGCGCCGCGCGGACGACCCGCGTGATCAGAACCGAGCGAGCGGACCCGACGCCGACCGTGGCGTCCGCTGCGCTGTTCGGTTCCCCACCGCAGGCGGCATCGTTGTCATCCGGCTGGACCGCCGACAGCTCCTTGACCAGCCGCAGGCAGCGGCGGGTCAAGGTCGGCGTGCTCACCGGAGTTGTCCTGGCGGTGCTCGTATTCACCGGAGTGGACGCGCTGCTGTCCGGAGGCTCATCCGGACAACAAGGCGCCCACTCCGTCGGGCAGGCGGCTGCGCCGGCGGCAACGCCGACCCCCGTCCTACCACCGCCGCCACAGGTGGAGCGGGTGGACCATGCCCAGCCAATCGAATGGAAGAACGCCGGCCAACTAGTGATCGACTACTACAATGGGATGAACGACCTGTCGACGGACTGGGAGCTCCTGTCACCCACCGCCCAGGCCACCTTCGCCAGCGAGTCGGACTTCCGATCCTATTGGAGCAAATACTCCTCGGTCAGCGCTCGCAACGCCTTCGGGGTCACGGATAATTCCGACGGTTCGGTGCAAGTGCCCGTCGAGGTCACCTACAACAACGGCGCCAACGCCCAGGTGGTGAAGCACGCGTTACGAGTCACCCGGCTCAATGGCCAGCTACTCATCGACTCGGATCCGCGGTGATGCCGCCGTCGGTTGCTACCGGGCGTCGGCAGACATAGGTCATGGCTGGCGGCAGGTGCCGCCAGAGGGTACGGGTGGGCAGCACCTCGCCGAACATCCGCTCCAGCTCGCTGCGGAACCGGCGCGCGGCGGGCGTCCAGTAGCCCAAGCTGTAAGCTGCGGCGGTGAACACCCCGTCGGGCTGCAGCGCGGCGGCGAAGATCGTCAAGAACTCGCGCTGTTGCCGCGGCCCGAACAGGCTCCAGGGCAGCACGGAGACGATCACATCGGCGCGGGCCACGCCGTGGTCGGCGAGGATGGCCGGAAGCGTGACGGCATCCGCGGTGACCACTCGCACCCCGAGCTGGCGGGACCGCAACCGGTCGGCGAGCCCGGAGTCCTTCTCGACCGCGATCACCACTGCGTCGTGGTCTGCCTCCCGAACGATCGCCGTGGTAACCGCCCCGCCGCCCGCACCGATCTCCACCACGACCGCGGGACGCCCAGCCTGGCCGGCTCCGGCCACCACCGCGGCTAACCGTTGGGCCAGCTCAGGACCGGAGGGCAGCAGGGTGCCGACATCGCGAGGAGACCGCGCAGCCGCCGCGAGAAAGGTGCCCCAGCCGCCACCGAGGGCACGCTGGACGGGATCTTGGGGATGCGAGACAGAATGCGAGGCCATAGGGCACAGTGCACACCACCTGGTGCGGCGCCGCACTACCAAAGCAACAAGTGCTCAGGCCGCGAGTCCCCAATGAGACTCGGACGGACCGCGGGCAACCACCGGAACGACTACGGGAGGGGGATTCGATGGCTCCGCTGCGCGATGATCGCTATCTCGACGCGCTGGCTGCGCAGTCCGCGCTGTTCGCTGAGGCGCTGGCCGGCGCGGATCCGCAGCAGCGGGTTCCGACCTGCCCGGATTGGACGTTGCACCAGCTCACCGAGCACCTCGGGCAGGCCCACCGGTGGGCCACCGCGATCATCACTCGAGCGGCCACCACTCCACCCGACCGCAGCGACCTGCACACGACCGCGGCGCCCTCGGGCGCCGATGGCCTTGGCACCTGGTTGCGCGCCGGCGCTAGTGCGCTCGTGGACGCGATTCGAGCGGCCGACCCGCAGGCGCCCGTGTGGAGCTGGACCGGTGACCACAGCGTCGGCTTCTGGGCGCGCCGGATGGCCCATGAGACCGCGGTGCACCGTGCGGACGCCGACCTCGCGCTAGCTCGCGAGTTCACGCTGGACGCTGACCTCGCCGCCGATGCGATTTCCGAGTGGCTGGGTTTCGTCAACTTGCCGCAGGCAGTGAAATACCGCCCGGAGCTCGCCGAGCTGCGCGGTGAGGGTCAGACTCTGCACCTGCATTCCACCGATCCGGGGCTTGGCGAGGCGGGGGAATGGATCGTCCGCCGGACACCGTCGGGTCCGGCCTGGGAACACGGCCACGCCAAGGGCGATGTCGCGGTGCGGGGGCCAGTGGTGCAGCTGCTACTGGTGGTGATGCGCCGCGTCCCAACCAGTGCGGCGTCCATCGACGTGCTCGGCGACGCCAGCGTTTTGGAGCACTGGCTAGCGCACACCCAGTTCTGAAGGTCGGCCGTCCCTAGCCATCCCCCGACACTCGCCGACGATCCGCCTGCCCCCTGCCTGCTTCGCACCGTGGCCGCCTTTCACCGCGTTCTGGATGCAAACTGCACTAATTGGGCGCCGGATTACGGCAGTCTGCATCCAGAATGCGCTTGGGGGGTTGCGGGAGGCCAGGCCGGCAGCAGCACTGCCGAACAGATTCGGTATCGGCGAGCGGCTAACGGTGTGTGCAAAAGTAGCTATCATGCAGCACCAGCCCAGCGCCAGCCGGCCGAGCCAGCCCCGGCCGCAGGCGTCGGATCCGGCAGACCGGCTGCTTACCGTGCCCAACGTGCTCAGCGTGCTTCGGCTGGCAGGTGTCCCGCTGTTCCTGTGGCTGCTGCTGGGCCCGCACGAGGACCTGCTCGCGGTGCTCGTGCTGGTCCTGTCGGGTGTCACCGACTGGCTGGACGGCAAGCTCGCCAGGTTGCTGAACCAGTCCAGCAGGCTGGGGGCGTTGCTCGACCCGGCGGTCGACCGGTTGTACACGCTGACCACCCTGCTCGCGTTTGGTATGCGAGACGTCCTGCCCTGGTGGGTGGTGGCGGTGCTGCTCGGCCGGGACCTCGTGTTGCTGCTGGCGCTGCCCGTGCTGCGGCACCACGGCCACGGCCCGCTGCCGGTGCACTACGTGGGCAAGGCAGCGACTCTCTGCCTGCTCTACGCCTTTCCGTTCCTGCTGCTCGCCCATGACTCACATGGTTGGGTGGGCGCGGCGGCTCAGGCATTCGCGGTCGCCTTCACCGGATGGGGCGCAGCGCTGTACGTCTGGTCGGGAGTCCTGTACTTAATTCAAGTTCGGCTGACGGTACGTGCCGCGAGGGACGCGACCGGTTGATTGAATGGGGGATGATGTGGAGGAACCTGCGGTGGTCCCCGAGGACCTGCGGTATACCCCGCAGCACGAGTGGGTGCTGGCTGGCGCGGACGGCACCGTGCGGATCGGCATCACCGACTATGCGCAGAGGCAACTCGGAGATGTCGTTTACGTGCAGTTGCCGCCAGTCGGGAACTCGGTGGCGCCGGGAGAACCAGTCGGTGAGGTGGAGTCGACCAAGAGCGTGTCGGAACTCTTCGCGCCGGTAGCGGGTGAGGTGATCGCCTGCAACGATGCACTACAGGACAACCCTGAGTTGGTCAACTCAGACCCCTACGGGGTGGGCTGGATGATCGAAGTCAAGCTGGCGGAGCGATCAGCGACGGACTCATTGATGGGTGCCGACGGCTACCGCAACCTCATCGAGCGGGATGGCTGACCTCCGTCCCAAGGCCTGCGGGTGGCACGATAGGTTGTGGTCCGATCAACGACGACCATCCCGTGAGGAGAGCCCAGCGTGAGCACCAACGACGGGCCTGGTGTGCCACCGGAGCGGGGCCCGGAACAGACATCGACGTTCCGGGCCGACTTCCTCGCCGAGGTAGAGGGTGTCGAGGCACCGGCGCCGCCAGTTGCCGGCGTCGATGCATTGTCTGCCGGCTCGGCACTGCTGGTGGTCAAGCGTGGCCCCAACGCTGGTTCGCGGTTTCTCCTCGACCGGTCCACCACGAGCGCAGGCCGGCATCCGGAAAGCGATATCTTCCTTGACGACGTGACGGTTTCCCGCCGGCACGCCGAGTTCCGCCGCGAGGGTGGCGAGTTCGTGGTGGTGGACGTCGGCAGCCTCAACGGCACCTACGTCAACCGCGAGCCGGTGGACACCGCTCTGCTGGCCAATGGTGATGAGGTGCAGATCGGCAAGTTCCGACTGGTGTTCTTGACCGGTCCGCGCGCCGGAGACCAAGGGGCTGACCAGGGGTCCCGGTGACAGCTCCGGGGCGCTCCGGGGATCTCTCCGGGGCGAGCATCGGTTCAGTGCTCGCGCAGCTGCGGACGGACTTCCCCGACGTCACCATCTCAAAGATCAGGTTCCTGGAATCCGAGGGGCTCGTCCAACCGGAACGAAGCGCTGCGGGCTACCGGCAGTTCTCGCTGGCTGACATTCACCGGCTGCGCTACGTGCTCGCCGCCCAGCGCGACCACTACCTCCCGCTGAGGGTCATCAAAGAGCACCTTGACGCGTTGGACCGCGGCGGCTCTGACGGTATGCCTGAAAGACACTCTGATGCGAGCTGGCCACGGTCGGTCCCGGGCCGGTCGGAGAACCTCGACACCGTCGATACCACGCGCATCACCCAGGAGGAGTTGCTCGCCCTCGCCGGCATCGGGCGCGCGGCGCTAACCGAGCTCGAGCAGTTCGGCCTGGTTCGGCCAGGCCCAGCTGGCTTCTATGACACCGATGCGGTGCTAGTGGCAAAGACCGCCCGGGCGATGACCGATTTCGGGCTTGAACCGCGGCATTTACGCTCCTTCCGCGCGTCGGCTGACCGGGAGGTGGGCCTGCTGGCGCAGATCGTCACTCCGATGAGCCGGCAGCGAGATCCCGACGCGCGAGCTCGCGCCGAGGAGGCGGTTCGGGAGTTGGCGGTGCTGTCATTGCGGCTACACGCACTACTCGTGAAGATCGGGCTGCGCGGCGTCATCGGGAACTGAGCGAATTTGGATCGCTGCGGGACTCGGCATCAGGAGGGTGCCGCGTGTAGCGTCTTAAGGTAGCGATGGTGGAGCTTGCTGGGCTGGCTGCTAACGGCCGGTACCCAATCCACCGCCGAGCACGACGATCCTCGAGGCACCCGGACGGCAGGGTGTGGCGGGAGGGAGGCGCAACGCGATGAGCGAGATGCGTGTCGTCGGGGTCCGGGTGGAGTTGCCGGCGAACCAGCCGATCCTGTTGCTTCGGGAAACCGAGGGCGAGCGCTACCTGCCGATCTGGATCGGTTCGGGGGAGGCGACGGCTATCGCCTTGGAGCAGCAGGGCGTGCAACCGGCTCGACCCATGACTCACGACCTACTCAAGGACGTGATCAGCGCGCTGGGTAGGGAGTTGAAACAGGTTCGGATCACCGAGCTGCAAGAGGGCACCTTCTTCGCCGAGCTGGTCTTCGACGGTAACGTGCGGGTTTCCGCTCGGCCTAGCGACTCGGTCGCCCTAGCGCTGCGGGTCGGAGTGCCAATCCACGTCGAGGAGTCGGTGCTCTCCGAGGCCGGCTTGATCATCCCTGATGAGCAGGAGAACGAGGTCGAGAGATTCCGGGAGTTCCTCGACTCGGTGTCCCCGGAGGACTTCCGCGGAGCGGATACCTGATCGCCCTCGCTGAGCGGGTACCTGACCGCTGTGTGGAGCGGACGCCCGATGGATGCTGCCCTTAAGCTGACGTTGAGGGTGAGACTCCGCGCGTCGGATTGACCCACCACCCACCGACGCCTACCGTCGACCCTCACAGCAAGTCGGGTCAGTGTGCTTCGTCCCGAGCGTCCGGAGGATTCTTCACGGGCCGCGGGGCTTGCGAGCTACCGACGCAAGGCGTGGGAGGCATGGGTGGTCGATGGACCGCAGGGCGCAGCGGGCGAGCCAGCGGCGCAAGGCACCCTGTTCCCCGAGTCCGTTCTGGCTGATCCGCATGGCTTGACCGACCAACTGCTCGGCTACCGAGGTCCAGCGGCCTGCCAGATCGCCGGGATCACCTACCGTCAGCTGGACTACTGGGCGCGGACGAACCTGGTTGTGCCCTCAATTCGCGGCGCCTCCGGATCCGGCAGTCAACGGTTGTACTCCTTCAAAGACATCCTGGTGCTCAAAGTGGTCAAGCGGCTGTTGGACACCGGTGTCTCGCTGCAGAACATCCGGGTGGCCGTCGAGCACCTGCGTCGCCGCGGAGTTCGCGACTTGGCTCGGATCACGCTGTTCAGCGATGGCACCACCGTCTACGAGTGCACGTCCCCTGAGGAGGTAGTGGATCTGTTGCAGGGTGGGCAGGGCGTATTCGGGATCGCGGTCAGTGGGGCGGTGAAGGAGATCGCCGGATCGATCAGACAGTTTCCTCCGGAGCGCGCCGACGGTGGGCACGTCGCGACAGCTCCAGAGGACGAGCTGACCAAGCGCCGACGGACGCGTCGAATCAGCTGAAACGCAGCTGTGTAGCTGGTCACAGCGGGTGCCGGGAGCGCGAGGGTCGCAATCCCCACGGGTACGGTAGGTGAGTAGTCGCCAAGCTCGTGCCGGATAATTTCCCACCATCGTTGCCCTGGCGTCGAAGGAGCAAACCTTCGTAATGGATACAGCCGACCGTCGCTCACTGTCCGAGCTGGAGCACGGCACTCCGTTCGCCGACCGACACATCGGGCCGCGTCCGGCTGAGGTGGCCCGGATGCTGGACGTCATCGGTGTGGAGTCATTGGAGCAGCTCGCCCGGCTTGCGCTCCCGCCCGGCCTCCTGGACCAAGGCGGCGACCCGGAAACCGTTCCGGACCTTCCAGCGGCAGCCACAGACGTGCAGGCACTGGCCGAACTGCGCGAGCGGGCCGCCCGGTGCCATCCGCGGGTGCCCATGATCGGGATGGGGTACCACGGCACCGTGACTCCACCGGTGATCCGCCGCTCGGTGCTGGAGAATCCGGCCTGGTACACCGCCTACACGCCGTATCAACCGGAGATATCCCAAGGTCGGCTGGAAGCACTGCTCAACTTCCAGACGATGATCTGTGACCTCACCGGTCTGCCGCTGGCCAACGCATCCTTACTCGACGAAGCCACGGCGGCCGCCGAGGCGATGGCCTTGTTGCATAGGGCGAGCCGGGTCACGTCATCGCGATTCGTCGTCGACGCCGACACGTTGCCGCAGACCCTGGCTGTATTGGCGACCCGTGCTGAGCCGCTGGGGATCGAGCTGGTCACCGCAGATTTGAGCAGCGGGCTCCCGGACGGCGACTTCTTCGGAGTGCTCGTGTCCTATCCGGGTGCTTCCGGCGCGTTGCGCAACCACGCGGTGCTGATCGAGCAGGCGCACGAACGCGGCGCGGCGGTGGCCGTCGCGGCTGATCCGCTCGCGCTGACGCTGCTGGTACCGCCGGGAGAGATCGGCGCTGACGTGGCGATCGGGTCCACCCAGCGCTTCGGCGTCCCGATGGGCTTCGGTGGGCCGCACGCCGCCTACCTGGCACTGCGTAGCGGCCTGGAGCGCCAGCTGCCCGGCCGGCTGGTTGGGGTGTCCCGCGACGCAGACGGCTCACCAGCGTTGCGCCTGACGCTGCAGACTCGTGAGCAGCACATTCGTCGGGATAAGGCCAACAGCAATATCTGCACCGCACAGGTGCTGTTGGCCGTGATGGCCTCGATGTACGCGGTGTATCACGGCCCGGAGGGGCTGCGGGACATCGCGCGGCGAGCGCACCGGATGGCTGCGGTGCTCGCCGCTGGGCTGCGCGGCGGCGGCGTCGACGTGGTGTCTGACGCGTTTTTCGACACGGTTTTTGCCAGGGTGCCGGGCCGAGCCGCCGACGTGGTGGGAGCCGCTCGCGCCGCAGGCGTGGACCTGCGGCAGGCCGACCGCGATCACGTCGGGATCAACTGCGCCGAGACCACTACCCGGGAGCACCTTCGGGTGGTATGGCAGGCATTCGGCGTACCGGCAGGCGATCCGGACGTCCTCGATCGAGAGATTCCGGACGCGATCCCTGGCGCGTTACGGCGAACCTCACCGTTGCTGACCCACCCGGTGTTCTCCGCCCACCGCAGTGAAACAGCGCTGCTGCGCTATCTACGCATGCTGGCCGACAAGGACGTGGCACTGGACCGCAGCATGATCCCGCTGGGCTCCTGCACGATGAAGCTCAACGCCACCGCCGAGATGGAGCCGATCAGCTGGCCCCAGTTTGCCGAGCTGCACCCGTTCGCGCCGCGGGAAGACGCGCAGGGCTTGCTCGACGTAGTCAGCGACTTGCAGCGCTGGCTGGCCGAGCTCACCGGTTACGACGCGGTCAGCCTACAGCCCAACGCCGGCAGCCAAGGCGAGTTCGCGGGTCTGCTGGCGATTCGCGCCTACCACCGCAGCCGCGGCGACACCGGTCGCGACGTCTGCCTCATCCCGTCGAGCGCACATGGCACCAACGCGGCGTCGGCGGTGATGGCGGGGATGCGGGTCGTCGTCGTCGGGTGTGACCGCAACGGCGACGTCGACCTCGACGATCTCCGCGCAAAAATAGTCAAGCACGGTAGCGAGCTGGCCGCCATCATGATCACCTATCCGTCCACGCACGGGGTATACGAGCGCGCTGTGACGCAGGTCTGCGGGCTGGTGCACGACGTCGGGGGACAGGTCTATGTCGACGGGGCCAATCTCAACGCGCTGCTCGGATTGGCCCGGCCGGGCCGCTTCGGCGCCGACGTCGGGCACCTCAACCTGCACAAGACGTTCTGTATCCCGCACGGCGGCGGCGGCCCAGGAGTGGGTCCGATCGGCGTGCGGGCCCATTTGACGCCGTTCCTACCCGGGCACCCGGAGACGGACCCCGACGCCCCGGTAGGACCGGTGTCCGCGGCGCCCTGGGGCAGCGCGTCGATCCTGCCGATCTGCTGGGCCTATATCCGGATGATGGGTGCGGATGGCCTGCGCCGGGCCACACTCACCGCGGTGGCGGCAGCTAACTACGTCGCCCGACGCCTCGATCCGCACTTTCCCGTGCTCTACGCCGGCGGTACTGATGGCTCGACCCCGCAAGCGGGGCTCGCTGGGCTGGTCGCGCACGAATGCATTCTGGATTTACGGTCGATCACCAAGACCACCGGCGTGACCGTGGAGGACGTCGCCAAGCGGCTGACTGACTACGGCCTGCACGCCCCGACGATGTCCTTTCCGGTGGCAGGCACGTTGATGGTCGAGCCCACCGAAAGCGAGGATCTTACCGAGCTTGATCGTTTCTGCGATGCCATGATCGCGATTCGGGACGAGATCGACCGGGTCGCCGAGGGGGAGTGGTCCGCAGACGACAATCCGCTGCGTTGTGCGCCGCACACCGCGAGTTGCCTGGTCGACAAGTGGGACCACCCCTACAGTCGGGAACTCGCCGCTTACCCGACGGGCCGGACGGCAGCCAAGGTGTGGCCGCCGGTTCGGCGGATCGACCAGGCTTATGGGGACCGCAATCTCATGTGTTCCTGTCCCCCCATGGAGGACCTCAGCTTCTGACAACGAGGATCACGCATGGGGCCATTCGCGCCCTCGTGCAGCTGGTCGTGAGTCGATCTGTCACAGATTTTTCGCGGCTGGTTCCGTTTCCCGATGTGCGGGGCGCGAGCAACCAGGCCGGTGCGTGGGATCACGTCGGTGCGTCGCGAAACCCGGACCTCACCGACGGGTCGACAGCTAGCGAACTCACCGACTTCACCAACGTCCTTGGCCGTGCCGCACTCGCTAAACCGTTGCCGTGGGGGAACCCGGATCCGCTACGCAGCAGGCGATCGCACATGGTGACGCCGGCGGCCAGGCCGGTAACTGGGCGAACTGGAGCTGGACGCTAGGCCCGCAAGGCTACAGCCGGAAGACCGTCTCCACCGAAAACCAGAATAGGTCGCGTCTTGCCGACGAGGTCCGCCAGCGCCGGTGATCCCACGCGTCACCACTCACGTCGTCCCCGGCGTAGAGGTACTGGATGAACCGCACCGCACGATGTTGGGCGACCGCGAGAAACGCCGCTGTCCCCATCTCCACCGTGACACACCCCTCGGCGCGGCGGGCCTGGATTTTAGAGCGCGTTTCGCGGTGCGGCGCATCGGTGGTCCAGGTCTTACCCACGAGATGCGGAACTCCGCGCTCCTCAAGCACAGCAACCGCGGCGGCGACCGCATCAGGGTCGGCGCTGATCTCCCGGCCCGCGACCCTAGCCAGCACCCCGCTCACCGGTGCCAGTCACACGACCACGAGGCTCCGGCAGGGCCAGCTCCGCGAATACGCGACAGTCGATTACGCGAGCTCACCGGTTTCATCCCCGAAATGCCGCCACAAACCGCTGAAGATCACAGGTTATCCAGCACGGCGAGGTCGAGGCTGGCAAGGCGCTTCGGGTCGGCGATCACCTCGTACGCGGCGATCCGATCCCCTTCGATGGTGAACGTCAGAGCCAACATCAACTGTCCGCGCGGCGCCACTACAACTCCCACATCGTCGTTGACCAGCGCCGATTCGGCGAGTCGGGATCTGCGCCCGAACACGGCCGTCTCCTCGGCGACGGCCCTGGCGCCTCGGACCTGTGGGACCGCGCCGGGTGGCAACGCGGCCGGGTCGGCCCGGCGGACCACGTCAGGGGCCAACACCGCGAGCAGGGCGTCGAGGTCGCCTCGGCGCGCAGCGGCAAGGAAGGCGTCAACCACCCGCCGGTGCCGGACGAGCAAGGCGGACGGAACCTCCGGCGCGCCGCGAACGCGGTGGCGCGCGCGGCTGGCGAGCTTCTTCGAGGCCACCGGTGAACGGTCCACGATCAGCGCGATCTGGTCGAACGGCACGGCGAACAAATCGTGCAGCACGAATGCGACTCGCTCCGCGGGAGCCAGCGTGTCCAACACCACGAGCAGCGCACGCCCGACCGAGTCGACCAACAGCGCCTCGTGCTCCGGATCGCTCCCGTCGGCGATCGCCCGGATCCGGTCCGGCACCTGCTGCCCGACCAGGTCCTCGCGTCGTGACCGGCGCGAACGCAGCATGTCGAGGCACACCCCGGACGCCACGGTTCGCAGCCAGCCGGCCAGGTTCTCGACCGCGTCGACGTCGACGCGACCAAGCCGCAGCCACACCTCCTGAACGGCGTCTTCCGCCTCGCCCGGGAGCATGCGGTAGGCGAGCGCGCGCAGATCGCCGCGATGAGTCTCGAACCGTTCGGCCAGCCCGTCCTGCGCACCCATCGGTCACCTCTGCTCGTCGTGCTTCGTCGTACCCGATGAGGAGACGAGCGGTGTGACTCGGTGCGAGACCCGAGCGGTCAGGTGCGTGTGCTGCGCCCCTGATGTCCGAGCGCCGCCAGTGTAGGCGGTCCCCACCGCCCACCGATCAGATGAGGAGCCGACACGTGTCGATCGAGGTAGGCCGATGAGGTCCCTGCTGCACCTGGACGCCAGCGCCGGCGACCCGGGCGACTCGGTCAGCAGGCAGCTGACCGAGCTGTTCGCCGACACCTGGCGGGAGCTGTACCCGGAGGCCGGCTACCGGTACCGGGACCTGGCCGTCGATCCGATTTCGCCGTTGGCACCGGCCTACACCACGCTGGGCCGGCGGGTGGAGCGGCACGGCGGCGTCCCGCCGAGCCGGGTTGCCGCGCTGGTCGAGGGCACGGCCGAGGAGCGGGAATGGGCGCTGAGCCTGCCGCGGGTCATCGAGTTGCTGGCGGCGGACACCGTGCTGATCGGAGTGCCGATGTACGACTTTTCGGTGCCCGCCGCGCTGAAAGCGTGGATCGACCGGGTGACCTTTCCTGCGGCCTACGTCGACCCGGACACCGGCGCGCCCCTGCTGCGAGGTACCAGGGTGGTGTTGGCCATCGCGCGCGGCGGCGGGTACGGCTCGGGACACCGCGGGAGGCTTTCGACTCTCAAATCCCCTATCTGCGCGCCTACTTCGGCAACCTCGGGGTGGCCGAAGCGGACCTGCGCGTCGTGCAGGTCGAGATGACCGTGTCGGACATCGTCCCCAAGCTCACCGGTTTCCGAGACCTAGCGGCAAGCTACCTGGCGGCGGCGCGGGCCGAGATGACATCCCTGGCCGCTGAGTCGAGCAACCCCGCGCTCCAGGCAGCCGCGCGGCGGCCCTAGTGCGGGACGTGGGTGGCGTCGCGGACCGTGCCGACGTACTCCTCGACTACGTCCTCCAGCGCGACGACGCCTTCGGTGCTCGCATCGGGGCCGATGACCCGGGCGAGATGGCTGCCGGAACGGCGCAGCAGCGCCAGCGCCTCGCCGAGCTTGGCCGTGGACGCTACGTCAGGCAGTGGGCGAGCGGTGCCCGCTGGCACCGGTGTGTCCGGGGGCCTGCCGAGCAAGCTCAGTACGTCTTTGACGTGCAGATAGCCCACCAGCTGCGAGTCGCCCATCGTCCCGGCGGCGCGAAGCGGGAAGCGAGAGAAACCGGTCTGCGCTACGGCGGACTCGATGTCGCCCAGAGTGGGTTCGGCGGGCACCGTGGTCAGTCCGGACATCGGGATGAGCACGTCGGCGACGCTGCGCTGCGTTGTCGACAACGTTTGGGTCAACCTGCGCTGCTCTTGGCTGTCCAGCAGTCCTTCCCGGCTGGAGTCAGCGATCAGATTGGCTAGTTCCTCGGAGCTGTAGGCACTGCCCAGCTCGTCGCGAGGCTGCACGCCAAAGAGGTGCAGAACCAGCCGTGCGGCGTGGCTGAACAACGCGATGACAGGTCGAGTCAGCCGCATGAAGGCGACCAGCGGCGGCACCATCCACAGTGCCGTGCGCTCCGGGCCCGCAATGGCGATGTTCTTCGGCACCATCTCTCCGAGCAGGATGTGCGCCACTGTGACGATTCCCAGTGCGACGATGAAGGCGACGGTATGCGTTACTGCGTCGGGGACACCGAGCGGACCGGTCAACCGCTCCAGCTGGGCGGCGACGGCGGGTTCACCGAGCGAGCCCAGCCCTAGCGAGCTGATGGTAATCCCGAGCTGTGCTGCGGCCAGCATCAGCGGCAACTGCTGCCCGGCGCGGATCACCGTGGCAGCCCGCTGTACCCCGCGCTTGGCCATCGTCTCCAACCGATCTCGCCGAGCGCTGATCAGGGCGAACTCGGCACCGACGAAGAAAGCGTTACTGGCTAGCAGCAACAGCGCAACGAGCAGCACGGCGGCACTCACGGGACCGCCTGCTCGGCGAGTGCGGGTCGGGTGAGCCGCAGATCCGCGATGCGGCGGCGGTCCATCCGCAGCACGGTCAGCCGCCACCCGTCGAGGGCAACCTCGTCGCCGACGTCGGGAATGCGGCCCAGCCGTTCCAGCACCAGGCCCGCCACGGTCTCGTAGTCGCCTTCGGGCATCACGAATCCCACCGCATCGGCCACCTCGTCGGCTCGTAGCAACCCGGAGATGATCCAGCTCTGCTCGTCCAGCGCTTGGATCTGGGACGCCTCCAGCGGATCATGCTCGTCGCGGACGTCGCCGACGATCTCCTCCACCAAGTCCTCGAGCGTGACGATCCCCGCGGTACCGCCGTACTCGTCGACCACGATCGCGACCTGAAGACCCTGGCCCCGTAACCGGTCGAGCAGCGCATCGCCGTCCAGCGAGCTCGGCACAGTGGGGACCGTGCTGGCCAGCGCGCCGACCCGGGACGCCGCACGCAGACCAGCCGGCACCGCGAAGGCCTGCTTGACGTGCACCACACCGCGCACGTCGTCGAGGTCGCTGCCGTAGACGGGGAAGCGGGAGAATCCGGTCCGCCGCGCGGCGTCCACCAGGGCAAGTACCGGTTCGTCCGCCCGCAGCGCCCGCACCCGGACCCGAGGGGTCATCAACTCCTCAGCGGTGCGCTCACCGAAGCGCAGCGAACGATCCAGCAGCGTTGCGGTGCCCTCGTCCAGGGTTCCCTGCGCCGCGCTGCTGCGAACCAACGAACCGAGCTCCTGTGGTGAACGAGCGGCGCGCAGATCCTCGGCCGGTTCGATGCCCAGCCGACGGACAATCCAGTTCGCCACCCCGTTCAAGGTGGAGATCAACCAGCGGAAGCCGATGGAGAACGTATTGACCACCCCAGCGACTTGCCGCGCCGTCTGCAGCGGCCTGGAGATGGCCAGATTTTGCGGTACGAGCTCGCCGAATACCATCGACAACGCGGTTGCCAACGTCAACCCGACCGCCAGAGAGACCCCGTCGACGGCGCTCATGGAGAGCCCGACCGCGAGCAGGGCGGGCCGGGTCAACCCGGCGATGGCCGGCTGGACCACGTACCCGGTGAGCAAAGTGGTGATCGTGATGCCGACCTGCGCACCGGAGAGCTGGAAGGACAGCGTGCTGCGAGCATGCTGGACCTGGCGGGCCCGGCGGTCGCCGACCTGCTGGACGTGCGCGTCGACAGTGCTGCGCTCCAGGGTGGCGAGGGAGAATTCGCCGGCGACGAAGACGAAGGTACCTGCGGTGAGGGCAGCCAGCCCAAACAGGCCCCACAATGGGCCCCAGAAGTAGCCGAAGAAAAGAT
The DNA here is from genome assembly GCA_038276315.1 of Mycobacteriales bacterium. Classification (GTDB taxonomy): domain Bacteria; phylum Actinomycetota; class Actinomycetes; order Mycobacteriales; family Pseudonocardiaceae. The sequence continues at coordinate 73,677 of JBBPZY010000151.1, forward strand.
CCCACATGTCACGCAAGACGCCCATTACATCGTCCGCGCGGATAGTGAGGGATAGGTGGACCCGCAGCCCGGCGACCTACTGCAGCCGGGCGTCGATGCGGCAGGCACCGAGTTCGTCACACTCCTCGTGAGCCGGGGTTCGGTCGATTCTACGGGTGTACGGGCTGATGTCGAGCGCATTGCGCGCCAGCGCACCGCCATTCGGGCTAACGTGTCGGTGTGCGGATCGGCATTCTCGGAGGCGCTGCGCCGTTCGACGGCGCCGTCCGGCAGTTGGGAACTGAGCTCGGTCGCCGATGCTGGGGGTTGGTGCTCGGCGTTGCCGGGCCGGTCCCGTTCGACACCATCGGGCCGGAATCTGACGTCGTGGAAGTCTTACCCCGGGGCGCCGAACCAGGCACTCGTGCCGCCGACCGGCGGGCTGTGGACGGGCCGGTCGGACGGATGGACGCGGTGCGCCTGCTGTCTGATGCTGTTGTGGTGCTGCCCGGCGGGATCGACGTATTAGCCGATCTGCTCACGCTGCTCACCGAGCAGGCGCTGGGGTTGAGTGACAAACCCTGCGGCGTGCTGGATCCGACCGGCTTGCTCGACCCGCTGGCTGAACAGCTCGACGCGTTGGTCCGGGCCGGACTGCCTGCCGCACCGCTGCTGCGGGCCGGCGATCCGGCCGAACTGCTGGATCAACTGGCCGCCTGGCGGCCCCACGGAGGCGGCGCCGTGCGTGCCGAGGTCGCGTGGCTGCGCATCAGCGACTCCAACCTGGCGCTGCTCCCCACCCCGGCGGGACTGCGGTTGCCTGGCGGTCCGCGCCGATCGGGCGAGCGTGGCGCCGTGGCGCTAAGCCGGGTGATGGCCGAGGGTATTTCGGTGCCGCTGCGTCCAGAACGGCTGCACCCGGTGGCCGCGCTGATGGTGCCGGACGCCGACGGCGGGTGGCGCCGGGTGAGCTGTTACCGAGCCGACGGCCCGCAACCGGTGGTTCCTGGCGCAGTCTCGCATCCGTTGGGCGAGGCTGCGGCCTGCGAACCGGCGGCCGCAGCGTTGCAGGATCTGCTTCGTCGAGGACGCATCCCGTGATCGGCACGCGGACTTCACCAGCCTCGGGGCAGCGGGCGTCCCTCGGCGAAGCCGGCGGTTGACTGCACCCCGATCACTGCCCGCTCGGATAGCTCGGGCAGCGTGTGTGCACCGGCGTAGCTGCAGGCGCTGCGTACCCCGGCGCAGATGTAGTCGATGAGGTCCTCGACCCCTGGCCGGTGTGCGTCGAGGTACATCCGAGCGGTGGAGATGCCCTCCTCGAAAAGTGCCTTGCGGGCGCGGTCGAAGGTGTCGTCGCGGGTGGTGCGGGCGGCAACGGCGCGCTTGGAGGCCATCCCGTAGGACTCCTTATACGGCTGGCCAGTCTCGTCGCGCTGCAGCTCACCCGGCGATTCGAAGGTGCCGGCGAACCAGGAGCCGATCATCACGTTCGAGGCTCCGGCCGCCAGCGCCAGGGCGACGTCTCGCGGATGACGCACCCCGCCATCGGCCCAGACGTGACCACCGGCCGCGCGGGCCGCGGCGGCGCATTCGGCCACTGCGGAGAACTGCGGCCGACCGACTCCGGTCAGCATCCGGGTGGTGCACATTGCTCCTGGTCCCACCCCGACCTTGACGATGTCGGCGCCGGCTTGGAGCAGGTCGCGGGTGCCTTGCGCGGAGACCACGTTGCCAGCCACCACCGGCACGTTGGCCCCGCAGGACCGGACCGCGCGCAGCGCGTCGAGCATCTTGCTTTGATGGCCGTGTGCCGTGTCGACGACCAGCACGTCGACACCCGCCGCCAGCAGTGCCTCGGTCTTGGCGGTGATATCGCCGTTGATCCCGAGCGCCGCGGCTACTCGCAGCCTGCCGTCGGCATCGCGCGCAGGGCAGTACAGCTCGGCACGCAAGGCTCCCGTGCGGGTCAGCACCCCGACCAGTCGGCCGTGTGCATCCACCGCGAGCGCTAGCTCCTGGCGGCGGTGATGCAGTTGGTCGAAGATCTTGCGCGGTTCGCTGTCGGCGGATACCACCACCAGGTCGGTCTGCGCCACATCGGCCAGCCGGGTGAACCGGTCCACTCCACTCAGCTCGGCCTCGGTGACCAGCCCAATCGGATGGCTGCCGCTATCGAGCACCACCGCGGCCCGGTGCGCCCGCTTGAGCAGCAGGTTGATCGCGTCAGCGACGGCGTCCTGCGGACCCAGCGTGAGCGCCGTGTCCAGCACCAGGTGCCGCGACTTCACCCACCGCACTGTCTCGGCGACGACCGCCGGGTCCAGGTCCTGGGGCAGCACCACCAGCCCGCCACGACGGGCCACCGTCTCAGCCATCCGGCGCCCCGCTACCGCGGTCATGTTGGCGACCACCAATGGGATAGTGGTCCCTGATCCATCCACCGCGGACAGGTCCGCATCGAACCGGGACGCCACCTCCGAGCGGGCCGGCAGCAGGAAGACATCGTCATAGGTGAGGTCATAGCCTGGTCTGAACCCATCAAGAAACCGCACGCCGCGGACGTTACCCGCTAGCCGCACTGCATTCAGTGGGCTCAGCGCGGGGTTGAGGGGCACCGGGTAGCCCCGCTGAGCCCCCTGAATGCGGTTGGGAGGGTCGAGGGGTGATAGGGGTGCGTGGGTTGTTTGTGGGGCTTGCCACCTTGGACGTGGTGCAGCGGGTGGGGCAGTGGCCTGGGGTGAACGAGAAGGTCGTCGCACAGCGCAGCGATATTGCCGCCGGGGGACCGGCCGCGGTCGCCGCGGTGACATTCGGTGCGCTGGGCGGGCGTAGCGTGCTGCTGTCCGCGCTGGGTCCCGGCCCGGTCGCCCGGTTGGCGGCGGCGGAGCTGGACCGCGCCGGCGTGCACGTCGTAGACGCCTGGGCAGCCGGACCGGATCTGAGTATCTCGGCGATCACTGTGCTCGATGACACGGGGCAACGGTCAGTGGTGTCTCGCAACGCCGAGGACTTGACCGCCGTGGTGCCCGACGACCTGCCAGCGCTTGTCGGGGACACCGACATCGTGCTGATCGACGGGCACCATCCCGAGCTCGCCGTGGCCGCCGCACGCGTTGCCGCGGCCGTCGGGATCCCGGTAGTGCTGGATTGCGGCAGTCCCAAGCCGGTGTACGCCGAGCTGGTACCGCTCGCTGACGCCGTGGTGTGCTCGGCCGGCTTCGTCACCGACCCTGACCGATCCGACCCTGACCGATCCGACCCTGACCGATCCGACGCAGCGGCCGCGGCGCTGTTGGCCGACGGCGCCCGCCTGGTGGCGATGACAGCGGGTGCAGCGCCGGTGCGCTGGTGGACGCGGCAGGACAGCGGCGCCCTGATGGTGCCGCGGGTCGCTGTGCGGGACACCTTGGGTGCCGGCGACGTGCTGCATGGCGCGGTGGCCTTTGCCCGGGCTCGGGGAGTGACCGACCCGCAGCGCAGCTTGAGCTTCGGCATCGCGGTGGCCTCCCTGCGGGTGCAGCACGTCGGTCCGCGGGCGTGGCTAGCCGATCAGCGGTTGCGCGTCTTGATAGCCGAGATGTGGGCGGCTGTCAGCGGGAGCTAACCCGCCGCCTCGCCAGGCAACCGACGGGCGAGTGGTTCCCGGCCTTGCGGCTGCGCGAGGTGATCTGTCGACGGGACCGGCGGGATCTTCTGCACGACCGGCGCGTCCATGGCCAGCGTGATGGGCTGCCCGTGGTGCCGCAGCTCCAGCCCTGCGCCCTCGAGAAGTTGGTACTCCGTTTGCCCGGGGGTGATCTCCACCTGCAGTCGCCGACCGCGCCAGCGCAGCCGGAAAGTGATTCTGGTCAATGTCTCAGGCAACCGGGGCGCGAACGCCAGGCCGCCGTCGTCGAGATGACGCAGCCCACCGAACCCGGCCACCAGCGCGGACCAGGCACCGGCCAGCGACGCGACGTGCAGGCCATTGCTGGTGTTGTGCGCCAGATCCGCCAGATCCATCAGCGCGGTCTCGCAGAGGTAGTCGTAGGCGAGGTCGAGGTGTCCGGTCTCGACCGCCAGCACGGCCTGGGTCGCCGCCGACAGGGACGAGTCACGGACGGTAATCCGCTCGTAGTAAGCGAAGTTACGAGCTTTCTGCTCGTCGGTGAACGCCTCCGGGCACAGGTGCATGGCCAAGACCAGGTCGGCCTGCTTCACCACCTGCTTGCGGTACAGGTCGAAGTAGGGGAAGTGCAACAGCAGAGGATATTGATCCGGCGCGGTGCCGGCGAAGTCCCACATTGCGTGCTCGGTGAATCCCTCAGCCTGCGGGTGCACCCCGAGATTCTCGTCGTAGGGCACCACCATTTCGGCCGCCGCGTCACGCCATGACGCGGCTTCCTCAGCGTCTACGCCCAAGGCGGCGGCACGCTCCAGGTGCCGCCCGACGGCGTCTGCGGCCGCCCGGAGGTTCCGCTGCGCCATCAGGTTGGTGTAGACGTTGTTGTCGGCCACCGCGCTGTACTCGTCGGGCCCGGTGACACCGTCGATGCGGAAGTGACCCGCCAGGTCGTGATGGCCCAACGAGCGCCACAGTCGCGCCGTCTGCACCAGCAGCTCGAGCGCGACATCGCGCTCGAAGTCGACGTCGCCAGTGGCGGTCACATGGCGGATCGCTGCGTCGGCGATGTCGGCGTTGATGTGGAAGGCCGCGGTACCCGCGGGCCAGTATCCGGAGCATTCCTGGCCTTGGATCGTGCGCCACGGAAAAGCCGCGCCGGCCAGGCCGAGCTGGCCGGCGCGCTCGATCGCCAGTGGGAGGGTCTGCTGGCGCCAGCGGAGCACGTCGGCAGCGGCGTCCGGCACCGTGTGGCTGAGCACCGGTAGCACGAAGGTCTCGGTGTCCCAGAAGGTATGGCCGTCGTATCCGGGACCGGTCAGGCCCTTGGCCGCGATCCCTCGCCCCTCGGCGCGCGCTCCGGCCTGCAGCACGTGGAACAACCCGAACCGGACCGCCTGTTGAAGCTGTGAGTTACCGTCGACCTCCACGTCGGCGGCAGCCCAGAAGTTGTCGAGGTACTCGCGCTGTTCAGTGATCAGCCCGGTCCAACCGGTGTAGCGAGCCGCCGCCAGCGCCGCCCTGACCTGGTCGTTGAGCGCTGGAACCGACCGTTGCGAAGACCACCCGTAGGCGAGGTACTTCACCACCCGAAGCCGCTGACCGGGTTGCAGCCGACAGATCACCGTGGTCCGTGCGACGTGCTCGGTCACTGAAGATTGAAACTCCGTCCGCGACGGTCCGATCACCTCATGGTCCATCGCCGCGGCGATGCGCAAGCCAGAATGGCGAGTGCTGTGCAGCAGCGTGGCGCCGGTGTCGTTGCACCGGTGCTGCTCGGCGACCAGCGGTTCGGACAGCGCCGCGGCCACCCGCGGGTCGTGGGTGGTGATGGGCAGCTGTTCGTTGGCGAACAGCTCAGACTGCACGACCAGCAGCACCGGCTGGTCGACTGGCTCGACCTCGTAGTGGATCGCGACGACAGCTCGTTGGACCAGCGACACCATCCGCTGCGAGGCGACCCGCACCGCCTTACCGGCGGGAGACACCCACTCCACCCGGCGGCGCAGCGTCCCGGCCCGCAGGTCAAGCACGCGTTCGTGCGACCGCAGTTCCCCGTATCGAACGTCCAATGGCTCGTCGTCGACCAGCAGCCGAATCAACTTGCCGTTGGTGACGTTGACGATCGTCTGCCCGGACTCGGGATAGCCGTAGCCACCCTCGGGATAGGGCAGCGGCCGCAGCTCATAGAAGGAATTGAGGTAGCTGCCGGGCAGCGCGTGCGGATCGCCCTCATCGAGGTTTCCGCGCAGCCCGATGTGCCCGTTGGCCAGTGCGAAAACCGACTCTGTCTGTCCCATGGCGCCCAGGTCCAGGCGGTTCTCCCGAACAGCCCATGGTTCGACGACGAACTGGTTCTGCTCGATCACCGCCGGCTCAGCAGCTTATCGAGGTCGTTGACGACGACACCGGGATCGGACCCATCGAGCGCGCCGAGCATGCGCATACCACCATCCATTGGCCAGTAGGAGGCCCGAAATCGTAGCGTACGGTCACTTGGCGATGATCAGGTACAGGCCGTAGCCGACCATCAGGGCACAGGCGAGGAAGCACAACACCGCCAGCACCGGTCGGGAGGCCACGGTGTCGGCGCTCGGCCCAGGGGCTGAGGTCGGATCGGCCGCTGGTCCGGCGAGCGCTCTGATGCCGAAGGAGAACAGCACGATCACCGCGATGGCGGCTCCGAATGAGACGACGAAGACCGCACCGAGGGCGCCCCAGTCGATGTTCATACGCACACCCCCTCAGGCTCGACCCCAGCGGGCTGTAGCCGCTTCGCTGGCACGTCGTTGACGTTGTTCGGACCCACCGGCTGACGCCGGGACAGCGCGTAGATACCGCCAGCGATGGCCGCACCGACCACACCGACGACCACAGTCCCGGTGGTTCCCGTCTGGGCCACCCAGGCCGCCAGCGCCCCGACGATGGCCGCGGACGGCAGCGTCAACAGCCAGCCGATCAACATCTGTCCGGCCAGGCCCCATCGCACCGAAGCCAGCCGCCGGCCGGTCCCCACCCCGAAGATCGCGCCCGAGACCACCATGGTGGTCGACAGCGGGAACCCGAGCTGCGCGGAGACCAAAATGACACCGGTACTGGCTGTCTCGGCGGCGAAACCCTGCGGCGTTTCGATCTCGGTGACGCGCTTGCCGAGCGTTCGGATGATCCGCCAGCCACCCAGGTAGGTGCCCAGGGCGATAGCCAGCCCCGCCATGAGGATCACCCAGAACGGCGGTGCGGAGCCGGCCCGCAGCGTGCCGGCGGTGATCAGCGTCAGGGTGATGACACCCATCGTTTTCTGCGCGTCGTTGGTGCCGTGGGCCAGTGAGACCATCGAGGCCGAGATCACCTGGCCGGCTTTGAAGCCGCGGCCCACCGCTGCTCGGTCGGCTCGCGCCGTGATCCGGTACGCGAGGTAGGTGCCGACCAGCGCCACCACTCCGGCTACCACGGGCGCCAGCACCATCGGGATCAAGATCTTGGACACCACCGTGGCGAAGTGCACCGCGTCGCCGCCCGCCGCTACCCAGGTGGCCCCGATCAGTCCGCCCACCAACGCATACGACGAGCCGGACGGCAGCCCGACAAGCCAGGTCAGCAGGTTCCACAAGATGGCCCCGATCAGGCCAC
>JBBPZY010000152.1:0-9911 GCA_038276315.1 Mycobacteriales bacterium
GGTGGTTTGAAGCCTCCCCCCGCAGGGCGGCTCCGAAGGGCCACAACCTTCATCTCCCGTGCAGCATCGCATCGAGAAGTACTCCTACATGTCACTTCCTTTCGCGTTCAGGACACAACGATGCCGCTGACCTGGCGGAGTTGATCCACCGACGTGAAGCGGCCGTGCGCGGTGCGCCAATCCACGATCCGCTGAGCGGTGACCGCACCAACGCCGGGTAGCCCGTCAAGCTGCTCAAGGGTCGCCGCGTTCAGATCGATCGGCCCAGACCCGCCGGAGGAACCCGATACCGCGCTACCGGCCGACTGTCCCGGTGGTGGCGCCACACCGACCAGCAGCTGCTCTCCGTCGGACAGCCGGCGGGCGATGTTGAGACCCATCAGGTCGGTGCCGGGCAGCGGGCCACCGACCGCGGCTAGCGCGTCAGATACCCGGGTGCCCTCGGGTAAATGGACCAACCCGGGGCGGGCTACCCGACCAGCCACACTGACCACTACCTCATGAGCTTCCCCGGGCGATGGTGCCGACGGAACCCTCGCCGCGGCGGCGGTGACCAACGGCAGAGCGGGGGCCGGTTCAGGCACCGGACGCTCCCGCCATACCCCTACCGCCGCGACCACCGCGGCCAGTGCCGCGACCAACGACAGGACCAGCGCTCCCTGCCGGCCAGGCTCCCACCGGGCGTCCCGCAGCGGCGCGGGCACCCACCGCTGGGCCAGCCGGCCCCCTCGCGAGGTGCTGGGTAGCGCACCGTCATCCTGGGGTGCCCTTGGATGAGGCGGATCAGCGGGATCCGTCGGCGGATCGGGAGCACCGCGCAGGCCCATCAGCCGCTCTCGCACGCGCTGCGGTTCACCGGTGTCGGCTAAGGGGAAGCTGGGAAGCAGGGCCACGGGACGACGCTAGGACGATGTCGCCGTCGCCTCGACGGCCTCGCCCGTCAGCTGTGGATAACGGGGTGGGTGGGGATAAGTGCAGTCAGCGCGCGCCTCCCCGGCACCCGCAGAGGTGATGAAACGACTTCTCGCTGATTCCGACAGGTCGATCCGGTGAGGTCATGGTCCCGGACTACACCTTCAGGCCGCCGGGCAGTACGACCACACCGAGCACTCCGGGTCCGGCATGCGCGCCGATCGCCGCCCCCACCTCGGACACCAGGCATTCAGACAGCATCGGGAGTCGGCCTTGCAGTTGGGTCACCAGGTCCGCGGCCCGCTCGGCGGCGCCGAGGTGATGCACCGCGAGGTCGAACGGGAAAGATCCCGCTGCCTGCACCGCGAGCTCGACCAGGCGGGCCCGCGCGCGGCCAGCAGTACGGACCTTCTCCAACGGCACAACTTTTCCCGCGTCGACATGCAGCAGCGGCTTGACTACCAAGGCGCTGCCCACCAACGCGGCTGCCGAACCGATCCTGCCGCCACGGCGCAAATGCTCCAGTGTGTCCACGGAGAAGAAAACGCGGCAGCAGGCGCCCACCCGCTCAGCGGTGTCATACACGGTCTCCAGATCGCCGCCGTCCGCGGCGACGGCAGCCGCGGCGAGCACACTGAAGCCCAAGCCCATCCCGGTGGAACGGGAATCGACCACCCGCACCCGCTTCGCGCCGACGTGCTCGGCGGCCAGTCTGGCCGACTCCCAGGTGCCGGACAACGCGCGGGACAGGTGCACCGACACGATGGCGTCGGCACCGGCCCGGAGCACTTCGCTGTACACCGCCTCGAACTCACCCGGCGTCGGGCGGGACGTACTCACCGAGGCCCGCCGCGCAAGAGCCTCAACCAGCTCAGCCGGCCCGAGCTGCACCCCATCGAGCCAGTGCCGGCCATCGACCAGGACGTGCAGGGGAACCTGGCGGATACCACGGCGCTCGGCGAGCCCAGCCGGAAAATATGCGGTTGAGTCGGTGACGACGGCGACGACCACGATCACGATCACACGGGAGCGGCAGTATTATAGGAAAACAGCCGCCAGCCAGGACTCCGGCGGACAAGCACCGTCCAGTGACAGTTGCTGATTCCGCCGAACACCGTCCAGCCCGACACCGGCAGGCCGAGCAGCATCGGTGTCAGGCCGGCGATCAGACCGCCATGGGTGCACAACACCGCGCTACTGTGGCCGGCCGCATCGAGCTCGGCAACCACCTGCGCCGCACGCCCAGCCACTTCCACCCTGGTCTCGCCGCCCGGCGGGGCCAGCTGCGGGTTCTGCCGCCAGGTCTGGACGCCACCAGGACGAAGCTCCTCAACCTCCGCGTGGGTCAGGCCCTGCCAGGCCCCCAGATGGGTTTCCCGAAGCCGCTTATCGATCCTCAACGGCATCCCGGTCTCGGCGGCGAGCACTGCCGCGGTGTCCCCGGCGCGGGACAGATCAGAGGCCACGAGCACGTCCGGCTTCAGCTCCGCGAGCCACGGGGCCGCCCGGCGGGCCTGGCCGAGGCCAGTTGCGGTCAACTGCGAGTCGAGCTGACCCTGCATCCGCTGTGCTGCGTTGTAGTCAGTCTCGCCATGCCGCCAGAGCACGAGCTGCGTCAAGGTCACACCGATTCGTCCACCTCGGGGGCATCGGCTACGAACGGGATGGCGGGGCAGTCCTTCCATAGCCGCTCAAGACCGTAAAAGGACCTCTCCTCGGCATGCTGCACATGCACCACGACGTCGACGAAGTCCAACAACACCCAGCGCCCCTCACGGGCGCCCTCACGGCGTACCGGCTTGCTCCCAGCGGCCGCCATCTTCTCCTCAACGGCATCCACGATCGCCTGCACCTGCCGCTCGTTGGGCGCCGACGCGATCACGAAACAGTCAGTGATCACCAGCTGATCGGACACATCGAGCAGGGTGATGTTGTGCGCCTTCTTGCCGGCCGCCGCGTTCGCCGCGGTCAGCGCAAGCCGTCTCGCATGATCAGTGGCTACCACATCACTCCGTCTCCCCGGCTGACTCAGCCGGCGTTTTGTATTGCGGGCAATGCCGTATGCACTCCGGTTGTCCGCACCTGACTACAGGTGAGCGTACGTGCTCGGCCGTCCAGGCCACCGAGGTGCCATGGCGTGATTGGCGCCGCGCTGTTGCTCACCGGAGGTCGGTGGGGTGGCGGGTCGGCACCATGTCATGGGACCGTTGATTCTGGCCCAAGTCCCCTTCAGAAGTCCTGGTGACAACTTAAGGAGCAGGTGATGGCAGAGATCCCTTATGGGCGCAGCGTGTCCGAGCCGCTGGCGGTGCGGACCGAGCCGCCGACCGATCACATTGCGGATCCCGGCCCTCTCGGCCTCGCTGGATTTGCTATGACCACGTTCGTTCTCAGCTGCGTCAATGCCGGCCTGGTCGCCAAGGCGATCGAGCCGGTCGTGCTGCCGCTGGCCCTGTTCTACGGCGGACTCGTCCAGCTGCTGGCCGGAATGTGGGAGTTCCGCAAGGCGAACACCTTCGGCGCGCTCGCATTCAGTTCGTACGGCGCCTTCTGGTTGTCCTTCGCCGCCTATGTCAAGTTCGTCGTCCCGGGCCTGCCCGCCGCGGCCACGGCGTCCGCGACCGGGCTTTTTCTGCTGGCCTGGACAATCTTCACCGCCTATATGGCGGTAGCGTCGCTGCGGGTCTCCGGCGCGGTGGCCGCGGTATTGGTCGCCCTGCTCGCGACGTTCATCCTGTTGACTATCGGTGCGTACTCTGGTGCCGCAGGCATCACGACCATCGGTGGCTACCTCGGAATCGTGACCGCCGCTCTGGCCTGGTACGCCTCTTTCGCCGGCGTCACCAACGCGACTTTCAAGAAGACTGTGCTCCCAGTCTTCCCGGCCGCGGCCAGGTAGCCCTATCAGGGTCCGAGCGCCTGCTTGCGCCGCTCGATCAGCCGCCAGATCATCGGTGTGAAGATGAGCTGCATCGCGAGATCCATCTTCCCGCCGGGGCAGACGATGGTGTTGGCGCGCGACATGAACGAATCGTGCAGCATCGACAGGAGATACGCGAAGTCGATGCCGCGCGGATCGGCGAAGCGGATGATGAGCATGGACTCATCCGCCGTCGGGACGGTCCGGGAGATGAACGGGTTGGAGGTGTCCACCATGGGGACGCGTTGGAAATTGACATGCGTGCGGGAGAACTGCGGGCAGATATAATTCACGTAATCGGGCATGCGACCCAGAATCGTTTCGGCCACCGCCTCGGTGGAATAGCCCCGAGTCGACATGTCGCGATGCAGCTTCTGGATCCACTCCAGATTGATCACCGGGACGACGCCGATCCGCAGGTCCACGTGCTGGGCCACGTCTATCTTTCCGGTCGCAACCGCTCCATGTAGTCCTTCGTAGTACAGCAGATCCGTGTCGTCGGCCAGCTCCTCCCACGGCGTGAACGTACCGGGTGGTTGGCCGTAGGGCGCCGCCTCCTCCTCGTCGTGCAGGTACTTGCGCACGCGGCCGTGGCCGTTCTCCCCGTACTGCCGGAACAGTTCCTCGAGCTCCTCGAACAGGTTCGCCTCCGGGCCGAAGTGGCTGAGGCTGTGGTCACCGCGGTCGAACGCCTCGGCCACCTTGGTCTTCATCTCGGTGCGGTCGTAGCGGTGGAAGCTGTCGCCCTCGATGAGCGCGGCGTTCACCTGCTCGCGCCGGAAGATCTGCTCGAACGTGCGCATCACTGACGTCGTCCCGGCGCCCGAAGAGCCGGTGATGACGATGATCGGATGCTTGGCTGACATGGCCTGCGCCCCTTTCGCTCAACCGTTGGTGCGGAACAGGCCGCGCGCGCTGAACAGCGGCGTGTCGTACTCGACCACATTGTGGTCGCGGTAGTACTCCTCGATGCGCTCGACCTCCTCGCGCGCGCCAAAGACGAACGCGATGCGCTGGTGCAGGTCCTCCGGCGCGACGTCGAGAACACGCTCGCGTCCGGTGCTTGCCAAGCCGCCCGCCTGCTCGACGATGAAGGCCACCGGATTGGCCTCGTAAAGCAAGCGCAGCCGACCCTGCTTTGCCGGGTCCTTCGTGTCGCGTGGATAGAGGAACACGCCACCGCGGGTGAGGATGCGGTGCGTCTCCGCGACGAGTGACGCGACCCATCGCATGTTGAAGTCCTTGCCGCGAGGACCCGTGCTGCCGGCGAGGCATTCGTCGACATAGCGCGTCACCGCCGGCTCCCAGAACCGGCTGTTCGAGGCGTTGATCGCGAACTCGCTCGCCGCGGCCGGGAGCTGGATCGCCGGATGGGTCAGGATGAACTCGCCGAGCTGCGGCTCGAGGGTGAATCCGTGCACACCACTGCCGACGGTCAAGATGATCATCGTCGACGGACCGTAGATTGCGTATCCGGCGCAGACCTGAGCCGTCCCGGGTTGCAGGAACTCTTCCGCGGTGGCGTTCGCACCTGGATTCGCGGCACGCAGAATCGAGAAGATGCTGCCAACCGAGAGGTTCACGTCGATGTTCGACGAACCGTCAAGCGGATCGAACAACAGCAAGTACTTTCCCCGCGGGTAGCGCTCCGGGATGAGATACGGCGCCTCCAGCTCCTCGGACACCATCCCGGCGACCAAGCCGCCCCATTCGTTGGCGCGCAGAAACAGGTCGTTCGCGACCAGGTCGAGCCTCTGCTGCGTCTCGCCCTGGACATTGGTCGTCGCCGCGGCCCCGAGCACACCGCCGAGCGCCCCGTAGGCCACCCGCTTGGCGATCGCCTTGCACGCGAGCGCAACGTCGAGGATGAGCGTGTTCAGCTCGCCGGTCGCGCCCGGATGGCGGCGCCCCTCCTCGATCAGGAACTGGGTGAGCGTCGAACGGTCGGTAAGCATGGCATCCTTCAGGTCGGTGTAAGCAGACTAGACCGGGGCGTTCGCCACGCTTCGAGGGCAGGTACCCGATCACATGTTAGCGTCCTATCGGGGCCCTGCGTCCTGTCGGGGTCCTACGTCCTGTCGGGGTCCTACGTCACTGTGGAGCTCCTACGCATGGTTGGTAGGTGCCGATGCCGGCCGGGATCGCGCCCATTGCTGACCCCGTAACCTTTGGGGAAGGGACCCGTGGCTGACTTCACCCTCACCTACGACGCCTTCGACCCAGCGCAGGAAGGCTTGCGCGAGGCCCTGACTTCCACCGGCAACGGCTACTTCGCTTCCCGGGGAGCCGCGGAATGGGAGGACGCGAGCGAGGTCCATTACCCGGGCACCTACGCCCACGGCTGCTTCAACCGGGAGACGACCATCCTCGGTGGTCGCCCGGTCCTCAACGAGGACTTGGTCAACCTCCCGAACTGGTTGCTGATGAAGCTGCGGATCGAGGGCGAGGAAGCGGTCCGGCTCGACAACGTCGAGGTGCTTTCCTACCGCCACTCCTATGACATCCGCAACGCCGTGGTCGAACGCGAGATCCGGTTCCGCGACCGCATCGGTCGCGTGACGAACCTGCGCAGCCGCCGCTTCGTGAGCATGGCCAACAGCCACTTGGCCGGGATCGAATGGACGGTGACCCCGGACAACTGGTCAGGGCGCGTGGAGGTGATCTCCGGGCTCGATGGGCGGATGACGAACCACATGGTTGCCCGCTACCGCGAGCTCGAGGGACGGCACCTCAATCCATGGTCTCCGCGCACGTTCGGTCCGGAGATCATCGCGCTGAAGGTGCAGACCCGGCAGTCGAACATCTACATCGCCGAGGCCGCGCGCACTCGCGTCTTCCGCGGCGGTGACGTTAACAGCCCGCTGGAGGTTACCCGCAGCCTGTACCAGATGGAGGACTACATCCAGCAGGTTCTCGCATTCGACGTCGAGCAGGGCAGCCCGGTGCGGGTGGAGAAGATGGTCTCGCTGTTCACCTCCCACGACAACGCGATCGCCGAAACGCTGGTCGCGGCGGGAAAGAGCGTCGCGCGCTATCCGGACTTCGCCGCAGCGCTGACCGAGCACGAGTCGGCGTGGACCGAGCTGTGGGACATCGGTGACATCGAGCTGCCCCGCGAGCCCCGGGTGCAGTTGCTGCTGCGCTTCCACGTGTCCCATGTGCTGCAGGTGTGCTCGCGGCACACTGCCCGGCATGACGCGGGCGTTCCGGCTCGGGGGCTCAATGGCGAGGCCTACCGCGGGCACGTGTTCTGGGACGAGCTCTACGTGTATCCCTACCTCAACTTCCGGCTGCCGGAGGTCACCCGCGGGCTGTTGATGTACCGCTACCGTCGCCTCGCCGAAGCGCGGGCCGCGGCGCGGGAGGCTGGCTACTCCGGCGCGATGTTCCCGTGGCAAAGCGGAAGCGACGGCACCGAGGAGACGCAGGTCGTCCACCTCAACCCGGTGTCCGGGCAGTGGCACCCCGACCACAGCCACAACCAGCGCCACGTCAACGCGGCGATCTTCTACAACGTCTGGCAGTACTACCAGGCAACCGACGACGTGGCGTTTCTCCGCGGTTACGGCGCCGAGCTCATGCTGGAGATCGCCCGTTTCTGGGCCTCGATCGCCCATTACAACCCCGAGCGCGACCGGTACGAGATCCACGGGGTGATGGGCCCCGACGAGTTCCACGAGCGCTACCCAGGTGTCGACGAAGCTGGCCTGCGCAACAACGCCTATACCAACCTGATGGTGGCCTGGATCGCCGGCACCGCCCCACGGGTGCTCGATCTGCTGCCGCGGAGCCGTCGTGCCGCGCTGCGGGTTCGCCTGGGGTTGACCGACGACGAGTTGCGCACGTGGGATGAGATGAGCCGCAAGATGTTCGTCCCGTTCCATGCAGACGGCATCCTCAGCCAGTTCGAGGGCTACGCCGATCTCGAGGAGCTGGACTGGGAGCGTTACCGCGCCGAGCACCCCAACATCCAGCGCCTGGACCGCATCCTCAAGGCCGCGGGCGACGACCCTAACCGTTACCAGCTGGCCAAGCAGGCCGACACGGTGATGCTGTTCTTCCTGTTCTCCGGTGCGGAACTCCGTGAGCTGTTCGAAAGGCTCGGGTACGCCTACGACCCCGACCTCGCGCGGCGAACCATCGACTATTACGACCAGCGCACCTCGCACGGCTCGACCCTGAGTCTGGTCACGCACGCCGCCGTGCTCGGCGCCCTGGATCCGGAGAGTTCATGGCAGCGGTTCCTCGTCGCGCTGGACAGCGATGTGAGTGACGTGCAGGGCGGCACCACGAAGGAGGGGATCCACATGGGCGTCATGTCCGGCACACTGGATCTCCTGCAGCGCGGCTACGTCGGCGCCAATGTGCGCGACGGGGTTCTGCACTTCGACCCGACGCTCACCGACCGCCTCGACGGGCTCAGTTTCCCGATGCAGTTCCGCGGTACCTCGATCAGGGTCAGCATCTCCGGCGATGAGCTGACGGTGCACACCCTGGCCGACGGCTTCAGCCGGCCAGTCCGTATCGGCATTGGCGACGAGGTCCGAGAGCTGGCTGCGGGACAGGAGTGGGTAGCAACGCTGCGCCGGCAATGCACTCGTTCGGGCGTTTCTCCGGGCGATTGTCCGCAGGACTCAGACCATACCGGGGAAGGGAGCGATCGTGCCGACGCGAGGCTTTGAAGCAGCGATCTTCGACGTGGACGGTGTGCTGGTCAACTCTCCGCACGAACGGGCCTGGAAGGACTCGCTGCGCGAGCTGATGGAAAACGACTGGGCCGATATTGCGGACCAGACCTCGTGGTCCGATGACCGCTTCACTCCGCAGGTCTACCAGCAGGTGTTATCGGGCAAGCCACGAATGAGCGGAGCGCTGGCGGCCCTGGAGTATTTCGAAGTTCCCCACTCCGCCGAGCGGGCGCAGGCCTACGCCGCGTACAAGCAAACCATGGTCATCAAGCTCATCGAGGCCGGCGAGTTCAGGGCTTACCCCGATGCGTTGCGTTTCGTGCTGGCTGTGCGCGACGCCGGAATCCCGGTGGCGGCGGCGTCGTCGTCGAAGAACGCTGGACTATTCCT
The DNA here is from genome assembly GCA_038276315.1 of Mycobacteriales bacterium. Classification (GTDB taxonomy): domain Bacteria; phylum Actinomycetota; class Actinomycetes; order Mycobacteriales; family Pseudonocardiaceae. Next base: position 8,911 of record JBBPZY010000152.1, read on the forward strand.
CCGCCAGATCCGCCTCGACACCTTCGCCGCCGAGCAGGACCTGCACTACGACTTCCTGCGGCCCGGCCTGAGCCTGCTGGAGTTCTTCGACGTCGACATCTCTGGACGCGATTTCGCCCACGGGAAACCAGACCCGGAAATCTTTCTGACCGGAGCCGCCGAGCTCGGCGTCGCCCCAGAGCACTGCTTCGTCGTTGAGGATGCAACCAGCGGGGTGCAGGCGGCCAAGTCCGGTGGCATGGCGGCGTTAGGCCTGGCCCGAGCGCATGACGAGGAACTCTTAGCGGCCGCGAACGCTGATCTGGTCGTCACGTCGCTGGACGACGTCGACGTCACCGGCCTGGGCGCGCACCAGCTGCGGCTGCGGGCGTCATGAGCAACTCACCACCGTGGCCCCCGCCCGTCCTCTTCGGATCCTTCCGAGCTCGGGTTCGTGCGCAGGCCGATGGTGCGCTGGCTCGATCCTCACCAACTCGTCGACACGGCGGTGCGGGTTCTGCTCTCCGGTGTCTTCAGCGCCTACGCCGACTACCGCGAGTTGCAGGCGCTGGAGCCATACACGGTCGCCAGGCTGCTGGCCACCGAAGGGCTCAAGCTCGACTGGGACGGCGAGACCTACGCCAGCGAGCGGGGACGCATCCTGATCATGGGCGGCGACCAGATGTACCCGGTGCCCAAGGCCGCGGCGCTGCCGTGCGCCGCGGGTCCTATATCGACGAAGCCCAATTGCGATACTTCGCTGGTGTTGCCCTCGACCAGGTGAAGCCTGGAGACCGGATCATCCTGTGTACTGCCAAGGAAGTCGACAGCGGCAGGAAGGGTACCGAGATCCATTCCGACCGGGATGTGGAGTTCCTCGAGCGATCAAAACGGCTGAGGAAGCGGATCTGGCTGCTCGCTCCCTACAACCTTCCCCTCGCCGGGGTATTCGGCGCCGTCCAACTGCTGTTGGCTTTGATGCTGGGATTGCACCTCAAAGATGTGGATGCCCCCTCGCGGGA
>JBBPZY010000153.1:0-7091 GCA_038276315.1 Mycobacteriales bacterium
CATCGCACTGATCACTAGCCAAACACTAGCACAACAAAAAACAACACAACAAACATGGCACTAACATTTCGGCACACTGTTGAGTTCTCAAAGAACAAACACACACCATCACAAACCACCTTGCAGCGATCCGCTCCGGGGTGAATCACTTCGACTTGTGCTGGTCCCGTTCTGGTCGACCTTGGGAGATCTTCCTACGAGCCCGGCGACCCAATCAAGCTTACCAGCCGTCTGAGTCTAGCTCCCCGCGGCCCCCGGCCTAACATCTCAACACCATCTCGCTGAGCGCTTCGTCCGTTCCGCTGCGGGGCGAACCAAAAGGTACGGCCAGCACACCGCCGAAGTCAAATCGGCGGTCCATAGCTGCCAGAGCGGTCAGCGGGCCGCCCTGCTGATTACCGAACCTGGTAGGGGTCCGCACGCGTGCGGACATGGCGCCGCGCTCGCCGAGTTGGTGGACAGTCGGTAAGAGGGTGTTCCCCAATTCAGTGCAAGAGTTCGCCGCATCCGAGTACACGCGCGCACCCACCGTGTCCGTGCGCTGCGGCCGGGTCACCCGAAGGGCGCACCGATGATGTCACGGATCGATCAATCGCTATGAGGTCTCGCTGAGCTTGGGCGTCGGCGGTATGCCGACACGGCCGGACTGCCATCCACCCAGAACCGCCACGGACGGTTTTGCGCGGCGGCGACACCGACCCGTGGACCGGTGCGCACTCGTTCGGCGGCGATCGGATCGCCGGGCAGCAGCCGCACCTGTGACGTGGGGTCGGTGAGGTCTAGACCGTTGTGCTCGCGGCGTAGCCCGAGCAGCGTCGCGAGCCGGGCCGGCCCGCGAGCAAGGTCGGCGTCGGACCGGGCGGTGGGCCGGGCCAGCCGGGCGATATCAAGGTCGGAGACGACCTCAGCGCCGCGAAGCAGTACCGCACCGGGTTCCCCGTCAGGCAGACACGAGATGTTGACACAGAAGTGCAGCCCATAGACGAAATACACGTACAGGTGGCCGGGCGGACCGAACATCACTGCGTTACGAGCGGTGCGGCCGCGGTAGGAGTGCGCCGCAGGATCATCGGAACCGCGATAGGCCTCCAGCTCGACGAGGCGAACGACCACCTGGCCGTCGGGTCGGTCCGCCACCACCAGGCAACCCAACAGCAACCGGGCTGCCGCCAGGACGTCGACAGCGAGGTGTTCGCGGGCCAAGGTTTCCACCGTCATTAGCTGATCCAGCAACGGTGCCCGTCAGCGGCACGCCGGGCGCGCTGCAGCTGCTCTGCGACGCGCTCGGGTGCGGTCCCGCCGTAGCCATCGCGGGAGCTGATCGACCCGGCGACGTTGAGCACCCGACGCACGTCGAGGGTGAGCTCAGGATGGACGGCGGCAAGCTCCATCTCCGAGAGCTCCGCCAACTCCGCCCCGCGGGACTCAGCCAGCCGCACGCAAGCTCCAGCCGCCTGGTGCGCGGTGCGAAACGGCACCCCCTGGCGCACCAGCCACTCGGCAAGATCGGTGGCCAGGGTGAACCCGGCCGAGGCCAGCTCGGCGAGCCGCCCGGTTCGGAAAGACAGGGTGCCGACCATCCCTGCCATCGCGGGAAGCAGCAACTCAAGCTGGTCGATGGAGTCGAACAGCGGCTCCTTGTCCTCTTGGAGGTCCCGGTTGTAGGCCAGCGGCTGCGCCTTGAGCGTGGCCAGCAGACCGGTGAGGTTGCCGATCAGCCGGCCGGCCTTACCTCTGGCCAACTCGGCCACATCCGGGTTCTTCTTCTGCGGCATGATGGAGCTGCCGGTCGAGTAGGAATCGTCCAGGGCGACATATCCGAACTCGGCGGTGGCCCAGAGAATGATCTCCTCGGCGATCCGGGACAGGTCCACGGCCAGCATCGCGAGCACGAACGCGGCCTCGGCAGCGAAGTCCCGCGATGCCGTGCCGTCGATCGAGTTTTCCATCGGCGCATCGAAGCCGAGTTCGGCGGCCACCGCAGCCGGGTCCAGGCCGAGCGACGAGCCGGCCAGCGCACCGGAGCCGTAAGGCGACAAGGCGGCCCGAGCATCCCAGTCCCGCAGCCGCTCGACGTCTCGCAGTAGGGCCTGCACGTGGGCCCCCAGATGGTGAGCGAGCAATACGGGCTGGGCGTGCTGCATGTGGGTCCGGCCCGGCATCGGCGCATCAGGGTGTGCCAGGGCCTGGTCGAGCAGCGCATCGATCACGTCCAGGGTGCCGGCGGCGACCCGGCGGGCCGCGTCGCGAAGCCACATTCGCAGCAATGTCGCGATCTGGTCGTTGCGGGAGCGGCCAGCGCGCAGCCGGCCACCGAGCTCCGGCCCGGCGCGCTCGATCAGACCACGTTCCAACGCGGTGTGCACGTCCTCGTCCTCGGGTACCGGGACGAACGCGCCAGAATCGACGTCGGTATCGAGACGATCCAGTGCGTCGAGCATCGCGGCCAGCTCACCATCGTCGAGCAGCGCGGCGGCGTGCAGCACCCGCGCGTGCGCCCGGGAGCCACGGATGTCGTACCGGGCCAGGCGCCAATCGAAGTGTGTCGACAGGCTCAACGCCGCCAGCGCATCAGCCGGTTTCGCACTGAACCGGCCACCCCAGAGCGCGCTCACGACGGCAGCCGCCGCGGTGTCGTTGGCTCGACCCTGCCAAGCAGGTCTCGCTGCGCCGCTAGCTTCGACGGAAGCCCCCACAGCTGCACAAACCCCTTTGCCAGCGACTGGTCGAAGGTGTCGCCCGCATCGTAGGTGGCGAGGTTGAAGTCATAGAGCGACTGCGGGCTGCGCCGTCCGGTCACCGTGGCCCGACCGCCGGCCAGCTCGATCCGGATCTCGCCGGTCACGTGGCGCTGCGAGTCTGCGACGAAGGCGTCCAACGCGCGCTTGAGCGGGGAGAACCACAGACCGTCGTAGACCAGCTCCGTCCAGCGCTGCTCCACATTACGTTTGTACCTGGCCAGGTCACGCTCTACGGTGACGTTCTCCAGCTCCTGGTGCGCCGTGATCAGGGCGATCGCGCCGGGCGCCTCGTAGATCTCCCGGCTCTTGATGCCGACCAGCCGGTCCTCGACCATATCCAGCCGGCCGATACCGTGGGCTCCGGCCCGGGCGTTGAGCTGCTGGATCGCTTCCAGCACTGTCACCGGGACACCGTCGATGGCGACCGGTACCCCGGACTCGAAGCTGACCACCAGCTCCTCCGGTGCCTTCCGTTCGGTCGGATCGCTGGTGTAGGAGTACACGTCCTTGGTCGGGGCGTTCCACAGGTCTTCAAGGAATCCGGTCTCGACCGCGCGGCCCCACAGGTTCTGGTCGATGGAGAACGGCGAGCGCTTCGTGACGTCGATTGGCAGGCTCCGCTCCTCGGCGTAGGCGATCGCCTTCTCCCGGGTCCACGCGTAGTCCCGGACCGGGGCGATCACCCGCAGGTCCGGCCCGAGTGCGCCGATGCCCACCTCGAACCGCACCTGGTCGTTGCCCTTGCCGGTGCAGCCGTGCGCGACCGTGGAGGCACCGTGGTACTTCGCGGCCGCCACCAGATGCTTGACGATCAACGGGCGGGATAAGGCTGAAACCAAGGGATAGCGGTCCATGTACAGGGCGTTGACTTGCAGCGCCGGCAGGCAGTACTGCTCGGCATACTCGTCGCGGGCGTCGGTGACGACGGCCTCCACTGCGCCGCAGGCCAGCGCCCGCTGGCGGATCGTCTCCAGATCCTCGCCGCCCTGGCCGACATCTACCGCGACGGCGACGACCTCAGCCCCGGTTTCCTCGGCGATCCACCCGATCGCCACCGAGGTGTCCAAACCCCCGGAGTAGGCGAGTACGACCCGCTCAGCCATCTTGTTCTCCCTTCGGTCGAGCTTGTGAGTGGCAAACAGTGTTATGGCACTCAATGCCACTCACGAGCGCGCCAGCGCCATAATCCGCTCCGCCAGTTGTGCCCCGGAGACGGGTTCGCGGGCGACGACCAGGATGCTGTCATCGCCGGCGATGGTGCCGACCACATCGGTCAGCGCCGCCCGATCCAGCGCACTGGCCACGAAGTGTGCCCCACCAGGCGGTGTGCGCAGCACCGCGAGATTGGCGCTGGCGTCGGCGGACACGAGCAGCTCGGCCAGTACCCGCGCCAGCCGTTCGGTGCCGCGGGTCACCGCGCGCACCGGATTGCCGTCCTCGGGGATGACATACACCGGAGCGCCGCCGGCGCCGCGCACCTTCATCGCGCCGAGCTCGTCGAGGTCCCGGGACAGGGTGGCCTGGGCGACCTCAATGCCTTCGCCCGCAAGCAGCGCGACCAGCTCAGCCTGGCTGTGCACGACACGGTTGGTCACCAACTCGACGATGCGAGCCTGCCGGCCGACCCGGGTCGATGTCATGGCGCTCGCTTCGGATCCAGCAGCCAGGCCAGCAGCGCCTTCTGCGCGTGCAGCCGGTTCTCGGCCTCGTCCCACACCGCGCTAGCCGGCCCGTCGAGCACCTCATCGGTGATCTCGGCGCCCCGGTGCGCCGGCAGGCAGTGCAGCACCGTGATCATCCTGACACCACCGCCGGAAGCCCGGTCCAGCAGCTCCGCGTTGATCTGCAGCGGGCGGAACGGGGTGAGCCGGTCGAGCCTGTCACTCTCCTGTCCCATTGACGTCCAGGTGTCGGTGACGAGCACGTCGGCCCCATCGACCGCCGCGTGTGGATCGGCGAGCACGGTGACACCCCCACCAGTCTGCGCAGCCCGGTGCTTCGCCGCGAGCAGCACCTCGGGCATCGGCTGGAAGCCCTCCGGAGCGGCGATCCGCACATGCAGCCCCGCGGTGGTGCCCCCGAGTAGCAGTGAGTGCGCCATGTTGTTCGCCCCGTCGCCCAAATAGGTCAGGGTGAGCCCGGCCAGTTGACCGTGCCGCTCCCGGATGGTCTGCAGGTCGGCGAGCACCTGGCAGGGATGGAACTCGTCGGTGAGCGCGTTGACCACCGGCACCCGCGAGACACTAGCCATCGCTTCGATACGGCGTTGAGCGTAGGTCCGCCATACAACGGCGTCGGCGTAGCGGGACAGCACCCGCGAGGTGTCCTCGATGGTCTCTTCGCGACCTAGCTGCATCGTCCGGGCGTCGATGATCAGCGGGTGGCCGCCGAGTTGGGCAATGCCGATCTCGAAGGACAGCCGGGTCCGCGTCGAGCTCTTCTCGAAGATCACCGCGACGGATCGCGGACCGGCCAGCGGCGTGTGACCGAAGGGGTCGGCCTTGAACTCGTCAGCCAGGTCGAGGACCTCCCGCTGCTCGGCCGGGGTGAGATCGTCATCGCGCAGGAAGTGTTTGGGCATCGCTACCGCACCCCGTCCAGGATGGCGGGCAGGGCGTTGAGGAACTCGCGCGCCTGCGCCTCGGTGAGCACCAGCGGTGGGGCGAGTCGGACCCGGTCTGGCACCGCAGGGTTGACCAAGAAGCCGGCCTCTCGTGCGGCGGTGGCGACCTCAGCGGACCGCGGCGAGGTCAGCCCGATTCCGATGAGGAGCCCGGCCGCGCTGACCGAGCTGACGAGCGGGTGGCGCAGCGCCGTCACCTCTGCGGCGATCTGCTTGCCGAGCTGGGCGACGTGGTCGAGCAACCCGTCCGCGGCGATCGTCCGGAGCACCGCCAGGGCGGCCGCACAGCAGACCGGGTTGCCGCCCAGCGTGCTGCCGTGGTGACCGGGCTGCAACAGGTGCGCGGCGGGTCCGATACCGATACACGCGCCGATCGGAAGGCCACCGCCGAGGCCCTTGGCGAGCGTCACCACGTCGGGGATCACGCCTGCCGACTGATGGGCGAACCAGGTACCGGTCCGGCCGATGCCGGTCTGGACCTCGTCCAACACCAGTAGCGCCCCCGTCGCCGCGGTGATCTCCCGAGCGGCCTGCAGGTAGCCTGCTGGGGGAATGATCACACCGTTCTCGCCTTGCACCGGCTCGAGGAACACCGCGGCGGTGTCGCTGTCGACGACCGCTTTCAGGACCGCGGCATCGCCGTAGGGTACGAAGACCACACCGGGCGGCATTGGGTCGAACGGATCCCGTTTGGCAGGCTGACCGGTGAGCGCGAGCGCCCCCATGGTCCGGCCATGGAAGGCACCGTGCGTCGCGACCATGGTGGATCGCCCGGTGCGGCGAGCGATCTTGAATGCGATCTCCGTGGCCTCGGTGCCGGAGTTGCAGAACAGCACCCGTCCCGACCCGGTGGCGCCGAGCAGATCCAGCAAGGTCTCGGCTAGCGTGATCGCCGGTTCGGTGAGGTAGAGGTTGGAGACCTGCCCGAGGGTGCTGATCTGCTCGGTCACCGCGCGCACCACGGCCGGGTGCGCGTGGCCCAGCGCGTTCACCGCGACACCGCCGACGAGATCCAGGTAACGCCGGCCGTCGGTATCCCACACTTCGGCGCCGGCACCACGGGCCAGCGCCAATGGCGGTGTGCCGTAGTTGGCCATCAACGCGGCCTGCCAGCGCCGCTGCAACTCCGCAGTAGACATCAGGTCTCCATTTCGGGCAGCACCATGGTTCCTACTCCCTCGGTGGTGAACACCTCGAGTAGCACTGAGTGCGCCACCCGGCCGTCGATCATGTGGGCCCGTGGCACTCCGCCCCGGACGGCGCGCAGGCAGGCCTCCATCTTCGGCACCATTCCCGCGGACAGTTCCGGTAGCAGCCCCTCCAGCCGGTCCGCCGTTATCTGGGACAGCAGACTGGTCCGGTCCGGCCAGTCGGTGTACAGCCCCTCGACGTCGGTGAGCACGACGAGCTTCGCGGCACCCAACGCGACGGCCAGCGCCGCCGCGGCGGTGTCGGCGTTGACGTTGTGCACGACGCCGCACGCGTCGCTGGCGACCGTCGCGACGACCGGGACCTTGCCCTCGTCGAGCAGCGCACGGATGATCTCGGGCCGCACCTCGACGACCTCGCCGACCAGTCCGACGTCGACGTGCTCGCCGTCGACGACGGTCCCGCGGCGCTCGGCCGTGAACAGCTGCGCGTCCTCGCCGGACAGCCCCACGGCGAACGGCCCGTGGCTGTTGATCAGGCCGACGACGTCGGGGTTGACCTGGCCGACCAGCACCATC
>JBBPZY010000154.1:0-3339 GCA_038276315.1 Mycobacteriales bacterium
ACATTCCGATCCGCACGCACACTCGCCACCGGGCACGCGTTCATCCAGAACCTCAAACGTGGCCACTACGACATCGCCACCGACGCACCGGTCCATCACCGGCTGCTGACGGCCTTCAATGAGCTGGCACCCGCCATCTGATTCCCCGGCGGCGGTTCAACCATGCCGATTGATCGGCCAACGCAACAGAGCCGTTCAGACTTGGGGGTTCTGCCTGAACGCGAGATCCGAGCCGTCTGTGATCCGTCCCGCCGTAGTCGATGAGTGGACTGGGCGTGCGCTACCCGATGCGTGTGTGAGAAGTGCCCAGGGACTTCCGGACCGATGCCGCGAATTGGGCGATCCAGCGTGGTCTCGGGGGCGTCTACTCCTGTCGGATGACGTCAGGGCTCAGCCGGACGTTCGTCGCGAGCACGGTGACCCAGGCGACTACGAGTGCTGCGGCGACCGAGACGAGGGCGAATTCGAGCGTGGAGGTCCACGGGAGGTGCATCCCATGTCTGATGCCGACCATGCGTAGGTAGGTCGCGCCCGCCAGGAAGCCGGTCGCGACGGCGAGGAGCGTCGCGGCAACGGTGGGGATCGCTGCCTCTAACAGTTGGGCGCGACGGAGCACCGACGGCGGTGTGCCGAGCACGCGCAGCGCCGCGAGTTCACGTCGGCGCGCCATGGCCCGATCCGCGGCTCCGATGCCGAGCGTGAGCAAGCCGACACAGAGGACCACGGCGGCGACTGTCCACAGGATCGCTCGGAGGCCGGCGACGAAGTCGTAGTAGCCGTAGTCGGGCGAGACCGCGAACGGCACACCCGCTGCCGCGAGCCGGTCGGGGAGGTCCCGCCCGGGTGCCCCGACGACCAACCCCATCCGGTTCGCGTGAAGCACCGCATCCTGGATGCCTGGCGTGTCGGGGGGTACCACGAAGTCGGCCTCAACGGGGGACAGGGCTCCAGGCCAGGAGCCCGAGGTTGGGCTGGTCAAACGGTGCTGGGGTACGGCGAAGCGAGCGAGGGTCGACCCGTGACTCTTGATGGTCAGCTCCCCGCGGACCGGTGAGCCGTTCCCTGTAGACATCGGGGCGTCGACACAGCCGCGCAGTTCGGGCTGGATCCGTGTCAGCTGTGCGCAGGTCGCCACGAGCACGGTGGCTCCGGTGCGACCGGACGGGCCGTGGGCCGATCCCTCCAGGCGGGGAACTGTGATCACGTCGGTCACACCGGTCAGGGCTGCGGCTCGGCTTGTCACCGTCTCGGCCTTGGTCGCCGAGACGTCGAAGGCGACTCGCTGGGCGCTGCGGACCGCGGCGTCGGCGGCGGCGTATTGCGACTGGTCCTCGAAGGCTACGAGCACGGCGCGGGCTCCGGTGACCAGGAACAGACCGATCATCAGCGCCGAGGTGACACGCACGACGCCGCCGGGCTGGGACTGGAGCCTGCGCCCGGCGATGCCAGTGACCGGACCCCGGGCCCGCCGCACCAGCACATCGGCCACGCCGCGCACCACCCACGCCGCCACGAGGACGACTCCAAGGCCCGCCCCGATCGCGCCGGCGAAGAAGAGGACGAAGCGGCCTGAGCTGAGGTTCTCCTCTCGGGGCAGGACGAGCTGTATCGCGCACAGGACGATCCCGACGACGAGTGGCACCGCCCACCACGGGGACGGGCGTCGGTCCGAGGCGCGGCGAGCGCGCGTCAGCGCGCTGGCCGCGCCACCTCGCACCGGCGCGATGGCCGAGCAACAGACCAGTGCGGGCAGCCCACCGGCGACGATGATCCAACCGACCACACTTGAGTCGAGCGCGCCGGCGCTCCAGCGGTGACCGGCGAAGCTGAGGTGGGCCAGAGCCGGCCTGGTCGCGATGTACGCCACCGCACCCAGGAGGGTGCCGACGACGGCCGCGACGCCCGCCTCGGTGGCGGCCACCGTACGCGTCTGGGAAGCCATCAGTCCGAGCAGCCGGAGGTTCGCCAGCCGTCGGTCGCGGACGGAGGCCGAGAGCCGCCCGACGCTGGTGGCGAGCACCAGAATAGGCAGCGCTACAGCGGCGACGATGCTGAGCGCCAGTCGGTCGCGATCAGCAGAGGAGTCCCCGTTGTCAGTGACCGCGATCGCGCGACCCACGGCAAACGTCGAGAGCAGCAGCCACGACCCGACCGCCGTCGCAACCACCACCAGGGCTGACCGGAGGCGCTGCCCCGACGTTCCGACCGCCAGGCGCAGGCCCAACCGGACCGACGGGCTCACCAGTCCACCGTCGCGGGCATCAAGATCGCACCGTCCTGCATGGTCACCAGCTCGTCGAGGTGTGAGGCGACGACGTTGTCGTGGGTGACGACCAGGAGTGCCGCGCCGATGCGGTCCGTGAGCGCAACCATGGCGTCCAGGACCGCCTCGGCGTTGATGGAGTCGAGGGCGCCGGTCGGTTCGTCAGCAAGCACGACCCGCGGCTCGTGCACGAGGGCCCGGGCCACGGCGGCTCGCTGGGCCTGGCCGCCCGAGACCTCGCCAGCCCGCGAACCCGCGACCTCTTCGATCCCGAGTTCGTCGAAGAGGACGTGGGCGCGCTGCTGGGCGTCGCGCCGCGACTCGCCCAGTAACTCCAGGGGCAGCGCGGCGTTCTCGATCAGCGTCAGTTCGGGAACCAGCTCGCCGAACTGGAAGACCACGCCGAACCGCTCGAGCCGGATCCGGCTGCGCTCGCGGTCGGAGAGGCTGGTGAGGTCACGATCCTCAAATCTGACCCTCCCGGAGTCCGGACGCACGACGCCGCACAGGCAGTTCAGCAACGACGACTTGCCGCATCCGGAGGGCCCCATCAGAGCCACTCGCTGACCGGGGGCCAAGGACAGCGACACCCCGCGCAAGGCGGGGGTCGCGCCGTACGACAGGTCGAGGTTCGTGGCATCAAGCACGGTCGTCTCCTTCGAGCTGGGTGCGGACCTGGTCGAGGTGCGGGCCGGACTGCTCGATCCAGCGCAGGTCGGCGTCGAGATGGGCCAGCTCGTAGGTGACAGCCAGGAGGTCTGCTCCGGACGCGTCACGCCGTTGCTGCTGGAGCAGACGCATCCTCCGTAGGTGCGCACCGCGCTGGGCCGCCAGGACCTGTTCGGCCGGTCGTCCACTCAGCAAGGCGACGGTGATCCGCGCGTACAGCGAGCTCGTCGCGAACAGCTCGGGATCCTGAGCCCCGAAGACCCAGTCGTCCACGGCCGTCACTCCTTCGGGGGTGATCCGGTAGCGGGGGCGGGGCGGCCCGTCGCCGGGCGCCCCGGCGGCGCCCGCGGCCCACCCGCCGCGCGCCCGGCGCCCCCGGGGCGGCGGGACCGCGCCGGACGCGCGCC
>JBBPZY010000155.1:0-17658 GCA_038276315.1 Mycobacteriales bacterium
CCCCGGGGGGGCGGGGGGCCCCGCCCGGGGGCGCTCGTCCCCGGCCGCCGCGCCGGCCGGGGGCCCCCCCCGGCGGCCAAAACGGCCCCCCCCCGCCCACGTCTGCGGCGGATCTCCCCTACCTTGGCCGGGGCTGGTGAGGTCAGTGTGACCATTGGGGTGTGATCGGCGTCGATGGTGATGGAACCTCATGGGCTATCCAGGCCGCCGACTAGGGTGTCGGACGTGCTGCTGTCCGATCGGGACCTTCGGGCTGAGTTCGACGCCGGCCGCCTGGGCGTCGAGCCGTTCGACGAGAAGTTGCTCCAACCGTCCAGCATTGATGTGCGCCTGGACCGCTTCTTTCGGGTCTTCGTCAATACCAAATACACCCACATCGACCCGTCGTTGCAGCAGGACGAGCTGACCTCACTAGTGGAGCCCGAGGGTGATGCGCCTTTCGTGCTTCATCCCGGCGAGTTCGTGCTCGGGTCGACGTTCGAGCAGATCACGTTGCCTGACGATCTGGCTGGGCGGCTCGAAGGCAAGTCGAGCCTGGGCCGTCTCGGGCTGCTGACACACTCCACGGCAGGCTTCATCGATCCCGGTTTCAGCGGTCACATCACCCTGGAGCTGTCCAACGTGGCGAACCTGCCGATCACGCTGTGGCCCGGAATGAAGATCGGGCAGTTGTGCCTCTTCCGGCTGTCCAGCCCCGCGGAGCATCCCTACGGCAGCGCCGGGGTGGGCTCCCGCTACCAAGGGCAGCGCGGGCCCACCCCGTCGCGGGCCTACCTCAACTTCCAGCGCGTCGACACCCACCGCTGAACTCATCGGCCTCGCGAAAAGCGCTATTCGGGACCGGTGGGCGGTGTCGGCGCCCCTCGCTTGACGCTGGTGAGCAGGAGTTGGGCGACGTCGAGGACTTCGGTCTGGTTGGCGGCGGTGCCTTCGGACTCGCGGGTAGTGAGGCCGTCGGTGAGCATGACCCGGCAGAACGGGCAGCCGGTGGCGATCGCAGAGGTCCCGGTGGCGATCGCCTCGTCGACCCGGTCGAGGTTGACTCGCTTGCCGATGCGCTCCTCCATCCACATCCGGGCGCCGCCGGCGCCGCAGCACATCGAACGGTCACCGTGCCGCGGCATCTCGGTCAGCTGCGCACCGGACGCGCCCACCAACTCGCGTGGCGGTGAATACACGTCGTTGTGCCTGCCCAGGTAGCACGGATCGTGATAAGTGACCGCCGGTCCGTCGGCAGCCGGGACCGGCACGAGCCGCTTGTCCCGTACCAGCTGGTTGAGCAGCTGGGTATGGTGCACCACCTCGTAGTGCCCATCTAGCTGCGGGTACTCCCGGCCCAGCGTGTTGAAGCAGTGCGGGCAGGTCGTCACAACCTTGCGACGGCCCGGCTCGCGCCCGGAGAAGGCGGTGTTGAGCGCCTCGACGTTCTGCTGCGCGAGCATCTGGAACAAGAATTCGTTGCCCGATCGGCGGGCCGGATCCCCCGTGCAGGTCTCGCCGTCGCCCAACACGACGTAGTTGACGCCGGCGATGTGCAGCAGCTCGGCGGTAGCCCGCACCGTGCGCTTCGCATTGTCGTCATAGGCGCCGGCGCAGCCGATCCAGAACAGGTACTCCACGTCCGCGGGCAACGTTTCCTCGGTCAGCTGCGGGACCTCGAAGTCCAGCCCCTTCGCCCAGTCCATCCGGGCGGAGGAGTTCTGCCCCCACGGGTTGCCCTTGTTCTCCAGGTTGCGGAACAGCGTGCCCAGCTCGGTGGGGAAATCTGCCTCGATCAGCACCTGGTAGCGCCGCATGTCCACGATATGGTCGACGTGCTCGATGTCCACCGGGCACTGCTCCACGCAGGCCCCGCAGGTGGTGCACGACCACAGCACGTCCGGGTCGATCACCCCGCCCACCTCGGCGCTACCCACCAACGGTCGGGCGGCCTGCTCCGGACCCGATCCCGGCACCCGGCCGAAGCCCGACTCGGGCACGTGGTGGCCGTTGCCGCCGTGTCCATCACCCCCGGCAAGCGCCAGCACGTCGACGTCGCTGTGGTCCGGTACTTCCTGGTCACCGATCAGATAGGGCGCCTTGGCGAACAGGTGATCACGCAGATCCATGATGACCAGCTTGGGGGACAGCGGCTTACCGGTGTTCCACGCCGGGCACTGGCTCTGGCAGCGACCGCACTCGGTGCAGGTCGCGAAGTCCAGCATGCCCTTCCAGGTGAAGTCTTCGATCTTGCCCCGGCCGAAGACGTCGTCCTCGCCCGGGTCCTCGAAGTCGATCTCCTTGCCACCGGACTCCATCGGCAGCAGCGGACCCAGCGCGTTGGGCATCCGCTTGGCCGCGACGTTGATCGGCGCGATGAAGATGTGCAGGTGCTTGGAGTACAGCACGATGATCAGGAATGCCAGCATGACGCCGATGTGCAGCAGCAGCCCGACCGTCTCCAGTACCTGGTTGGTCCCCGCGCCCAGCGGTGCGAGCAGCGTCGCCGCGGCGTCCGAAGCGAACGCACCGGAGCGGTAGGGAAAGGTGCCGTTGTTCACCTCGGTGCCCCGGAACAGGAACAACGTCCAGATCACGTTGAAGATCATGAACAGGATCAGCCAGGCGCCGCCGGTGTGCGAGCCGTAGAAGCGCGACGCCCGCTGCCTGCGCTCCGGAGCCTGCCGGGTCCGCATGATCGCGAACGTAATGATCGACGCCAGTACCGCGAGCGCGATGAAATCCTGGAGGAAACCCAGCACCGGTTGGTGCCCGATCAGTGGGATCGCGAAGTTCTCGTCGAACAACACCCCGTAGGCCTCGATGTAGACGGTGATCAGGACGACGAAGCCCCAGAAGGTGAAAAAGTGCGCCAAGCCCGGGACCGTCCACCGCAACAACCGCCGCTGCCCGAACACCTCCACCAGCTGAGTCCGCAGCCGGGCGGCTAACTCGCTGGTGCGACCGTGCGTCGGCTGACCGGAACGGATCAACGTGTACAGCCACCACACCCGCCGGCCGGCGAAGAACAGCGTCAAAACGGTCAGTCCCAGGCCGATCACCAGTCGCGTTGCCATCACGCCGTCCACTCCCTCTGGTAGCCGGGAACCGCGTAAGAGCTCCAGTCGCAGAATACGGCTCGTTACTGGCTAGTAGCCAGGACGGGATCGTGACAAGCCGCCAGTCGCGCGGCGCGCACTCCAGCCCGGCTGGCGGAGGGAAGCCGAATCGTCATCGGACGCTGCTCATGCCGTGGTACGTGCAGGGATCGCGGCGCCGGGTAGACACCCATGGGGGCGTCCGGGTGCTCCGGGTGCACGAGGTGCAGCAGTGCCCGGACGGCGCATTCCGCGGGACCCTCATAGGCCCACACGACGAACTCAGGCGCGAAGACGTCCACCCGGCCGAGCTTCGGGACCCTCGCCGCGGTGACCCGGGCCCAGCTCCGGATGGTGATCTGATCGATGCAGTGCTCCCATTCGTACGATGCCGCCAGCGCGGTCGGCGCGGTTCGGGGACCGCAGCAGTACACGGTGAACCCGTCGGCGACGACGTCGAGCAAGAGCTGTTCCACCACTGGGGGCAACTCCGTCACGCTGATCACCGCCATGGTTGGTGGACGGTGACCCCGGCCGATTCGGGGGGTCAGGGCCGGGGTCACCGTCGTCCTGGTGGGTTGCTGGCGCGCTCAACGGCGAGCCCACCGGAGCGCTCCAGCAAGGGGGATACGCTTGTCACTGCCTTGCATGCAGCTCGACTGTAACCTGTATGCAGTTTGTGTGCAGCTTTCACGATCTTAACCCGTCCATCGGGCGACTGGGCAAGGAGGCCCCATGGCGCAGCGCAAGACCATCCGGTCCCGCCGGTTGGGCAAGCAGATCCGACGACTCCGCGACGATGCCCAGCTCAATCAGGAGAAGTTGGTCGAGTTGATGAACACCGACCAGCCTCGCCAGCGCTGCATCTCCGCCTCGCACCTGTCGCGGGTGGAGTCCGGCATAGCCCGGATCAGCTCCGAGCACCTGGACCGGATCGCCACGGTGCTCGACATCGGCACCGAGCAGTCGCAAAAGCTCGACGAGCTACGCCACCGGGCTGACGAACGGGGTTGGTGGCAGGAGTATTCGGACATCGTCGGCGAGGCCATGGAGATGCTCGCCGAGATCGGCGAAGACGCCACCAACGTGCGCAGCTACGACAACGTCTACGTGCAAGGGCTGCTGCAGACCCGGGCTTACGCCGAGGCAGTGGTCGGCAACGCTCGTTCCTTGGTCGCGCCGCTGCACGTTGACCGCTTAGTCGAACTGCGGATGCGGCGCCAGCGGCGGCTCGGCGACGACGACTTCCAGGGCCTGACAGCGGTGCTTACCGAGGGAGTCATCCGCACCTTGGTGGGCGGTCCCGATGTTATGCGCGACCAGCTTCAACACCTGATCGAGGTGACCCAGCGTCATTCCGTCGCGGTGCACATCCTGCCCTTCAGTGCCGGAGCGCTGCCCGGCTCGGACAACGTCGTGATCTTCGAGTTCGAACGAGAACTCGACGGTGACGTGGTGTACGTGGACAGCGAGACAGCCCAACGGATGTACGAAGATCGCGACCCTGTGCGGCAATGCACGTATATCTTCAACGCAGCTCTCGCCTAGGCCCTGCCAGCCCGGGAGTCACAGGACCTGATCCGTGCAGTCATCAAGGAGCTGTGACCCAGTGACCCGCTCTCCCAACCCGTACTCCTCCCTCGACGACGCGCAGTATGACGCTGTGGTCAATGGCCAGTACCTGAAATCGACCTTCAGTGGCAGCAACACCGGATGCCTCTCGTTCACCCTGGCTGGGGACCTGATCGGCTTCCAGGACGACAAGCTTCCTTCGTTCGAGCGCAAGGCCCGCACCCTCATCTTCGACCAGCACGAGATGGCCGCCTTCATCGCCGGCGCCAAGAACGGAGAATTCGACCACCTCCTCGACTAACCCCCACCAGCTCGTGGCGATCCTCTCGGCCTCACCAGCCTCTTGGGGAGGGCGTCCCGTGTCTCGAAAGGCTGTCGCCGAGATCAGCCGGCCGGATCGCAGCAGCAAGGAGGACGGACGGAATGAGCACGCAGCCCGTACATCCGCACGAGCCTGGCCCCCCGCGAGTCCTCCACACCATCGGTGGTATCTCAGACGCGCTGCACGGTAGCCGCCGGGCTCAGTTCTTCGCCGAGTTGCTCCGCGCGCAGCAGGGCGACGAGCTCGATGACGTCCTCAACGCCTGGTGGGGCCGGGCAATGCTCGACACCGACCCGGACCGGAACCGCATCCACGCGGCCGCAGTGAATGGCACTCTCCCCACCACGACCATCGACGAGGTGTTGCGCCGCCGGCAAGAGCGCAGCGCCAGTGAGCGATGACGAGGCTGCCGACCTCTGGCCGGACCTCCTGTCGGAGATCGTGGGAGACGCTCTCTCCGATCCGGATTTCATAGCCATGCTGTTCTCCGTGGTCGCGGCCCCTCGCCACCAGGCAGTTCCCGGCGCAACTCAGCGATGCCAACGGAACAAATCAGTGTTAGTGGGACAGCTCTCAAGGGACTGTCGAGGTATCGAACCTCCACCGCGCTTGCAGTTCGTCGGCGAGTGCACCGACGGCCAACGGTCCGACGCGTGCCAGGCTGGAGACGACTTCGGTCCATGAACCGGTCACGAGCGCCTCAGCAAGAAGGCAGCGCACCCGTACCGACGAAGGCGAACGGCTCCGCGCATGTTCTCGTACCGGCGAAGCTTCCTTGCTTTTTTCCAGAAGTGTCATCGCGAGCCGGGTCAACGCTTTCGCCCTCCGGTTCGAGTTGGTGATCTGACCGGCAAGGGTCTCGGCCTCGACGGCCAGCCGAGCAGCTCGACCGTGGTCACCCCCGGCCGCCACCGCCCCGGCAAGCTCCGTCAACGCCCACCCCCGTTGGTCCGGGTCGTTGATCTCGAACGTGATTGTCTCCGCTTCGGCGGCTAACCGGGCGGCCCGGTCGTGGTCGCCTTCCGCTGCCACCGCCGTGGCGAGCCGGCCCAACGCGTGCACCCGCTGGTCCGGTTCGGCGATCTGGGCGGTGCGGGTCTCTGCTTCGTCGGCTAGCCGAGCGGCCCGATCGCAGTCACCCCCAGCGGCCACCACCCTGACGAGCACGGCAAGCGTCGGCACCAGTAGGGATGACTCGGTGGTCTGCTCAACTAGCATCTCCACATCGGTGACCAGCCGAGCAGCACGATCGATGTCGCCAACCCACGCGGCTACCTCAGCGAGCCAAGTCAACGCCCATGCCCGCTGGAACGGGTCGATGATCTGACTGGCGAGGTTCTCTGTCCCGGTAGTTAGGCGGGCGATCCGATCGCCATGGTCACCGACCAGCATGAGCAGTGGGAGTAATGCCCGCACCCGTTGGAACGGGTCTGTGGCCAGCTCGGTCAGCGCCTCTGCCCGGTCGAGATCACCAGTGGCTACGGCGGCCTTGACTAAAGCGGGCAATGCCCAACCCGACTGGCCGGGGGCGCTCTGGGCGATAAGGGCCTCCGCCCGGTCAAGGTCGCCACTCGCTGCGGTCGCCTCGACCAGCGCAAGCAACGCACACGCCTGCTCAATCGGATCAGTAAGCCGCCCGACAAGGGTCTCCGCACGGTCAAGATCACCGGCGGCAGCCAGCGCCTCGGCGAGCCGGGCCACCGCGCGCTCCAGCACCCTCGGGCCGATGATCTGTGCGGCCAGGGTCTCGGCCTCGGCGGCCAGCCGGGCGGCGTGACTATGGTCGCCCGCGGAGGCCACCGCCTCAGCAAGGCTAGTCAGTTCATTCACCCGTAGGTACAGGTCGGTGATCTGCGTGGTGAGCACATGGGCCTCGGTGGCCAGCTGAGCGGCTCGGTCATGGTCACCCCTGGCAGCTACCGCCAGAACCAGCGCCTGCAACCGTGTGTACGGGTCGGTGATCTGCCCGGCGAGAACCTCTGCATCGGTGGCGAGCCGAACAGCACGATCGCCATGACCCGACCGTGCAGCGGCGCCAACGAGCCACATCAACGCGTACGTGCGCAGGCGGACGTCAGTGATCTGCTCGGCGAGGGTCTCTGCCTCCTCGGCTAGTCGAGGCGCTCGCTCACTGTGGTCGGCCAGCATGAGCAGTGGGATCAACGCCCGCACCTGCTGGTATGGGTCGGTGGCTTGCCCAGTGAGAGCCTCTGCGCGGTCAAGGTCCCCAGCGGCCACGGCCGCCTCGACCAAAGCGGGCAACGCCCAGTCTGGATCGACGAGGGTGGTTTGGGCAATCAGGGCTTGAGCTCTATGCAGGGCACCACTGGCCGCCGTCGCCTCGACCAGCGCGAGCAACGCACCCGCCTGTGCAATCGGATCGGTGAGCAGCCCGGCAATGGCCTCGATCTCGGCTACCAGCCTGGTAGCTCGATCAAGATCGCCACGAACGCCAGCTGTCAGGGCGAGTTTGGCCAACGCATTCGGCCGAGCGTGCAGGTCGGTGATATGTGCGATGAGAGCCTCGGCCCAGTCGAGATCACCGCTAGCGGCCACCGTCTCCGCGAGCCAACCCAACGCCATCACCTGCCGGCTCGGGTCGGGGATACTGTGCGCGAGGGCCTCGGCGCGGGTGGGTTGGCCGAGTTTGGCCCAGAGTGCGGGCAGTCTGGTGGGGATGTTGGCATTGCGCCCGGTGAGATGTTCTCGCTGGACGGCGAGGAGCGCGAGGCTGGTGAGGTCGGGGTCAGGTTGGGCGAGGAGTAGTCGCTGTGCGGTGCCGACTTCGGTGAGAGCGAGAGCGTCTCCGCCGGTGAGACTGCGCATTCGGTCGTGGCGGGCCAGGTCGGCGGCACAAGCGACCAGCCGAGCCAGGTCTCCGGTGCTGGCGAGTAGATGCAGGTAGCTGCGTAGCAGGTAGTGCGGGGTGTCCGTCGGCCACACCCGCCGCCGGTAGGTGTCGGCCCACCAGTGGAGCCGGTTGCGGTACGGGACCACGCTCCTGCCGAACCGCTGCTCTGCGGTGAGCCGCAGCGTCTCGTGCATAAACAAGTACACCCGCTCAGCTGGGCGTCCGCTGGCTGGTGCGCGGGCCCGAGTTCCGACGCTGCGGCCGAATATCCCGCCCAGCAGGCGGTCGATCTCATATGGTGGCTTTTCGGTGAGTTCTTCCAGGTCCCTCAGGGGGTGAGGCCACCACCAGCGGCGGTGATAAATCCGAGTAGGTCGCGCTGCAATGGCGCTCCGACTAGGAGCTGGTCTAGTTCGAACTTCGCTTGGTTCTGGACGTTCTGGGCGTGCTCTGACACGGTCAGCTGCCTGGGATTGACCGTCCGCAGGGGATGATCTGCAGTGACGTCGTCGGGGATCGGTGGGTGGGGTCGGCTGGCCACCAGGACGCGCACCTCGGCCGGGGGTCGGCGGGGCAGCAGAGCGGCGATGCTGGGACGGCCGGCGGCGGTGCCGCTGTCCTCGTCGAGGCCGTCGATCACCAGCAACAGCCGGCGCCCGGCTTCTCGTGACCGGCTCGCCGCGTTGTCTAGCAACCGGAGCATGGTGCCCCGCCGCGCGCCGACCGTCAGCAGGCCGATCGGGGACTCACCGAGCAGGGCGGCGAGCTGTTCGATCAGCGCGTCGATGCACGCGTCGCTGTCGGACTGGCCGACCAGCCGGGCGGTGACGAAGAACGACACCACATCCACTCCGGCGGGCGGGTGCAGCACAAACCACGCCATCAGTGCGGACTTGCCCGCCCACGGTCCGGCCTGCCACCACGCATACGGCTGGTCCCCGGCACAAAACCCCACTAGCTCGGCAAGCTCCTTCTCGCGATCGAGTAGCTGGTCGGGGGCGATGTCGCGTACCTGCGCTTGATAAGCACTGGTCACCCACTCACCCGTTGCGGGCGGGACCACGTCGGGCAACCCCTCGGGGAGGCTGAGCAGCGTACGCAGCTCAGCGCGCCTGTCTGGGGCGAGCGCATCGTTAGCGAGGTCCAGGCGAGCGGCGGCCAGCCGCCCGAGTCCGTCGGAGCGGTGGTGCTTGGCGATCACGCCGACGATGCGGTCACTGACCCACACCGCGGCGCCGGATATGCCCTCCCAGGGCGACGCCGCTGGATCTGGATCCCGTTCCGGCGGCGGCACTGTGATCTCCAGCGTTCCCTCGCGGCGATTGGACAGCACCGCCACTGATCCGTCGGCCTGATGCGAGTCCCGGTATACCGTGCGGGCACCGTCATCGGTCTTCAGCTTGAACCGCGGGAACCCGACCGCTCGCGCGGCCAGCACCGCCGCCCGAGCACTGATCCGACCGAACCGCGCCACCGCCACCGACGGCTCTCCTTCGCGCGGCGCGATGGTCAGCACCGCGAGGTCAGATCGCGGATCGGTCCAGCACGAGAGCGCCACGGCGACCCACTCGCCGGGCCGATCGGCGTCGAAACGCACCCGCACCGACGTCGCACCGTCGACGACGTGCGCCGCCGTCAGCACCGCGCTCGTCCCGACCCGGTACCCCGACCCTCGCCGCCCTGCCTCGCCGTCCAGGGAGACGATGATCTCCGCGACCTGCCCGGCCACCACTCCGCGATGGGCCCGGGCAGATCCGTCGCTCACGGTCCGGACTCTAACGCTCTCCGGCCTGCTCAGACCCCGAGATCAGCGGCTTACCCGCGACCCCAGCTCGATCACCCAGAACCGCACCTTCGCGTTCGGCCCGGCTTCTTTGCTCACCGCGACGGTCAGCTCCAGCTCCACCGGCCCGAGCTCGAAGCGCAGGTCCTCCCCCTCACCGTCGCGGATCGCCGCGCTCAGCTCCTGACGCAGCTGCCCGATCACCTGGGCCAACTCCACCCGCTGCGCCACGACTCCTCCAGACAACGATCACGCCGATCTCCCGGCGCATCGACGCCGCGCCCACATCATGGTCGCTCTACACGCTGGGTGACGCGGGCGCTGGCGTCTGATGAATGGCGTACTTTGTCGTACCTCGTCCGTACCGTCTGCGATGTGACGCCCGATCTTGATCTTTTTTGGATCCGGGTGCCAATACCGACTACAGCCGCATCAGCAGCAAGGAGGATGGCATGAGCATGCAGCCTGCACACCGGCACGAGCTGGACATGCCTAGGGTCCAGCACACCATTGGCGGTATCTCAGACGCGCTGCGCGGCAGCCGCCGGGCACAGTTCTTCGTCGAGTTGCTTCGGGCGCAGCAGGGCACCGAGCTGGATGACGTCCTCACCACCTGGTGGGGCAGGGCGATGCTCGACACCGACCCGGACCGCAACAGCATCCATGCAGCCGCGGTGGACGGCACGCTCCCCACCACGACCGTCGACGAGATCCGGCGCCGCCGGCTCTGTCGGCACTAGACCCAGGGCTGGGGGATGGGTCGGCTTGCTGACTACGATTCGTGACCCTGACGCTGACCAACGTCTACGTTGACGGGTTCAACCTCTAATACGGCTGTCTCAAGGGCACGCCGTACAAGTGGCTGGACCTCGGTGCGCTGTGCCAAGCGCTGCTGCCACCGAACAAGATTCAACGCATCCGTTATTTCACGGCCAAGGTCAGCGCTCAAGCAGACCCGCACCAGCCGGTGCGCCAGAACACCTACCTCCGCGCGCTCCAGACGGTTCCCGGGCTGAGCGTGCACTTGGGCCACTTCCTGACCTCGACCACCCGAATGCCCCTCGCCAATCCGATTCCCGGCAGACCTCGAACCGTAGAGGTGATCAAGACTGAGGAGAAGGGTTCCGACGTCAACCTGGCGACCTACTTGCTGGCCGACGCATTCCGGGCGGAGGCGGACATCTTCGTTGTGGTCAGCAACGACTCCGACTTGATGGAGCCCATCCGCCTGGTCAGGCAGGAACTCGGCTTCCGGGTGGGAATCGTGAACCCGCACCCGGTGATCAGCCGGGCACTGCAGCGGACCCAGCCGAGCTTCACCAAACAGATCCGCCAGGGTGTCCTCGCCGTCAGCCAGTTTCCGGAGCAACTCAGCGACGCCCATGGCACCATCACCAAGCCGCCGACCTGGTGACAAAGCAGAGGCCCCGCCGACGCGGGGCCTCGCACCCAGCCACCGAGGCGACTGGGGGGATGTACCAAGCATACCGGAGACACCAAGCCCGGGGTCGGGCGAAGCCGCGTCATCTCAACTTTCTCTAGTCCTCTTGGCAATCTGGCAGACCACTGAGCTTCCAACGCACCTGAAGCGCATCGGCAAGAGCGCTGCAGCCGGTCAGGGTAGGCGCCCAGGCTCTTGCCGAAACTCTGCTCCGCAACCTGCTGCAGCGTCTCGTGAGCGAACAGGTACACCCGCTCACCTGGGCCGCTAGTGTCGATGAGCGCGTCGAGGCAGGCATCGCTGTCAGACTGATCGGCTAGCTGGGCGGTGACGAAGAACGACACCACGTCCACGTCGGGGGGAGGGTGCAGCACAAACCACGCCATCAGCGCCGACTTGCCCGCCCATGGTCCGGCCCGCCACCAGGCGTACGGCCGGTTTCCGGCGCAGAACTCCACCAGCTCGTCGAGTTCATCCTCGCGGTCGAGCAGGTTGTCTGGGGCGATGACACGTACCTGCTCCTGGTAGGCGGTGATCACCCGCTCACCATGTGAGGGCGGGACCACATCGGGCAATACCTCAGGGAGATTAAGCAGCGCTCGCAGTTCAGCCTCGTTGCCTGGGTCGCGCCCGTCGAGGGCGCGGTCCAGTCGGGCGGCAGCCAGCCGTCCGAGTCCGTCGGAGCGGTGATGTTTCGCGATCACGCCGACGATGCGGTCACCGATCCACACCGCCGCGCCGGACATGCCCTCCCACGGTGACACGACGGGATCCGGATCCCGCTCCGGTGGCCGCACTGCGACCTCCAGGGTGCCCTCGCGGCGATTGGACAACACCGCCACCGACCCGTCGAGCTGACACCAATCGCGGTACCGAGGCCGTCCATCGTCGAGGACGACCGAGCCGTCGTCGTTCTTCAGCTTGAACAGCGGGAATCCGACTGTCTGCGCAGTCAGCTCCTCCGCCCGATCACTGATCCGGCCGAACCGCGCCGCCACCACCGGCGGCCCGACCCGGTATCCGGAGCCTCGCCGCCCGGCCTTGCCGTCCAGGGAGACGATGATCTCCGCGACTTGCCCGGACACGACTCCGCGATGGGTCGGGGCAGATCCGCTCACGGTGCCGACTCTAACGCTCTCCGGCCTGCTCAGACCCCGAGATCAGCGGCTTGCCCGCGACCCCACGCCGGCGCGGATCGAGAGTAAGCGTGATCCGCTGGGTCGCCTCCGAAGCCACCTTGCCGTCCGCGCCCAGCTCGATCACCCAGAACCGCACTTTCGCGTTCGGTCCCGCTTCCTTACTCACCGCGACAGTCAGCTCCAGCTCCACCGGCCCGAGCTCGAAACGCAGGTCCTTCCCTTCCCCGTCCCGCATCGCCGCGCTCAGCTCCTGACGCAGCTGCCCGATCACCTGCGCCAACTCCACCCGATCCGCCACAACTCCTCCAGACAGCCATCGCATCGATCTCCACGGCGCACCAACGCCGCGCGCACATCATGGTCGATCGACAGGAGGGTGAGGTGGGCGTTGGCGTTTGTGCCACCGGCACCTCTGTTCCCAGCAGTTCGGCGGGAGGGCCATCCTGAGTGGCAGCTGACAGTCGTCGCTTCACGTTGGCGGTGCAAGAACGTTACGACTTCGGCCGATGTCCGCATCACCGGCTCGGACGAAACCCGGTCGGAGCACCTTGCACCGCTGACCGTCGTCCCTGCGCAAGACGGCTCCCTCCATGAGCTCGGAGCCTAAGCGTGATCGGCCCATCAACTTCACCAGCGCATCCTTGGAGCCGAGAACACCGTCGAACAGCCGCGGCGGCACGACAAGTTCGTGCGCCCGACTCAGGCGGTCTCGCTCGTACAGCTCCACGAAACCCTCGTCGGGACGACGGAAGTCCAGTACCACCAAATAGTCGATCAGCTGGTCGTAGCGCACGGTATGCGTGAGCCACAACCACTCCGCGTACAGAACGAGGCCGTTCTCCAAGAGCGGCTGGAGTTGCCCGCAGCCTGTGTTCACCCGGGAACGCAGCGGGCCGAGCTGCCGACCGCGGTCCATGGCATCCGACCCACCCCGGCTAGCAACGCGGAGCTGGTTCCGCTCCCACCAGATCGACACATTGGCGCCGTCCAGCTTCTCCTCGACGACGACGGGATGCAGCAGCCAATCCGAGATCTCTGCTGGGGCCAGAACCCGGTCGCCGCCCTGGGTGGTCGTTTCAAACGCCCACAGGTACGGCGTACGCGGATAGGGCGCGGGTGCCATCAGCAGTGGGCGGAGAGGGTTTCGTCGAGTGTCCACAACCGGATCGGTGTGGCGCTGGGAACCCTCTTCCGATAGTGCTCGATCTCCAGCAGCAGGCTGGCGTCGCCACTCCCGATGCCCATGGTGGCGTACTCGACCAGCGGTAGCCGACGGTCGTCGCCGTCGAGGAGGGCGCTCAGGAAGTTCCTGTCCCAGGGCACTCCCGAGACCGCCCACGGGGCTGTCGTGCTCAGTGCTTGCCGGAGCAGCTCGACGAAGCGCTCCATACACACCCGACGGTCGTGACCGGCCAACTGCGCGATCACGTTGCCGGTCTCGATGACGGCCGTCAGGGGGAATACCAGGGTTGCGCCATCGCCTGCCAGTTTCTTGAACTCGTCAACGACACTGGCCCGGTCGCTGCACTTGCGCGGTACTTCCAGGATGTTGAACAGCACCGAGCTGTCCAGAAAGACGACTTCCGTCATCGTCACGCGATCCCGAGCAGTCTGTCGAGATCGCCGGTGTCTATCCGTGAGAGGTGTTCGGGCTCCAGTGAGCGTCCTGCGGCGACGGCATCACCCAAGCCACCGGAAGCCATCATCGCGTAGTAACCCGGGAGGTCCACCAGCCGTATCGCACGGCTACGGCCGGTCTCCCGGTCACGTCCGATCACGACCACTCCGGAGTGATCGTTCCCGTTGAGCGCATTGAGCAGCGCCGGGCTGTGCGTGGTGAGCACGACCTGGTAGCCCTGCTGTTGCGCAGATGACTTGAGGAGTTCGACTACCCGCGCGGCCAGCGCCGGATGCAGTCCGTTCTCCAGCTCCTCGATCACGAGGGTGAGGGGGTTTGATCCGGATGCTGCGCTATCGATCGCGAGACCGCGGCCGCCGGCGAGGAGCGCCGTCGCGATCGCCATCATGCGGAGCATCCCGTCACTCATCTGGCGGGCCGAAATAGTCGTTGGTTTACCATCCTTGATCTCACTCAGGCCGAGCATCACCTCCCCAAAGCCACCGCGACGGATCTCGATCGCGCGGATCTCGTGCTCGGGCAGATCCTTGATGATATCGGCTAACGCGGTGAATTTCGGCGGCTCGTCGTGCTGGAGGCGCGCGACCGCGGCGCTGAGGTTCTCGCCGGTGCGCCGGAGCACCACGTCCTGCTCGGGCACGTACTGACGCATGAGGTGTGGGATGGGGTCGAGGTGAAACACCCCGCCAAGGACGGCCAATACGTCCCCGGCCGTCTGAAGAATGTGTTGTTCAGCTTCTGTCCTACCCTCCAGCCGAAGCGGCAGCTGGGCCGTCACCAAGTGGGAGGCGCGGAACTGCCGGTGCGGGTTGCGGCCTTGTTTGCCGTTCCATAGCTTCGTCTCGATGTCCGCCCGGTCCGACTGAGGGGCGAGCGTCTCCAGGAGCACGCGGCGACGACCGGCAACGTTGCCGACCAGCCGCTCCCACAACACCTGCACCTGAGGTCGCACCTGGATACGAACGTCGAGCCGGATGTCACTGCCGCTGGCCTGCCTGACTGTGACGCCGAGCTCGAAAGTGTCCGATCCGAGTGGGGGACATCCCTCGACGCCGCCGCGCACCGGGCCCGCATCCCGGCTCACCCCGTCGAGAGCGTCCCTGATCTCGGTCCCCTTCGCCAGGCGGGACAGCACTTCTAGGGCGTCCAGGGCGTTCGACTTACCGGCACCGTTGCGGCCGATGAGCACGGTCAACGGGGCGAGCGGCAGCACTACGTCTCGGAACGACTTGAATGCCGTCAGCCGCAGCTCGGAGATACGATCCGCCATGACGACCAGCGTAGAGCGGGCCGTCCTACCCGGTGCTGCCGACACGATCACCCATGCCGGGCGTCCTTGCCATCAGACAGTTTCGCCCCAGCGCACCTGGTTGTGTTGCCTGGGGCTGATCGTCCGCAGCGGGTGATCTCCAGGAAATACGTCGGAGATCGGCGGGTGGGGCCGACTGGCCACCAGCACATGCAGTCCGGGTGCGGGTTGGCGGGGCAGCAAGGCGGCGATGCTGCGGCGACCGGCGGCGGCGCTGCTGTCCTCATCGAGGCCGTCGATCACCAGCAGCAGCCGTCGCCCGACTTCCCGCGGACCGGGCCGCCTCGCCCTTCAGCAGCTGGCACACGGTGCCCTGCCGCGCGCCGGCCGTCAGCAGGTCGGCTGGGGACTCGCCGAGCAGGGCGGCGAGCTGTTCGATGAGCGCGTCGAGGCAGGCATCGCTGTCGGACTGATCGGCGAACCGGGCGGTGACGAAGAACGACACCACGTCCACCTCGGAGGGAGGGTGCAGCACGAACCACGCCATCAGCGCCGACTTGCCCGCCCACGGCCCCGCCTGCCACCACGCATACTGCGCCGGACATGCCCTCCCACGGTGACGCTGCGGGATCAGGATCTCGCTCTGGCGGCGGCACTGTGACCTCAAGGGTGCCCTCGCGGCGGTTCGACAGCACCGCCACGGATCCGTCGGCCTGGTGCGAGTCCCGGTACACCGAACGGTCACCGTCATCGGTCCTCAACTTCCACAGGGGGAACCCGAGTGCTCGCGCGGCCAGCACCGCCGCCCTATCACCGATCCGACCGAACCGCGCCGCTGCCGGCGGCTCGCCCTCGCGCGGCGCGATGGTCAACACCGCGAGGTCAGAACGCGCATCGGTCCAGCACGAGAGCGCCACGGCAACCCACTCGCCGGGCCGATCGGCGTCGAAACGCACCCGCACCGACGTCGCACCATCGACGACGTGCGCCGCCGTCAGCACCGCGCTCGGCCCGACCCGGTACCCCGAGCCTCGCCGCCCGACCTCGCCGTCCAGGGAGACGATGATCTCCGCGACCTGCCCGGACACCACCCCGCGATGGGCCGGGGCAGATCCGTCGCTCACCGCGACGGTCAGCTCCAGTTCCACCGGCCCGAGCTCGAAGCGTAGGTCTTCCCCCTCGCCGTCCCGGATCGCCACGCTCAGCTCATGGCGCAGCTGACCGATCACCTGCGCCAACTCCACCCGTTCCGCCACGACTCCTCCAGACAACGATCACGCCGATCTCCCGGCGCATCGACGCCGCGCCCACATCATGGTCGCTCTACACGCTGGGTGACGCGGGCGCGGGTGACCAGTGAGAGCGCGCTTTGTCGTACCCGCTCCGTACCGTCCGCGTGGTGAAGCCCGACCTTCTTCTGGTTCGAATCCAGCGCGGAGACATCACCAACGTGAGCTTCGACGACCTTGTGCACCTCGTGCAGGCACTGGGCTTCCGGGAAGTCGGCGGCAGGGGAAGCCATCGGGTCTTCGCGCACCCGGAGGTAGCCGAACTCGTCAACCTTCAGGTGGAACGTGGGCAAGCCAAGCGCTACCAGATCAGACAAGTGATGAGCCTGGTACGGCGGTATGATTTGTCATTGGAGGAACGATGAACCCTGGTTTTCCGATCGAGGTGTTCTGGAGCGACGAAGACGGGGTCTGGATCGCTGACGCTCCTGATCTTCCGATTTGCTCCGCTCATGGTCAGGCGCCCCACGAGGCTGTCGCCGAGGTCGAGCTAGCCATCGAGGCATGGTTGGACGCAGCGCGTGCCACAGGACGGCCGATCCCGAAGCCGTCCAGCCGAGCCGCCCTGGCCTGATCCCTCGCGGGCCGCGGCGTGAAAGTCTGGTCAGTATTGGGCTGTGCGCACCCCCAGGGTCCACCACAGCACACTCAAATGACGCTGTGGTGCTGGAGGTAGCGGAACATCCCGATTCCGGGCAGCACCGGTAGCCAGTAGGTGAGCAGCCGCGAGGTCAGGACCGCGGCCACTGCCGCTGTGGGTGCGACGCCCACGGCGGTGAGCCCGGCGACAAGGAGTGCTTCCACCGCGCCCAGGCCGCCGGGGGTGGGTGCGAGGTGGCCCAGGGTCTGGCCGACCACGAACACCACGAGCACCACCATCAGGGGGAAGTGCGGCTCGAATGCGGCGAGGCTGGCGGCCAGACCGAACGCGGAGATCGTCAGGTAGCCGAATGCGCCGCCGAACAGTTGGGCGGCCCGCAGCGGTTGGCGCAGGGTGGACCACAGCTCGCGGACCACCTGCATCGAGGGGTGGATGATCTGGCGGCGGCCGAACGGGGAGCCGATGACGAGCCCGGCGATGACCAGGACGCTGGCCACGGCCACCAGCAGCGGCCACCCGGTGGGGATCGACATCCCCCGCAGCGTCCCCGAGGCGCCGACTCCGAGGACCCCGACCAGGCACACGACGGTGGCGACGGCGCTGGTGGCGGCCAGGCTCAGCAGGGTCACGCCGACGGCGAGGGAACGGCGCATACCCAGCCGCTCCAGGTACGCGATGTTGATCCCGAAGAAGCC
>JBBPZY010000156.1:0-2384 GCA_038276315.1 Mycobacteriales bacterium
AGCCTGGCAGGACCTGCAACGCCGAGCCACGGACGTCTCGCGGACGCACAACATCAGCGTTTACGGCGATGGTTTGACCGGTGTCGGCAGCACGGACGTGGGCCTCGTCAAGCGGCTGTTCCCGGGGACCGTGCTGCTTGGCTTGCCCTCGGATCAGCTCGGCTCATTCTTCAAAGAAGCCATCACGAGAGCCCGGGTAGAGCAACTGCGTAAGCCGGTGAGTGCTGAGATTGCCGCCGGCCGGGTCACCAGCCGCGTCGATCCGGCCCCACACCTGGGCGATAGCACCACCCTGCGCTTGCGGCTGCACTCCTCGTACGCTCATCTGCCGGTTCGGGTGACCGTCAGCCGAGTGACGGTCACCGGACCGGACGGCCGCCAGTTCCCCGCCACGCTTGACGGAGGCGCCCAGACGCTTCTCCTCGGTCCCGGACAGGACAGCCCCGACTTGCCTGTCACGGTTCTTACACCAGTGGAGCGGCGACACTGGTGGCAACTGGCACGCACGCAGCGGCAGTCACTGCAGGCCCGCATCGACGGTTCGGCTCTCATTGAGCCGAGCGACCTACTGCATCGCACGCTTGGGAGCCGACTCCCAACGGCCACCGGCCTCAGTCAGCCCGGCGCCGTCACTGCCAGCGCGACGATGGGCCTCACGCTGCGCCGGCTTCTCGAGCTGCTGGGGGTTCTAGCGCTGGCTCTGGTGGGGGTCGGACTGCTCTTCCGCCGGTTCGTCTGGTTGCCCACCCTTCCGGGTGGCCTGCTCAACCTGGATGATGACCGCTACATCCCCTTCCACGGCAAGCGAATGACCGTCCCCGGTCCGCGGGCCGAGTTGGCCAGAACGGATGGCGCCCGGGCCCAGTTCTTCACCAAACGGGGGCGACCCGG
Organism: Mycobacteriales bacterium; assembly: GCA_038276315.1. Classification (GTDB taxonomy): domain Bacteria; phylum Actinomycetota; class Actinomycetes; order Mycobacteriales; family Pseudonocardiaceae. The sequence goes on from JBBPZY010000156.1 coordinate 892, forward strand.
CTCAGTGTTCGTAAGGTCACTGGAGCCGGACGTCGCGCTCGAGCAGCTCGAGGTCCAGACCAGTCTATCGAGCGAACGGCAGATCAAGCGCCTTGATCGCGTCCTCATCGGACGAGCACGGCTCGCCCTATCCAAGCAGGCACGAACCGGGAAAGCGGGGAGATAGCGGTGTCCTGGAGCGACTATCAGGGGCCAGACGCCCCGCGCGGGGTGGTGCCCGACTCCGCAGTGGCGGCGCCGCTCTCGATCGGCCTCGTCATCGGCATCGGCGGTAGCGGGGTCCAGACGATTTCGCGGGTCAGGTCGGCTGTATACGGCGGCCGGCCCGACGCGGCCGCCACGCCATCAATCCAGTTCCTCGGCATTGATGCAGTCGACCTATCGAAGCAGGTGCCACCGCTGCCGCCCGGTGTAGGACTCGTGGCCCGCGAGTTCCTCAACTTGACCACGCGGCCCTTCGACGCCTACGAGTACGTCAAGCAGGTCGCGGGGGGCGACAGCGATCTCCAGCACTGGTGGGACGCGACCTATCAGGTGCCCTCCGGTCCCCTGACCGACGGGCTCAAGCAGGCACGGATGCTCGGCCGGCTCGCCTTCTATCGCGAGAGCGGCAACCTCACCTCGCGCATAGCCGGTGCCGCCCAGGAGGCGATCCAGCTGCGAGCTGAGAACATGCGCCAGGGCAACGTCGGAACGGACCCGACGAGCACGCTCAAGATCTTCGTCGTCGCTTCGGCGAGCGGCGGCACGGGCAGTGCCGGCACCCTCGAGATTCTGCACAAGATCTGGGCCGCGACCAAGCCGAATGGCATCAACCCGGAGATCCGACTCTTCGTCTACCTACCCGGCGTCTTCGAGTCCACGGTGCGTGCCGTCAGTGCTGTCGCGGAGATGGAACTGTCCAATCAGTCCGCCAACGCCTACGCGTTCCTGCGGGAGCTCGACCACTTCGTCCAGCACTCGGAGGAGCTACACGCCAAGGTGGCGCAACCGTCCGCTACCCCGTACGTGGACATCCCACGTGGACAGTTGGTCAAGCAGGTCTACCTCGTCGACGCCACCATTGACGGCGGCGGGCGCCTGAGCAAGGTGACCGACTCGTACGAGATCGTCGCCGAGACGATCTACCAGTTCCTGATGACCGATGCGGGCCGCCCTCAGATCGCACAAAACGGCACCAACACTGACAACTTCTTGACCCTCAACGACGTGCACGGCAAGCGCCGGCTGTATTGCGGGCTCGGGGTCGCGGCAGTCACCTACCCGGGCGAGACGTTCAGACGGCACATACGCGCCCGCTTCGCCGACTGGCTCATCCGCGACCTGCTGGTGGCTCGCCCGGTGGACCTGAGCACTCAGGTGCACGATGTAGACGGCACCAAACAACTGCTCGGTGCCCTACAGGACCATTACGGAGAGGTGCGCAGCGCCGCACTACCGCAGGAAGCCAAGGAGTTGCGTGCCTACGCGGAGGCGGCTCCCGAGACTTTGCA
>JBBPZY010000157.1:0-7427 GCA_038276315.1 Mycobacteriales bacterium
CCATCTACTACGAGGACGACGTTCCGGAGCAGTGGAAGGACTACACCAAGGCCAACGCCGACTTCTTCGCCGAGCTGGGTTCGCCCGGTGGCGCATCGAAGGTCGGCGTGGTCAACGACGACCCGCCGATAGTCGCCGAGCTGCCACCGCAGAACGACGAGTGACGCGCGCCGCGCGCCTGGACCTTCCGAACTTCCCGTGGGACAGCCTCGCCGGCGCGGCCCGCCTTGCGAGCGAGTACCCCGGCGGGGCGGTGGACCTGTCGGTCGGCACCCCGGTGGACCCGGTTCCTGAGATTCTGCGAGAGGCGCTGGCGTCGGCGTCGGCGCTGCCTGGCTATCCGGCCACGCACGGCACGCCCGAGCTTCGCCAGGCCGCCGTCGCGGCGCTGGAGCGCCGGTACGGGATCACGGGTGTGCCGGCGGAGGCGGTACTGCCGACGGTGGGTTCCAAGGAGCTGGTGGCCTGGCTGCCCACGTTGCTCGGCCTCGGACCCGGTGATGTCGTCGCGCTGCCCGAACTGGCCTATCCCACCTACGAGATCGGCGCGCGGCTGGCGGGTGCCACCGCAGTCCGGCTCGCCGATACTGAGCCCGCCGCGCCAGGCACCCGGCTGCGTTGGCTGAACTCGCCGAGCAATCCCACCGGCGACATCGCGGCCGTTTCAGTGCTGGCCGAGGTGGTGCGGCAGGCGCGGGAGATCGGCGCGGTGGTGGCTTCCGATGAGTGCTACCTCGCGCTGGGCTGGGCGGCGCAACCGGTCTCGGTGCTGCACCCGCGAGTCTCCGGCGGGGACCACAGCGGCCTGCTGGCGGTGCATTCGCTGTCCAAGTCGTCCAATATGGCCGGCTACCGGGCCGGCTTCGTGACTGGTGATCCGGAGTTGGTCGCGATCCTGCTCGCGGTGCGTAAACACGCCGGGATGATGGTCGCCCGGCCGGTGCAGCAGGCGATGGTGGCCGCGCTGTCCGACGACACGCACGTCGCGCAGCAACGGGACCGCTACGCCCGGCGCCGGGAGCTGCTGCTGCCCGCGTTGGACCGAGCCGGGCTGCGGGTGCAGCAGTCACAGGGTGGGCTGTTCCTCTGGTGCACCGCGGGCGAGCCGTGCTGGGACACGGTCACCCGGCTGGCTGAGCTCGGCGTGCTCGTCGCCCCTGGCGAGTTCTACGGTCCCGCCGGCGTCCGGCACGTCCGCGTCGCGCTGACCGCGACCGACGAGCGGATCGCCGCCGCGGTAGACCGGCTCACCATGTTGCCCGGGGCGGAAACGGGTTGATCCAATGCTCAGGTAGTGGGCTGCAGCGATTGTGCTCGGTGCTGCACCTGCTGCCATGCGGCCGACCAGGACCGTCGCGTCGCCATCCGGCTGGCCTCCTCGCCTTGCACCAGCCGACCGGCGGCGAAGGCCACGTCGACGTGGACACCATCGCCGAGGTCGTCGAGCAGCAGCACCACCCGATGTTGCGCCACGCAGGCGTCCTGGTGCTCACCCAGCGCGTCCTGCAGCGCCACCGTCGACTCCACCAGCTTGCGTACCGGTTGGCGCTCGCGCTTGCGACCCGAGGTGGCCACCAGCTCGCCGGTGTAGCGCAGCCGCTTGCCCTGGATCCGCAGTGCATGCAGAACCTCGTCGGGCGGGTCCTCCCCGGCAGCCCGCACCGCCTTGGCCAGGCGGCGGTACTCGGCGCGGACCAGCTCGACCAGAGACGGAGTCGCGACGCGGCCGAGGGGGGTGGGTAGCGGTCGAGATACCGCAGTCGCCAGCCGGCGCAGCAAGGTGGTGTAGCGGCGGCTGCCCAGCGCGGCGAGCATGTCGGCGCGGGCGTTCACCCGGTCGGCCACCAGCGCCTCGATCAGGGTCTCCACCGCCTCGCGGCCGCGGTCGTCGAAGGCCGCTGCGCGGTCCCGGAAGCGCTCGATGAGCACGTCGGCATCCCTGACCGGCCCCAACGCCCGGCCCAGCCAACCCAGTTCGGCGCGCAGCTCATCGGCCCAAACCCGATCCAACAGCGGTCGGGCCGCCTTGAGGGTGGCCCGCATCCGGCGCACCGCAACCCGCATCTCATGCAGTTCTTCTGGGTCTTCACCCACTCGGGTACCGGGGTCGTGCGCGAGCAGGGCCCGCAGCCGGGTGTCCAGCGCGGCGCGCAACTGATGAACCGCCGGATCGGACGGTCGGGACCGGACCGGATCACCCAGCTTGACCAGCTTGCCTGACCGGATATGTCGCGGGGCCGTGCCGTGGTGGCCATGGGGGGCGGCGCTCATCGGCTCGATCGTAGTGGCCTGAGCTGTTCGCAGGGCTGGTGGGAGGCTGCCATCAGTCGTTGGAGTGCAGCATCGCGTTGAGTTCGATACCCGCTTTGCCCTCGCGGTGTACCGCCTGTACGGCACCGGTCACAGAGTTCCGGAGAAACAGCACCCCGGCTACGCCGGACAGCTCCCGGGCCTTCACCACCGTGCCATCGGGCAGCGTCACCTTGGTTCCTGCGGTGACGTACAGGCCGGCCTCCACCACGCAGTCGTCGCCCAGCGAGATCCCGATCCCCGCGTTGGCGCTGACCAGGCAACGCCGGCCGATCGAGATCTGCTCCTTGCCGCCGCCCGACAGTGTTCCCATGATCGACGCGCCGCCGCCCACATCGGAGTCGGCCCCGACGATGACCCCCGCGGAGATCCGGCCCTCCACCATCGAGGTGCCCAGCGTGCCGGCGTTGAAGTTGACGAACCCCTCATGCATCACCGTGGTGCCGGCGGCCAGGTGCGCGCCCAGCCGCACCCGATCCGCGTCGGCGATTCGCACCCCCGCGGGCACCACGTAGTCGACCATCCGCGGGAACTTGTCGACCCCGTAGACGGTGACCGCGCCCAGTTGGCGCATCCGCATCCGGGTGGCCTCGAAGTCGGGCACCGGGCACGGCCCGAAGCTGGTCCACACCACGTTGGCCAGCAGCCCGAAAACCCCGTCGAGGTTGACCGACCGCGGCGCCACCAGGCGGTGCGATAGCAGGTGCAGCCGCAGGTACACATCGTGCGCGTCGACGGGCGGGACCTGCAGGTCCGGCACTGCGGTACGCACCGCCACCAGCTCGACACCGCGTGCCGGGTCCGCGCCGAGCAGCGCGGCGAACTCCTCGGGCACCTCGTTCGGCGCTAGCCGTACGGTGCCGGCCTCGGCGGCTGGTGGCGCCTCCAGCGCCGGGCTCGGGAACCAGGTGTCCAGTACGGCTCCGGCGTGGGTGAGGGTGGCCAGCCCTAAGCCGTGGGCAGAAGTGATCTGCGGATGGGTCACGACGGCCCACGGTAGCGCCCGAGATCAAGCAGCGGGCGGACGTCAGCGTCCGGTGTGGCGGCGCTACCGTCGCAGCTATGGAGCTGGACCTGACGGCTGACCCGGTGGAGCTGACCGCCGCGCTGGTGGATGTTCCCAGCGTGTCAGGGCAGGAGGATGCGCTGGCCGATGCGGTGGCGCGCGCGCTGGCCGCGCAGGCGCCGCACCTGCGGCTGGTGCGCTCGGGCAATACCGTGCTAGCACGTACCGACCGGGGGTGCGCGCAGCGGGTGTTGCTCGCCGGGCACCTGGACACGGTGCCGATCGCCGGGAATCTGCCCGCCCGGCGCGACGGTGACCTGCTCTACGGCTGCGGCACGTCGGACATGAAGTCCGGTGACGCGATGATCCTGCACCTGGCGGCCACGGTGCCCGAGCCCGCGTGCGATTTGACCGTGGTGCTCTACGACTGCGAGGAGGTCGAGGCGGCCCGCAACGGGCTGGGACGCATCGAGCGGGAGCATCCCGACTGGCTGGCGGCCCAGCTGGCGATCCTCGCCGAACCGACCAGCGGCCTGGTCGAGGCCGGCTGCCAGGGCACGCTGCGCGTCGGTGTGCGCACAGCGGGGCGGCGCGCCCACAGTGCCCGGTCGTGGCTGGGGGACAACGCGATTCACGCCGCCGGTGACGTGCTGGCTCGGCTGTCCGGTTACCGGCCGCGCAGCGTCGAGATCGACGGATGCACCTACCGGGAAGGGCTGCAGGCGGTAGGTATCTCCGGCGGAGTCGCCGGCAACGTCGTGCCCGACGCCTGCGAGGTGCAGATCAACTTCCGGTTCGCTCCGGACCGCTCGCTGGCCGACGCCCAGCAGCACGTTCGCGAGGTGCTCGACGGCTTCGAGCTCGAGTTCACCGACGGTGCCTGCGGAGCGTTGCCAGGTCTCGAAGCGCCGGCAGCCAAGGAGTTCCTGGCTGCCATCGGGCTCGCCCCGGTCGCGAAGTACGGCTGGACGGACGTGTCCCGCTTCGCCGCGCTGGGGATCCCCGCGTTGAACTTCGGACCAGGCGACCCCAACCTCGCGCACACCCGCGACGAGCACGTGCGCACCGATCAGATCACCGCCTGCACCGAACTGCTGCGCCGCTACCTCACCTCGTGAGTGGGTAACAGTGTTGCGGCACCGAATGCCACTCACGACGCCAGCCGTAGGCTGACGCCATGCGAGGGACCAGTCCGAACGGGGCGGATGAGGAACATCCCCAGGAGAAGCAGCGTGGGCCGGTGGTACTGCGGCGGGAGCGCCGACACGAGACGACCACCACCGATCAACGGCTGCTCGACTCGCGCGGACCCAGCGCCTGGGTGCACACCGACCCGTGGCGAGTGCTGCGCATCCAGGCGGAGTTCGTCGAGGGCTTCGGAGCGCTCGCCGAGCTGCCCCGTGCGGTGACCGTCTTCGGCTCGGCGCGCACCGACCGCGACCACCCGGAATACGCCACCGGTCGCGCACTGGGAGCCGCGCTCGCCAACGCCGGCTTCGCCGTGATCACCGGTGGTGGCCCCGGCAGCATGGAGGCGGTCAACCGCGGGGCTTCCGAGGCCGGCGGCCTGTCGGTGGGTCTAGGCATCGAACTGCCCTTCGAGCAGGGCCTCAATCCCTGGGTGGACCTCGGAATCAACTTCCGCTACTTCTTCACCCGCAAGACGATGTTCATCAAGTACGCCCAAGCCTTCGTCTGCCTGCCCGGCGGATTCGGTACCCTCGACGAGCTGTTCGAGGCGCTCACGCTGGTCCAGAACATGAAGGTCACCAAGTTCCCCGTCGTGCTGTTCGGGCGCTCCTACTGGGACGGGCTGTACTCGTGGCTGGCTGACACCGTGGCGGCGCAGGGCAAGCTCCGAGAGGCCGAGCTCGCTCTGCTGCACATCACTGATGACGTCGACGACGTCGTCCGGCTGGTCGGGGAGTCTTATCAAGCCTGGCAGGACACCCATTGACGGCGCACGACGGGGGAAAACGCGTGCGGTCAGGCTGCCACGACTTCCCGGCGAGCTAGGGAAACTTATCGCATGCTCCTGCAGACCCGGCGGTGGTTCAGTGAGGCCACCGTGCAAAGCGTGCCGTGGACCGTCGAGCAGCTCGTCGCGGCCAAGCGGGGCCGAACCGTCAGCGTGGTGTTGCCTGCGCTGAACGAACAGGCAACGGTCGGCGCACTGGTCGGTGAGCTGCTACCGCTGGTCGGCAATTTGGTCGACGAGCTCGTGGTGATGGACTCGGGTTGCACCGACCGGACTGCTGAAGTGGCTCGCGAGGCTGGCGCTCGGGTGGTGCATCGCACCGATGTGCTGCCCGAGCTGGAGCCGTGGCCCGGCAAAGGGGAGGTGCTGTGGCGCTCGCTAGCGGCTACCTCGGGGGACCTGCTGGTCTTCATCGACTCCGACCTGATCGACTTCGATTCCGGGTTCGTGTCGGCGCTGCTCGGGCCATTGCTGCTGCCCCATCGGCCGGGACACCGGGTCGAATTGGTCAAGGGCTTCTACCGGCGTCCGCTGCGGATCGAAAGCGCCGAGGCGGGTACCGGCGGCGGTCGGGTCACCGAGCTGCTGGCCCGGCCGCTACTCAATGCGCTGCGCCCCGAGCTGGCTGGAGTGGTGCAGCCACTGGGCGGCGAGTACGCGGCGAATCGCGCGTTGCTGGAGTCGGTGTCCTTCGCCGCCGGTTACGGCGTGGAGATCGGGCTGCTACTCGACACGCACACCCACTACGGCCTAACCGGCCTGGCGCAGGTGAACCTCGGAGTACGCAAACACCGCAACCGCTCGTTGCTAGAGCTCGGCGTGATGTCCCGGCAGATTCTCGGCGCCGCGTTGCCCCGGTGCGGAGTGGCCGAGGTACCCGGATCGGCGGGCATCACCCAGTTCGTCCAGCTCGGCTCCCGCTTCATACCGACCGAGAATGAGGTGCTGGTGGCTGAGCGGCCGCCGATGCGCGATGTCCGCGCCGCCCGCTCCGCCTGAGTTGTGCCACGATCTCCGAACGTGGGCACGGTCCTGATCTACCTCATTGTCGCGGCGGTGGTCGCCGCAGTGGTGTTTTTGATCGCCTCGCTGGTGTTCGGTCGGGGCGAAGAGCTCACCGCGCTGCCGCCCGACGATACCCCGACCTGGCTGCCAACAGGACCGATTGTCGGCGACGACGTGCGCGCCATCCGGTTCTCCCTGGTGTTGCGGGGGTATCGGATGTCGGAGGTGGACTGGGCGCTGCAGCGGACCGCGACTGAGCTCGACGCGCTGCGCGCCCGGGTGGCTGAGCTCGAGGCCCGGCAGTGAACCCAGCGCCAGGAACAGATGGTCGGATGCGTTGCCCGTGGGCGATTTCGGCGCCCGACTACTGCGTCTACCACGACGATGAGTGGGCCGTACCGGTACATGGTGAGGCGGCCCTGTTCGAGCGGTTGAGCTTGGAGGCGTTCCAGTCGGGTCTGTCCTGGCTGACGATTCTGCGCAAGCGCGACGCCTTCCGGCGCGCCTTCGCCGGCTTCCACCCCGCCACGGTCGCCGCGTTCACCGCCGACGACGTGATGCGCCTGCTCGCCGAGGCAGCCATCGTCCGTAACCGAGCCAAGATCGAGGCGACGGTGCGCAATGCCCGTGCCGTCACCGAGCTGGGCGAGGATTTGGACACCCTGTTGTGGTCCTTCGCGTCTGACCACACTGGACGCCCCGCGCCGCGGACGGTGGCCGACGTGCCGGCCCGGACCCGGGAATCCGAGGCGATGGCTGCCACGCTGCGACGCCGGGGCTTCACCTTCGTCGGCCCGGTCACCTGCCATGCGCTCATGCAGGCCACCGGGATGGTCGATGACCACCTGGTCGGCTGCTTCCGCCGCACCGCCAGGTGAGCTTCTGGTGCTGATGAACCGGCGGCCCCAGGTGGACAGTGCGATGGGTCCCGGTGCGAGATGATCGGTTGCTTTCCGAGCGTCAGAGCCGATAGGGGAGAATGCACGAGGTCACCGGTGTCGCGTGGCCAGCTGCGGTGACGAAATGCACGGAGGGAGCACGCTATGGCGGCCATGAAGCCCCGGACCGGCGACGGTCCCCTCGAGGTGACGAAGGAGGGGCGGGGCATCGTGATGCGCGTCCCACTCG
>JBBPZY010000158.1:0-2303 GCA_038276315.1 Mycobacteriales bacterium
GGACGCCCCACCGTGGGCATCGTGTTCTACCGGGCGCACGCGCTGGCCGGGAACACCGGTTTCGTCGACGTGCTGGCCGACGCTCTGCGCGCCGCCGGAGCCAACGCGCTGCCGGTGTTCTGCGGCTCCCTGCGGGGATTGGGCGACGCGCAGGCCGACGGGCTCCGCGCGCTGCTGGGTCGTTGCGACGCGGTGGTGACCACGGTGCTCGCCGCGGGTGGCAGCGGTGGGGCCGACGAGGAGTCCTGGGACGCGGGGGCGCTGGCCGCGCTGGATGTCCCAGTGCTGCAAGGCCTGTGCCTGACGTCTTCGCGAAAGAACTGGCAGGCCAGCGACGCGGCGCTGTCGCCGATGGACGCCGCCATGCAGGTCGCCATCCCGGAGTTCGACGGCCGGCTGGTGTCGGTGCCGTTCTCCTTCAAGGAGCCGGGCCCAGACGGGATCCCGATCTATCTGGCTGACCCCGAGCGGGCCGCCCGGGTGGCGGGAACCGCCGTGGCGCTGGCGCGGCTGCGGCACGTGCCCGCATCGGACAAGCGGCTGGCGATCGTGTTGTCCGCCTACCCGACCAAGCATTCCCGGATCGGCAACGCCGTGGGACTGGACACTCCGGCGTCGGCCGTAGTGCTGCTGCGCGCGCTCGCCGAGGCCGGCTACGACCTCGGCGACCTGGACCTCGACAGCTTGGAAGGCGACGCGCTGATCCATCGCCTGATCGCCGCCGGTGGCCACGATGTGGAATGGCTCACCGAGGACCAGATGGCGAACTCGGCCATCCGGGTGCCCACCGAGCAGTACGCCCAGTGGTTCGCCGCCCTGCCCGCGCCACTGCGCGACAAGGTCGTGGCGACCTGGGGTGAAGCCCCTGGGCAGCTGTACGTTTCCCAAGGCGCTATCTACGTCGGCTCGCTGATGTTCGGCAATGTCGTGCTGCTCATCCAGCCGCCGCGCGGATTCGGCGAGAACCCGGTGGCGATCTACCACGATCCCGAGCTGCCCCCGTCGCACCAGTATCTGGCCGCCTACCGGTGGCTGGAGCACTCCTTCGGTGCGCACGCGATGGTGCACCTGGGCAAGCACGGCAACCTGGAATGGTTGCCCGGCAAGGGGCTGGGCCTGGCCGCGCAGGATGCTCCGGACGCGGTGCTCGGGAACCTGCCGCTGGTGTACCCGTTCATCGTCAACGACCCGGGGGAGGGCACCCAGGCCAAGCGCAGGGCACACGCCACCATCGTCGATCACCTGATCCCGCCGATGGCCCGCGCCGACACCTACGGTGATCTCGCCCGTCTGGAGCAGCTGCTCGACGAGTACGCCACCATGGCAGCGCTGGACCCGGACAAGCTGCCGACGCTTCGCGGGCAGATCTGGACGCTGATCCAGAGCGCCCAGCTGCACCATGATCTGGGCGCGGACGCGCCGCCGGGCGACGACGACTTCGACGACTTCGTGCTGCACCTCGACGGCTACCTGTGCGAGATCAAGGATGTGCAGATCCGCGATGGCCTGCACGTGCTGGGCCGCGCCCCCGAGGGCGATGAGCTGATCAATGACGTACTCGCGGTGCTGCGGGCGCGTCAAGTCTTCGGCTCGGGACAACCGTTGCCAGGGCTGCGCGCGGCGATCGGGGCGTGCATCGGCCTGGACGACGAGCAGGGGTCGCTCGCCGATGTCGACCGTCTGGAGGGGTTGGCTCGCAGGCTGGTGCAGGGCACCTTGGCAGCTGACTGGGATCCGGCGAAGGCGCCTGCTGTGGTCGCAGAGGTGTTGGGAGAACCGGATGCTGGGGTGGTGTCAGTACTGCGGTTCGCGTGCACGGAGCTGGTCCCGCGGTTGGCCGGCACCCCCGCGGAGATCAGCAACGTGCTGCGGGCACTGGACGGGCGGTTCATCGAGCCGGGACCGTCTGGTTCACCTACCCGCGGTCTGGTTTCGGTGCTTCCGACCGGACGAAACTTCTACTCAGTGGATCCGAAGTCGATCCCGACCCGCAACGCCTTCGACGTGGGCACCGCCCTGGCCGACTCGTTACTCGCACGCCACCGCGCCGACACCGGTGCCTGGCCCGCATCAGTGGGTCTGACCGTCTGGGGCACCAGCGCCATGCGAACCCAAGGTGACGATATCGCTGAGGTGCTGGCGCTGCTCGGCGTCCGCCCGACCTGGGACGACGCCTCCCGCCGCGTCACCGGCCTGGAGGTGGTCGGGCTCGATGAGCTCGGCAGGCCCCGCATCGACGTGGTGCTGCGCATCTCCGGCTTCTTCCGGGATGCCTTCCCGCACGTGGTCGCGTTGCTCGACGA
>JBBPZY010000159.1:0-10455 GCA_038276315.1 Mycobacteriales bacterium
CCACTGTTCGCGGAGGAAGCGAACTCCTTCCGGCGACAGCGTCAGCAGCAGTAGCTCGCCTTGGCGGTCGCATATGACCATCGTCTTGCTCAGCCTCCACTCCCGCAAATGATCGACGGGAGGCTATCGCGTCAACGAGCCACAAACCGGCCATTCTCGCGGCGCGTCGCGGGTAATCCGATATCGCTGCGGTAGTGCCCCCCCGGTAGGCGAACCCGCTGGACACGCTGGTAGGCGAGCTCGCGCGCGGCGGCGAGGTCAGCGCCGGATCCCAGCACCGAGAGCACCCGCCCACCGGCCGACACGACGGCTCCATCGTCGCGGCGGCGGGTCCCCGCGTGCAGTACTCCGGGGTCGTCCGCCCCGATGATCACATCCCCAATTCGTGGAGCACCGGGATAACCCTCGGCGGCCAGCACGACCACGACCGCGGCCCCGGAGTCCCACTGCAGCGGCGGCTGCTGGGCCAGCGCACCGGTGGCGGTGGCCATCAACAGCCCGGCCAGCGGTGTGCGCAGCAGCGCCAGCACGACCTGAGTCTCCGGGTCACCGAAGCGGCAGTTGAACTCGATCACCTGCGGGCCTGCGGTGGTCAGCGCGAGGCCGGCGTACAGCAGCCCGGTGAACGGCACGCCACGCCCAGCGAGCTCGGCCACCACCGGCGCCACGATCCGGTGGACGACGTCGCCGGCCAACGACTCCGGGGCCCAGGGCAACGGCGCGTAGGCGCCCATCCCGCCGGTGTTCGGGCCGGCGTCGCCGTCGCCGACTCGCTTGAAATCCTGGGCGGCTAGCAGCGGCACCACCGTGGCGTTGGCGTCGACCAGGCAGAACAACGAGATCTCCGGGCCATCGAGGTAGGACTCCAGCAACACCGGGTGGCCGTCGTCGAGCAGCGTCAGCGCGTGCGCCCTCGCCACTTCCAGATCGTCGGTGACCACGACTCCCTTACCCGCGGCAAGCCGATCGTCCTTGACCACCCACGGCGATCCGAAGTGCCTCAGCGCCGCATCCAGCCGGCCGGGATTGTCCACCAACTCACTGCGCGCGGTAGGCACCCCGGCGGCGGTCATCACGTCCTTGGCGAAGGCCTTGGATCCCTCGATCCGTGCCGCGCCGGCCGACGGTCCGAAGCACGCGATGCCGGCGGCCCGCACGGCGTCGCCCGCCCCGGCCACCAACGGGAGCTCGGGGCCGACCACCACCAGGTCGGCCGACCACGAGGTGGCCAGTTGCGCCACCGCGACCGGATCGGCGACGTCCACAGCGAGCTGCTCGGCCAGCGCCGCGGTACCGGCATTACCGGGCGCACAGGCCAGCGCGGTGACCGCCGGGTCGTTGGCCAGCGCCAGCACCAGGGCATGCTCGCGGGCACCGGCACCGATCACGAGAACTCGCACGGTGCGCAGGATACTGGCAGCGAAACGCCCGGCCCCCCGGTTAGGGGAACTCGGCCAATGCAGCGTGATTGCACCGGTACACTATCGACGGTGCTGGGCCGATCAGCCCGCGACGCACCCTGGGTGGTGGACAAAGCCAGATGGACAGCCCCGACCAGCGCAGCTCGCTGGTGGGATTGGCTCGTGTCTGGTCGGACGCAGTGGGCCCGACCGCCGAGATGCCGCTACCGGACGAGCGGATCGAGGAGTACCTGCTTGGGCAGCTCGATCGCCTGATCGATGCGCTGACGCAGGAACACTTCCGCCCGGAGCCCGGGACGGAAGTCGGCGCGCAGCTGGTGGCTCAGGGCTTCACCGGTGAGCAATGCTTGGGTCGCACCGTGGAAATCCTCGGGCATGCCCTGCTCAGGCAGCCTGAGGGGCCTACCGTCGACGGGTTGGTCGGCAAGGTCGTGGCCCTGCTCGGTGCGCTGGCCTCCGGATATGTCACGGCGCTGCGCCGTCGCACCCTCGCGCAGCAGGAGGCCTGGTTCCGGGAGGTGTTCGACTCCGCGCCGGTGGGAATGGTGATCAGCAGGCTGGACGGCACGGTCACCGAGACCAATGGCGCGCTGACCGAGATCCTGCACCACCCGCCCGTCGACCTCGCCGGTCGCGACGTCGCCGCACTGTTCCATCCCGACGACGCGGCGTCGTTGCGAGCCGTTTATCAGGCGATCACCGACGGCAAGCGGCGACGCTTCCAGGGCAGAGTCACCGCGCTGACCGGGCGCGGGGACACCACCGGGGTCGCGGTGACCATCTCGTTGCTGCGCGACCCGACGAGTATCCCGACGCACCACGTCACGATCGTCGAGGACGTCGCCGATCAGCAGCTCCTTGAGCAGCGGGTGCGGTACCAGTCGCTGCATGACCTGCTGACCGGCCTGCCCAACCGGCTGCACTTCGCGATCCACACCGAAGCGGTGCTCGAGCGGCACCGCAGCTCCACCGTCATGCTCTGCAAGATCGACCTGGATTGCTTCGGGATCATCAGTGACGGCCTCGGCATCGGCATCGGTGACCTCCTGCTGCGGTCAGTTGCGGAGCGGCTCGGATCGCTGGTCGCCGGAGAGCGCGCCTTCGTGGCCCGGTTCGATGCCGACGAGTTCGCGATCCTCATCGAGGAGTCGCCGAGCACGCCCAACGCCGCCACCCTCGCCGCGCGCATCAACGCTGAGCTGTCCGAACCGGTCTACCTCGCCGGCCGCGGGCTGGCCGTCTCCGCGTGTGTAGGCATCGCGCGGCGCGCCGCCGGGGAGACCGACACCCGGGAGCTGATCCGGGCCGCGGAGGCGACGCTGCACCGAGCCCAGCGAACCGGCCGCGGGCAGTGGGCTCTCTACGACCCAGTTGCCGACGCCGAACAGCGGACCAGGTATGCATTGGCCACCGCGATGCCTGAGGCGTGGGAAAACGGGCACGTCACATTGTCCTACCAGCCACTGGTGCGGCTCGACCCGGCGGCGGAAGATGCGGGCCGGATCGTGGCGCTGGCCGCGTTGCTGCGCTGGGAACATCCGGAGGGCGGCAGCACGGCGCACGAGGACTGTCTCGCGCTCGCCGAGCAGACCGGCCTGGTCCTGTCGATCGGACCGTGGATGCTGCGACACGCGTGCGAGCAGCTTCGCGACTGGCGTGACCAGCTGGGATCGGCGGTACCGCCGATCCGCGTCGATCTGGCCACCCACCTGACCCAGGACCCCGACCTGGTGGCGGTGGTACGCGACGCCCTGCAGGCGGCCGAGCTGCGGCCGGAGGACATCCAGCTCGGGATGCCGGTCGAGGTGATCGTCGCGGGGCACGGCGATGCGCTCGACAACGTGGCCACCCTGGCGGACATCGGGGTGCACACCGTGCTCACCCGGTACGGCCAGGCGGTGGGGAACCTGTCGTTGCTGGAATCCCTACCGGTGCACGAGGTGGAACTGGCCGGTTCCTTGGTTCCCGCCGCCGCGCAACAGCACGACTCGGTGGTGCGCTCCGCAGTGGCCAGCCTGGTGCCGCTGATCCGCCGGACCGGCGCCGCCGTCGCCGTGGCAGGCGTCGACGACGCGGAGCAGGCGAACTGGTGGCGTGGCGCCGGCGCCGACTCCGCACGCGGTGCGGCGTTCGTCCCGCCAGTGGCTACCCAGGACGTTCCTGCACTGCTGCGCTTGTGAGTGACGTTGCCACCGAGGTGGCCCCCGCTGGCCAGTACCAAGCACGGCCGGGTTCTGATTCGTTGACCGCCAACGCGGGTAGTCAGGCGATATTCGTCGATAGGGTCCTGAGGGACGGGGTGGCCGGGATCAGCCAACCCGACCCCATCGCCGCCGGGCAGACCTACACCTACACCTTCACCCCCCGGCGGCCAGTTCCCGTTCTCCACTATCAACGGCAAGACCGGCGACGCGTCCGGTGGGCCGATCACGATCCACCGCGGCGACCGGGTCCGCATCCGGGTCTACAACGCCTCGAACATGCCCCACTCGATGCACCTGCATGGTCACGACGAGATCCTGGTCGCCAAGAACGGGCATGCCGTCACCCCAACCCGTGAAACCACCGACACCGTCGGTCCCGGCGACTTCGCGATGATCGAGTTCACTGCGGACAACCCCGGGAACTGGATTTTCCACTGCCACTTCCCGCACCACACCGCGAACGCGATGACCGCCGGCTACAACGGCGCGCCAGTCGGAATGACCCGCATCTTCCACTACGCCGACTACGCCCGGGTCCCGACCCAATACTTCAGCCCGGCGCACTACAAGTCCCCCACCACCGGAAGCTAACGAGCTGACCGCCCCTGGCCCGGCGGATCGACGCCTGGCCCCGCGGGGGCCGACACCGCAGACCTAGCTTCCAGATCAGCAACCGATACCCGGTGCCCCGCTGAGCACCGTCCCAAGATCCGCGCTCCTAGGCTGTCCGACGTGGCGGCGTTGGCCCTGAGCCTGGGATTGCTCTACCCGGTGATTGTGTTCCTCGTGCAACCAGCGCTACTCCGCCGCCGTACCGGCAGCTCGGCGTGGCTGGCCAGCCTGGGCGCCACCCGCTGGGAACAGGCCGCGAACCTGCTGTTCCTCCTTGGCTGCGGCCTCGATCTGGGTAATCCGGCCCTCGTTCTCACCGGCGTGGTGCACCCCGTGGTGCTGCCCGGTCAGCACATCATTGTGATCCTCACCGCCAGCGTGGTGTTCACCGCCGGCCTTATGCCGCCCACGTCGGTCGCTTTCTGCCCGCGGTGGGCCAGCTACCCGACGACACCACCGCCCCCTGACCCGGGTCGCAGCCTCAGACGGGAGCGCGCCCGCCGTCGGGTGTATGCGTGCCGCTCGATCGAGACCGGAGTAGTCAGCTAATCCCTGATGCGCGGCAGTGGCGGCGCGCCTGTGGTCCTGGGTCACGCCGCGCTGCGCAGCATCGCCACCTCGTGCGCCAGGTCCTGGCACGCCGAGTCCCGACGGGCCGCGGCAGCCTCCTGCAGCGGCCCGAGGCTCTTCCGTACCGACACCGATCGCAGCCGCTTGGCCAAGTTGATCGCCCGTGTGGCGGTGAGCAGCCCGGATTGCAGTTCACCGCACCGCAGCTGCGCGGCCGCGAGGTAACCGAAGTGGTGCATCGTGCAGCTCACCGAGTGGCTGGCGCCGTCACCTACCGTAGCAAAGGCCACAGCAGCGCGGTCGAAGTGGCCGAGCGCGAAGTGCGTCCGGCCCTCGACGTGCGGCAGCGCGGTCGCGAAATGCTCCCAGGGCCGGGTTTCGTCGTGGGCGGCAGGGTAGGTGTCGCGAGCCCGGCGAAGCGTAGCGAGGGCGTCCTTCGCCAGGTCGAGCAGCCCGAATGCCAGGGCGCAGTGGTAGTCGATCAGCGCGCGGGACAACTGGCTAGGTGCGCCCGCGGAGCCGAGCTGGAACAGCTTGAGTGCCTCGTTCGGCTCGACGTCCAGTTCTCGACGCCTTAGGTTGTCCAGGCTCACCACGGTTCGCAGCAGGTCGCCCGCGGCCCCTGCGCAGTCCAGCCGCGGACTAAGTGCCGGCGAGCGAGGTTAGGCAATCCGGCTCCGGCAGCGGCGCCTCCCGCAGCGCGGTGCGCATCGGCGAGCGCGACTAGCAGGCTCTTCCGGACCGGCCGTCGGCAGGGCCGATCCGGCGCGGTACGGGCGTCGGGGTGTTCGTGACGCGGATCGGGTCGGCGGGGCCGAAAATCGGCTCGCCGTAGAGCACCGCGGCGGCATGTCGGAGCAGATTATCTCCGCACTCCTGCTCAGTCGACGCATCCACCGGTGCTGCCGGCTCGGGTTCGAGGTCGGGTACGTACGCCAACCCCATCCAGCCCCGCCGCACTCCCAGCCCGTCCGCGATCCGCTCCAGCACCGCGACGGACTGCACCTGACGGCCGGAAACGATCTCCGAGATCTCCGACTGTTGCTGCCCGGTAGCGAGCGCGATTTTGACTTGGCTCACTCCCGCGTCGCGCAGCATGCGGAACACGGCCGCGATGTCGCGCTCCGCGAGCGCCCGCCTCGCGGCCGGATCGGTCAGTAGGTCAGCCAGATCAGCCATCTGAATCCTCACCGATCGTCATCAGAGGGCACTTCGTGGCCACCCGATGAGGGAGTCTCGCGAAATTGTAGCTAGGCCAGTACTTTCGGGTGGTCAGGCAACGACACGGGAGGTTCAGCATGTTCGACATCACCACGGCCCAACCGCTCGCCACGTTCTGCAAGGATTGCGACGCCTGCCCGCAACTGTTCGTCGACGACTCCGCGCCGCCCGAGCAGCGCATCGTGCTCACCGACGATTTCGGTTCGCACGTGCGGATGAGCGCCGGGCAGTTCGGGGACCTGCTCGCCCAAGCCAAGAACGGAGCCCTGGACACCATCATCTGATCCGCATCGCGCTGACGTTCCCGAACTCAACAGCAGAGTTCGCCCGCTCCCCACGAACAGCTCTGCTGTTGAGTTCGGGACGTCTGGTGCAGTCCGCCCGGCGCGGCTCAGACCAGCTGGTGGTCGTTGTAGCACCAGCGCCACGCCTCGCCGGGCTCAGCGGAGCGCATCACCGGGTGGTCGGTGCGGTAGTAGTGCACGGTGGCGTGCCGGTGTGGACTGGAATCGCAGCAGGCCACGTGCCCGCAGCTCAAACACATCCGCAGATGGGCCCACACCGTCTGCCCCATCTCATCGCAGTCGGCGCAGGTCGCGGGCGCCGGCGGCTCGGGCATCGGGTCAGGTATCTGCGCCACGTGTTCGCAGGTCATTTGGTAGTCCCCTCCCGGGTATCCGCCAGGGCATCCTGGCGTCATGGACGGTATGCCGCTGATCCTGCTCGTGCTCAGCGCGCTCGCGGTGACCGCGGTGAGTCGCCGGTTGCGCCTACCCGCGCCGCTTACGCTAGTCGTCGCCGGATTGGCCATCTCCGCGATCCCCGGAGTCCCGAACTACCAGCTCGACCCGAACCTGATCCTGTACGGAATCCTGCCGCCGCTGCTGTACTCTGCCGCGCTGGACAGCTCAGCGATCCAGATCAGGGCGAACATCCGACCGATCGCGCTGCTCGCCGTCGGGTTGGTGCTGTTCAGCACCGGGTGCGTCGGGCTGGTCGCGTGGTGGTTGGTGCCCGGACTGCCGCTGGGCGCCGCACTGGCGCTGGCGGCCGTGGTGGCACCGCCGGATGCGGTGGCCGCGGTGTCGATCGGGCGCCGACTGGGGTTGCCTCGCCGGGTGATGACGGTGCTGATCGGAGAAAGCCTGTTCAACGACGCCACCGCGCTCACCGCGTTGCGGGTCGCCGTCGCAGCCACCGTCGGAACCGGATTCTCGCTGTGGTCGGGGCTGGGCGCCTTCCTGCTCATCGCGGCCGGTGGTGTGGTGCTGGGTGCGGTACTCGGCCGGGTGGTGCATCAGGTCCGGCTGCGGCTGCGCGACGCCAGACTGGAAAGTGCGCTGGGGCTGGTGATTCCGTTCGCGGCGTACGCGCTGGCCGCGGAGTTGCGCGTCTCCGGAGTGCTCGCGGTGGTGATGGCCGCGCTGTACCTGGGCCACCACGCCCCCCAGGCCGGTTACGCCACCCGGCTACAGGACCAGGCGGTGTGGCAAGCCGCGGATACCGTGCTTGAAGCATTCGTCTTCGCGCTGATCGGGCTGCAACTGCCGGCGGTGGTGCGCGGCGTATCAGGTGACATCCGGCCGCTGCTGATCGCCGCCGCCGCGGTCATCGGGACGGCGGTGCTGGCCAGAGTGGTGTGGGTGTTCCCGGCGACCTACCTACCCAGGGTGCTGTTCAGCGGCGTGGGGGCCCGGGATCCAGCACCGCGGTGGCAGGTTCCCGCGGTGCTGTCCTGGGCCGGGATGCGCGGGGTGGTCACCCTGGCCGCAGCGTCGGCGATCCCCCGGGTCACCAACTCCGGCGCCCCGTTCCCGGGCCGGCCCGAGATCATCTTCTTGGCGTTCTGCGTCACTGTCGCAACGCTGCTGCTGCACGGCCTCACGCTGCCCTGGGTGATCCGCCGCCTCGGTGTCGAGGGCCGCGAGTCGTTTGACGACGCGCTGGCTGAGGCAGACGCCATGCACGCTGTGACGCAGGCCGCCCTGGAGCGGTTGGAGAGCGCCTCGGCCGGCGCGCCGGATTCGGTGACCACCCGGTTGCGCAAGGCCGCCGAGCACCGCAGCAACAGCGTCTGGGAGCGGCTCGGACGTCCGGAAACCGAGCTCGGCGAGGCCCCCAGCGTGGTCTACCGCCGGCTACGCCTGGAGATGGTGGCTGCCGAGCGCGAGACCCTGGTGTCCCTGCGCGACGCCGGCCGCATCAACGACGACATCCTCACCCGCACCCTGCACGACCTAGACCTGGAAGAAGCTATCCTGAATCGCTAGCCCGTCGGAACCGATGGCGGTTTCGGACGCTGGAAGCACCGCTATTCGGAACCGAATGGTGGTGTGCGCGCAGTGATGGTTTGGGTGCGGTTGGGGCCGACGCCGATGGCTGAGATCCGGGCTTGGCAGAGTTGCTCCAGGCGGGAGATGTAGGCGCGGGCATTGGGCGGCAGCTCGTCGAGCGTGCGGCACTGCGACAGGTCCTCCCACCAGCCGGGCAGTTCTTCATACACCGGCACCGCGTGGTGTAGGTCGGTCTGGGTCATCGGCATCTCCTCGGTGCGCCTGCCGTCGACCTCGTAGGCCACGCAGACCGGCACGGTGTCCAGACCGGACAGCACATCGAGCTTGGTCAGGAAGAAGTCGGTGATGCCGTTCACCCGGGCCGCGTAGCGCCCGATCACCGCGTCGAACCAGCCGACCCGCCGGGCCCGCCCGGTGGTGACCCCGATCTCGCCGCCCGTCTTGCGTAGCCGCTCGCCCATCGCGTCGTGCAGCTCGGTGGGAAACGGACCCGATCCCACCCGGGTGGTGTAGGCCTTCAGGATCCCGACCACAGCGGTGATCTTCGTGGGACCGATTCCCGACCCGGCGCAGGCGCCGCCCGCGGTCGGGTTCGAGGAGGTCACGAAGGGATAGGTGCCGTGGTCGACGTCGAGCAGGGTGCCCTGGCTGCCCTCCAGCAGCACCGTCTCGCCGCGCCGCAGTGCCTGATCCAGTAGCAACCGGGTGTCGACGATCCGGTGCGCGAAGTGCCCGCCCTGTTCGAGCACGGTGTCCACCACCTGCTCGGCGTCCAGCGCGCGCCGATTGTAGACCTTGACCAGGACCTGGTTCTTGAAATCCAGCGCGGCCTCGACCTTCTGTCTTAGGATCTTCTCGTCCAGCAGATCCTGGGCGCGCACCCCCACCCGCGCCACCTTGTCCTGGTAGGCCGGCCCGATGCCGCGACCGGTGGTACCGATCTTGGCTTTGCCCAGGTAGCGCTCGGTGACCCGATCCATCGCCACGTGATAAGGCATGATCAAGTGCACGTCGGCGGAGATCAACAGCCGATCGGTGTCCACACTGCGGGCTTGCAGACCGGCCAGCTCGTCGAGCAGCACGCCGGGATCGACCACCACGCCGTTGCCGATGACGTTGGTCACGCCCGGGGTGAGAATGCCCGACGGGATGAGGTGCAGCGCGAAGTCCTGGCCGTCGGGCAGCACCACGGTGTGGCCCGCGTTGTTACCACCCTGGTAGCGCACCACCCACTGGGCCCGTTCGCCGAGCAGGTCGGTGGCCTTGCCTTTGCCCTCGTCGCCCCACTGGGCGCCGATCAGGACGATCGCCGGCATGTGGTACTCCAGGGAGGTCGGTTCGGGCGCGCCGAGGCGATCGTAGACCTTTCCAGAGGTGGACATGGCCGGGGCTGTGGTGCTGACCTGCGGGTCTGCTCAGTGGCCCGGCGCTGGAATACCGACGGCGGTGCCGGCTCGCCCCGGCCGCGAGGAGCTCGACGAGATGCTGGCCGGTCTGGATGGTCGCCGCCTGGTGGTCTGTGGCACCGACGCCGACCTGGCCGCGGTGCTGCTACGGCTGCTGCGCACCGATGCCCTGGCGACGGCGCCGGTGGGCTACCTGCCGGTCTCGGCATCGTCTCCGGTAGCCCGCCTATGGGGTCTGCCGACGTCGCCGTCCGCGGCCGCCGAGGTCGCAGTCAGCGGCGCGCCGGACCGGGTGCCGTTGGTGCGCGACGACTCGGGTGGGGTGCTGGTGGGACTCGGCGTGGTACGGCCGCTGGACGGGGTGGCCTACTGCGACACCGAGGTCGTGCTGCGCGGGCGAGCGTCCCGATTGGAAGTGCTACCTGATCGGGCGCTCGGGCTGATGGTCCGGGTGGTGTGCCGTGGGCTGCCTGGCCGCCGGGTGCGGTGCGCTGCGGGGCGAGCCGTCCAGCTGGGTTGCCAGCCGACCGACGTCTGGCGCGACGGCGTCGCCCACCGCACCACCGACCGCTGGACCTGGTACCGGCACACCGAGGACTGGCAGCTGGCCCGAGGTTGAATCAGTCACGCTGGCAATCCCCGTCACCCTGGCAGAACCTACCGGTCCCGAAGCACGAGCCGCCGTCCCAGTCCGCGCTCACGCTCGCCAAGATCACATGATTTCTGA
>JBBPZY010000160.1:0-8921 GCA_038276315.1 Mycobacteriales bacterium
AGACGAGACGCGCTACCAGGTCGCCGGTCAGGGCCTCGGGGCGGTGCTCAGCGAGCTGCACGTACACGCCGTAACCGGCGCGTCCGACGCGCGCCGGGCCGCCTTGGCCGCGCTGGCCGAGGCGTGCATCGTCGCCGCGGGTATCGCCCGACCCCTGGGGAACGGTGAGCTGTCCACACTCGCGGCCGGACGCGCCACCGAAGCCGCAGCGTTGACCGATCGCCCGGCACTGGCCAGCCTGACCGGAATGACCCGCGTCGGCGCACTGGTGCGCCTGGGCGCCCGGCATCAAGCGCGTACCGTGCTCGCCGACGAACTGGCCGCGGCCGAGCGGCACGCGGATCCCTCGGCTCCTAACACCGCTTCCGCAGAGGGCTATGGGATGTTGCATCTCAGTGGCGCGCACCTCGCCGCACGGGAAGGCCGGACGGCCGACGCGGAAACTCACCTCACCGAGGCTCGCCGGCTCGCGAAGGCCACCGGAGAGTGCAACGCTTACCGCTACCACTTCGGGCCGGCCAACGTCGCCGCGTGGTCGCTGGCAATCGCCGTCGAGCTGGAGCGCGGTCCCTCAGTCGTCAACTCCCTGGACGCTTCCCCGGCGACGTTAGCCGCACTGGACTCCGCAGATCGGCGTGCCGGTTTTTGTCTGGACCTCTCCCGCGCTTATGCACAGTCCGGAGGTGACCGCGATTCGATGGCGGTGCAGTACGTCGACACCGCCGATCGGATCGCCCCCACCCGCATGCGTAACGATCCGATCGCCCGGGACCTCGTACTGACCTTGGATCGGCGCGCGAAGCGGCGAGTGTGGGAGCTGGACAGCCTGCGTAACCGCTTCGGTGTCGGCGTCGGGCGTTAGCGAATTGTAAACAGCTACCGTCACTGTCACCAGCAGTCTCTGTAGGTGACCACCACCACGGGCAGGCCCGCGACGCACTCTCCGGCTGACCGTGTCCTTACCCCGGGGGAGGCGCTGGCCGCGCTGTTCTTGGCCAACGCCGATAGGGGCGCCAACGCATGACTACGTTGCTCGCGCCAGGTGGACCGGCGGGTTCACTGATGACCCGATCGCCTCACATTCCGCGCAGTTCGGGCTGGGCCGCCCGATGGGAACTGCGCCCGGAAACGATGTGCCGTCTCCGGTCGGGGTCCGCCCGTGGAACCTGCGGGCAGCGCGGGTCATGTCCGGGGGCGGCGCACGCCCGGGGGCATGGCGTTATGACCATGATCGTCAGCTCGCGGTCACGGTGGATGGACGGCTGATGATGGAGATCGTCGCGGGCGATCCGAGCGCGGACTCCAACACCGACTTGGACGGTGACGAGGGCAAGTCCGAGGATTGGACATACGACTTCTGCCCCGATGATCCGGGCAGCCCGGTGTGACCGTCCTGATCTTGGCTCGGGATCTCGATCCCACCGCCGATCGGATGGTGACCGCGCTCGGTGAGCGTGGGGTCGAGGTCTTCCGGGTCAACACCGCGTGGTTTCCAACCCGGTTACAGGTGTCGGTTGAGCTGTGCAACGGACGCTGGTGCGGTGTGCTCACCGCCCCGCACGCGACGTTGGACCTCGATGCGGTGCGAGCCGTGTGGTACCGGTCGCCGGAGGCGTATGGGATGCCACCGGAGCTGTCCCCGGCTGAGGCGCACCACGCCCGGGTCGAGGCGAAATACGGGCTCGGTGGTGTGCTGGCGTCGTTGCCGGTGTTGTGGTGCAACCACCCGGCTAGGGTCGCCGACTCCGCTTACAAGCGAATGAATGCGTGGAACGAGAAGCAGGCCGCGCGGCACGCCGAAGCGAAGCGACAACGGGGGCGGCCCGCAAGCGCGTCGGCGATCTCAGCGAAAACCTCGGGCGGCGTCACATCCGGTACTTTGCGAAACCGGATTGCACCCAAACGTCGGCATGTCTTTATTGCGAACTCGGGGACCAATTTCGGTACATCCAGGGGCTTGCGGACGTTGTCATTCTCGTACAAGAGGGCATGGCCCGCTGGTCGCACTCGCAGGATGCCCACACCTATCGACGGCCGGTCAATCAGCTTTCCCTTCTTGTCCGCTTGTTGCCATCTTTTTATGCTTATATTAACCTTGTGTCCATATTTGTAACTTGCTCGCCAATTGTGATAGCGACATCTGTACCATTCTCCAGGGACCCGTTTCTTGCACGGATGCCCCTTACTTGTTATGGGATATATGCATCGCACGGGCCAAGTGTTTCCCCGCAAAGCCCAGAGCATGATCGAAATGACAGCCGCATACAGCGGAAATAAACCGCCGATCCACAAGGGCCACGGCATGCCTGATATAGAGCTAAGGCGCTCCGCAATCCATTGGGAAGTTGATGGTAGCAGCGACAGGTAATCTTCCATCTGTAACGCACATCCCTGCGGCACCCTCGTGGAGCGGCGTCCCCGACTGTCCGCTGCCCCTACTGCTCAGTATCCAGCGCTCGGAGGAGACATCCACAGCCGCCAGAAGGGTGCTTCAAGGCCTGTCACGCCCCCGGCGTACACACTCGCTGGCGTCCGGTCAGAAACGGCTGGAGTCGTTCCACGCTTATTCGTTGACGGAGCTACTCGGAGAACCCGCCCCGCCTGCACGCCGTTCCCGCCCCAGCGGGGAGCCCGCACCGGCAGCGTCTCGGCGCATTCCCGCTGCACCGGGCAACCACCGCACACACCGCCAGTGCGACGGCGAGGCGCTGCTGCTGCGCGTCGGCGCTCTCCCCATCGCGACGGTCATCGAACAACCCGGGTCGAGTTCGGCAGGCGGCGCCGGGCATGGACGGGGGTGCCGGTAAAGATCGCGGCGAGCAAGGCGACGGCGGCGTTGAGGTTCACCCGCGAAGTGTGCATCGCCGGGGTTGGTGTTAGGGATGCGCAACGCCACCCGGCGCGCGCCGTGGCCAGCTTCACCAAGTCACGACCCGGCCTCCGAAGCGGCGGCGCGCGGCGATCTTCCTCCGCGTTTTTCGAGCCGTGGGCCCCGCCTGCGACATCCAGGCGCGGTCCCGCGCCCCGGCTAGGCCACCCGGCGGATGAGCTGCAGGCCGTGGGTGTAGATGCGCCGCCGCGCGACCGGGTGGCCTGACTGGGAGGACTCGACGAGCATGCCGTCGCCGGCGGCGATCGCGACATGCCCCACACCCGCATAGTAGAACAGCAAGTCACCGGGGCGGATGTCGCGCAAGCTGACGCGGGTGCCGACCCGGGACTGGCCGGCGGCGGTGCGGGGCAGGCTGACCCCGGCCTGGCGATAGGCCCACTGCACCAGCCCGGAGCAGTCGAACCCACTGGGCCGGGCTCCGCCGGTGCGGTACTGGGTGCCGATCTGCGACATCGCCGCGGCCAGGGCACGGCGCGCGGCGGATCCGGGTTCGGGCGCGCTGTCGGGCGCGGGGGCCGGCGCGGCGACCGCGGACGTGACCCCGGTGAGCAGACCACCGGTGGTCAACAGCAGCGCGGCGATCGCCTGGGGGAACCGGCGCGGGCTTGGTTTGGCGTGCTTTCCACGTGACACGTGCACCTTTTCTCGGCCCGTGAGTGTGCGGCCGTGGGGGTGGGAGGAGTGATGCGTGGTCCTCCATCCCGGCACAGGGCCCCGCAGATGCTGCGGGAAAGACACGGGTGAACATCGCCCAGTGGTCCCCAAGAAGCGGTGAACGGTCGGTAATCGGGCGGTTGCGAACTGTGATCGCGGGGTTACGGAAGCGCTCGGCCACGAGGGTCATACTCCGGATCACTGCCCTGGCTACACCGGCTTGTCCGGGTTGACGTTGCTGACCGGCGTGGAAGGTGGCCTCGTTCGTCTCGAACTCGGCGAAACTCGTCACTGTCGGGCATGCTCACATCGTCCCCCTGGCACACGGGGCAAGCGCACGTCCCGGTGTAGACAGATCTACGGGAAACTGCGCAAGCCACCAGGTCAAGAGCGCGACCGCAACTCGATCCCCGAAGTCCACGGCCCCCGATTCTGGCCCATAAACGCCGCTGGCGATGAAGCCGCGATCTATACGCGGGCCGAGCCCCAGCACCTTCCGGTGGTGGCGAGCAGGCCGAGGGGGTCGACCCCCCCTTGCCCGACCATGGTGTGCGCCGCCGACCATCCCCGGGAAGGCCCGGGGGGTGGTATCCGGCGGACGCCCCCGCTTTCGGGGGTGGCGGCTCCCAATTGCCAACCCTACCCGGCCGACCCATTGCCGGGCCGGTCGTTGGCCCGTGCATCCTCGGGTCGCGCAGGAGCGCATGGGGCACTCCACGGTGGGGATCACGCTGGGCATCTACAGCCACGTCGCCGAGGGTATGCAGGCCGACGCCGCCGCGTTGGTCGCGCAGCTGATGACGAAGTCCGTTAGCAGCGGGGGGTTGCAGCGACCGTGATTAGCTGCCTGACCTGCACTAATACGGTGGGCGAGGGGGGAGTTGAACCCCCACGTCCTTTCGGACACACGGACCTGAACCGTGCGCGTCTGCCATTCCGCCACTCGCCCGAGTGACCGCGGGGCAGCCTAGCACGCACGTTCATCGAACTCTGACGCAGCGGACTCGACCGCTTGGGCGTGCCCGATACCATCGGGACAGCCCGCCCGTAGGGCTGGCGCGAACCTGGGAACGGAGGTCGCCGTGGGCAAGGCGCAGCGGTTCGAGCGTCGGTTGCAGGGTATGGTCGGCGACGCCTTCGCCAGGGTTTTCGGCGGTAGCGTGGTGCCACAGGAGGTGGCGCAGGCGCTCCAGCGGGAAGCTGACGACAACGCACGCCCGCTCGCGGGCGGGCGGGTGCTCGCGCCTAACCGTTACACCGTGACGCTCGGAGCGGCCGACCACGACCGGCTCGCGGGCGACGAACTGCGGGTGATCCGGATGCTCAAGGGCCACCTCCAGAGCTATCTCGCAGAGCAAACGTGGGATGTCTACGGAGGCCTTGTAGTAAGCCTGGAGCGGTCTGAGACGCTGCACACGGGACAGTTCCGCACGAGCTCGACCGTCGATCCAGACACACCGCAATCTCGTAGTGCAGGAGACCGAGCCATGACCCAGCAACCCGCCCCGGATTACGGACAACCAGCCGGCTATGACTTTTCGGACTCCCGGTATGTCCAGGACGGCTACCAGCCGGGCTACCAGAATCACGACGAGAGCTACGGTCAGGATGGCAGCGGCCAGCCTGGTTACGGCGGCTATGCGAACCAGGCGAGTTACCCCCAGCTTTCGGCGTCGCTCACCCTGGACGACGGGTCGAATCGCTATTACCAGCTGACCGAGGGCGTCACCGTGGTGGGTCGTGGCCAGGACGCCCAGTTCCGGCTGCCCGACACCGGCGTGTCGCGGCGGCACGTGGAGATCACCTGGGACGGGCAGATCGCGATGCTCGCCGATCTCGGATCGACCAACGGCACGACGGTCAACGGCACCCCGGTTCAGTCCTGGCAGCTCGTCGACGGCGACGTGGTGCGGGTGGGGCAGTCCCGGCTCGTCTTCCGTACCCAGGAATAACCACAGCGTGCCGGAGCTGGTGCTACAGCTGACCAGAGCGGGCTTCTTGCTGCTGCTCTGGCTGTTCGTGGCGGCCGCGTTACGTGTCGTGCGGTCCGATCTGTTCGTGGCTTCTGGGCTGCGCGCCAGCCTGCCGATGTCCCGCCGCGGAGCGCGCATCGCGGAGCGCAACCGGACGCCACGCCAACTGGTGGTGACTGCGGGCGGCCTCGCGGGCACCCGTATCTCGCTGGATGGCAGGCCCATTCTGATCGGCCGGGCCGATGACTCCACACTGGTGCTCGATGACGACTACGCATCCACCCGGCATGCCCGCCTGGGCTTGCAGGGCGGGGACTGGTTTCTCGAGGATCTGGGCTCCACCAACGGCACCTACCTCGACCGAGCTAAAGTCACCGGACCTACTCGGGTTCCTCTTGGAGTCCCGATCCGCATCGGCAAGACGGTGATCGAGCTGCGCTCATGACTCTGGTTCTGCGCTATGCAGCCCGAAGCGACCGCGGCCTGGTTCGACAGAACAACCAGGACGCGGTGTACGCGGGGCCGCGCCTGCTGGCGCTGGCCGACGGGATGGGCGGTCACGCGGCGGGCGACATGGCAGCCAAAGTGATGATCACGGCCTTCGTTCCGCTGGACGACGACGAACCCGGCAACGACCTGCTGGACCAGTTGCGCGAGGCCACCCTCGCCGGTAACGCCGCGATCAGCGAGCTGGTCCGCGAGGAACCCGAGCGCGAGGGTATGGGCACCACGCTGACCGCGGTGCTCTTCGGCGGAAACAAGATCGGCTTGGTGCATGTCGGCGACTCGCGCGCCTACCTGCTGCGCGACGGCGCGTTCACTCAGATCACCCACGACGACACCTTCGTCCAGTCGTTGATCGACGAAGGACGCATCTCCGAGCATGAGGCCAGCCACCATCCGCAGCGCTCGCTACTGCTCAAGGCGCTCACCGGCCACGACATCGAACCCACGTTCACGGTCCGGGAGGCCTTCGCCGGGGACCGCTACCTGCTGTGCTCCGATGGCCTTTCCGGTGTGGTCACCGCCGAGACGCTGGCCGAGGGACTGAACATTCCCGAACCTCAGGCCTGCGCCGACCGGCTTATCGAGCTGGCGTTGCGGGGCGGCGGCCCAGACAACATCACCTGCATAGTGGCCGACGTGGTGGACGTCGAATACGGGGAGAACGAGCCGATCATCGGTGGGGCGGCGGGCGACGGAATCGAGCAACCGCAGCCCGACTCGGCGGCCTCCCGGGCAGCGACGGCGACGCTGCCGCGCCCGGTGGAGCCCCAACGGGTCAAGCCCGAGCCCCCTGATCCGCAGCTGCGCCGTCGCAAGCAACGGCGCGCGCTGATCGGCCTGGCCTGCTTCGCCGTGCTACTGGGCACCATCACCGCCATCAGTTCGATCCTGGTACTGGGCCAGTACTACGTGGGGGCCGCTAGCACCGGCGAGGTAGGCGTCTTCCACGGTGTCCGGGGCGAGTTCCTCGGACTGCCGCTGCACACCTGGGCCGAAGGGAGCTGCCGCGACGGTGCGCACGGCTGCGAGGCGGTGTTCTTGCGCGACCTGCAACCGTACGCCCGGAGCAACGTGCGCCGCGGGATGATCAGCAACAGCGGGGTGGCGGGTGCTCGCGAGATCATCGGCCGGCTGCGCACCAATGATCTGTTGCCGCTGTGCCCGAGGGCCGGCACCGGAAATCTTCCCGTCGAGGCCTCGCCGTTGCCTTCCCCCTTCACCAAAGCTCCCGCCGACGGCAGCGCCACCGACACCGCTGGCGCGCCCACGACGACCGGTACGCCACTGCCGGATAAGCCCTCGGAACCCGGAGTGGACTGCCGGACGGTGAGCTGATGGCCACGGCGGTTCCCACTCAGGATGCGGGCGCGCAGCCCGGGTCCGCTGCGCCCACCAAACGCGGCCTCGAGCTGACCATGCTGGCCTTCGCCGCGATCGTGGTGACCACGGCGCTGGTGCTGGTGGAGCTCAACCAACCGCAGGGTGTAACCCGGTCGGTTCTCTACTACGGCGCCGCTTACCTGGCCTTGTTCGGTGCCGCCCATATCGCGGTGCGGTGGTTCGCGCCGTATGCAGATCCGCTGATCCTGCCCTGCGTCGCGTTACTCAACGGGCTGGGACTGGTGATGATCCACCGGCTCGACCTGGCCGATGAGGCATCAGCCGCCTCAGTCGGCGACCCGGTTCCGGCCGGCAACCTTCCGCACCAGATCGCCTGGACCACCTTCGGCCTTGCCTTGTTCGTGGCGGTGCTGGTGCTGGTCCGCGACCATCGCATGCTGGCCCGCTACGGCTACACCTGCGGGCTGGTCGGACTGGCCGCGCTGGCCCTGCCCGGCCTGTTACCCAGCAACGTCTCCGAGGTCAACGGCGCGAAGATCTGGCTGCGGTTAGGCGGGTTGAGCATCCAACCGGGTGAGTTCGCCAAGATCCTGATCATGATTTTCGTCGCCGCATTTCTGGTGACCAAACGGGATCTGTTCACCACCGCGGGCCGCAAAGTGCTGGGTATGGAGTTGCCCAGAGCCAGAGACCTCGCCCCGCTGCTGGCGGCCTGGGGGATCTCGCTGGGTGTACTGGTGCTCGAGAAGGATCTGGGCACCTCGCTGATGTTCTTCGGCATCGTGCTGGTGCTCATCTATGTGGCCACCGAACGGGTCGCCTGGCTGGTGATCGGGCTGATCTTCTTCCTCTGTGGTGCGACGGTCTCAGACATGATCTTCACTCACGTCCAGCAGCGGGTGACCGCCTGGATCAACCCGTTCTCGGACTACGACGGAGCCGGCTACCAAATGGCACAGTCGCTGTTCGGGTTGGGCACCGGTGGAGTCTTCGGCACCGGGCTGGGTGCCGGCCGCCCCGACCTGGTTCCCGAAGCGCACACCGACTTCATCACCGCCGCGATCGGCGAGGAGCTGGGTTTCGTCGGGTTGGCCGCGGTGCTGCTCACCTACCTGCTGGTGGTCATGCGCGGCATGCGCGCCGCGCTGACCGTCCGGGACACCTTCGGCAAGCTGCTCGCCGCAGGCCTGGCCTTCGCGATCGGCCTGGAGGTGTTCATCGTGGTCGGCGGGGTGACCAAGCTGATCCCGCTGACCGGGCTCACCGCGCCGTTTCTGGCCTACGGCGGCTCGTCGCTGCTGGCCAACTACATCCTGGTGGCCCTGCTACTGCGGATCTCCCATGCGGCGCGCTCCCCCGCGGCGGCGGCGGCCCCACGCAACCCGGTGGCCCCGCTGGCCCAGGCACCCACCCCGATGGTGGCGCGCCCCGCTCGGGGGGGGGGCGGCGCCCCGCGGGCCCCGGGGCGGGCGGGGCCCCCCCCCCGCCGCGGGGCCCCCCGCCGCATGGGAGATCCGCAGTAGCAGGGCCACCAGGATGTAGTTGGCCAGCAG
>JBBPZY010000161.1:0-11099 GCA_038276315.1 Mycobacteriales bacterium
CCGCCCGGGAACTGGTCGGGCACTTCGTGGCCTCGGCCCGGGATGCTGATGCCCGCCCCGATTCGTTTTTCGACCCCGAGGGTGAGGAGTTGCTGGCCAACTACCTGCTGGCCGGGGCGCTGAGCAAGATGTCGCTGCTCGATACCGTCGGCTGGCTCTACCGCCCCGGCGACCGCACCGCGGTTGACGTGCTGGAGCGCCACGGCTTCACGTTGTCCGCCGCGAAACTCGCCGGTGCACTGGACTACCCCGACAAACAACGCGCCGGGATCCTCGGGGTGGCCCGCAAACTCGTTGACGTCCTCGCCGAACCCACCGTGGCCCGCTGGGTCAACCCCCCACCCACCGGTCCCCTGGCGGAGTTCACCGCCGAGCGGTTCGCGGCCACCACCGACACCGTGTACCTGGTTTCGCAAGAAGGCCCGGGGTCGGCGGCGCCGCTGGTGGCCGCGCTGACCGCGGCGATCCTCGACTCCGCCGTCGCCGACGCCGGCCACACCGCAGGTGGTCGGCTGCCCGTTCCGCTGGTCCTGGTCCTCGACGAGGCCGCCAACGTCTGCCGCATCCGCAGCCTGCCCGACAAGTACTCCTACTACGGCGGCATGGGCATCGTGATCACCACCGTGTTGCAGTCCTACGCCCAGGGCGTGAAGGCCTGGGGAGAGGCCGGTATCCGCAAGATGTGGTCCGCGGCGAACGTGAAAATCTACCTCGGCGGCGTGTCCGAACGCGGATTCCTCGACGACCTGGCCGCGCTGATCGGGGATCACCGGGTACAGGAAATCTCCCACACCCACAGCCGCGGCGCCCAATGGTCCCGCTCGGTCGGGTCCCGCTCCGAACGCATCCTCGACGTCGCCGACCTCGCCGCGCTGCCCCTGGGCCGGGCGCTGGTGTTCAGCTCCGGCAACCGACCCACCCTCATCCGCACGGTGCCCTGGTGGGAAGGCCCGCACGCCGACGCCATCCGGGCATCGATGTCCGCCCACGGCCCCGGCATCGAACTACCAACCCCCCGATGAACACCGGCGACGACTGGGACACCGCCACCACCACCGCAGGCACCACAGCCCCGGCCGACCCGGACCCCAAGCCCCCCCAGCCGCTCTACAGCGGGGTCGAAACCTGGGTCAGCCACCACCTGCTCCCCACCTACCTACGCCAATCCGGGCCCCGCACCTGGTGTGCGCAATGGTGGCGTCATCCCGAAGCCGTCGAACGCCTCGAAGCGCTGTGGCGGGCCTGGGAAACCCTGCGCCACGATGCCACCACCGGCATGAGCGTCTGGTGGCGCGACCACGCTGATCACCACCTCCCCATCCTGCTCAGCCCCGATGGGCCCTTCGCCCGCTGCGCCGGACGCACCCACCAAAACCTCCCCGATCCCCTTCCCACCGAACCCGCCCCACCCCACTGGTGGGTTCAGCGACCCGACACCGACACCCCGACCTAGCCCCGGCCGGGCGCCCTCCAGACGCCAGCCCGCTCCGATGCGTGCCCAGCGAGTTGGTCTATTGCGGTTGCTGTGGTTTCCACGGCTTCGAGGGGACCCTCGTGAACCCCTCAGGAGCCGACGTGGGATCCGGTGCAGGCGGGGAGACAACGTCGCTGGGTGGTGGTTGATCCTCGCTGGTCGCATCCTGGCGCAGATCTTCACCCCCGGAACGGGCGTTGCCGCGAGGTGCGGGAACCACGGCAGCCCGTCGTTCCTGGGTGGTGCCACCCGCGGATCGCTGTGGCGGGCTCGGTGCGAGCTCCGCGGGCCCCGGTGCCGCGGGAGTCACCACAGGAGCTGCAGAAATCCCGGGTGCTTCGGGGGTGGCCACGGGTACCGCGGGAGTAGTCACCGGCGGCGCGGACACTGGGACGCTGGGCAGGACAGGCCGCGCATGAGGGGCCGCCGTCGTCGGGGGCGCCGTGATCTGCCCGCTACCCGACCGGTCCGGCGAGCCCCCAACCAGCAAGTACACCACCGCCGCCCCCACCAGTCCCGCCACCACCACCGCCAGCGCCGACATCGCGATGATCCGCTTAGATCCCGACCGCATCACCGGGGCGTGGAAGACCTCCGGGCCCTGGCCCAGCCACACGCTCTGCTGGTCGACACCGGGCGCCTCCGCAATGGTCGCCAGGCCTGAATCCGCCCACGATGCCCCCTGAGATGCACCGTCTGGCAACTCATTCGGCTTCACCCAAGCCACCCCCTGGCGATCTTCGGTTCCCGAGGACACCATCATGCCGTTATCGTGCCGTCACTGTACGTGGTCAGCAACCGATCTCGCCTGCCGCGGCTGTGCGGGGTGGGAGCTGCCCCGGCCAGAACCAATGCCTCTGACCGGAGGCTGCTGAGCGATCCGGCTGGCCGCTACCGCCGCCGACCGAGCAGGGTCAGTAGATATGCGTACTGGTCAGATCGGCGCATCCGAGGAATCGCTTCAGATAACGACATCGCTCTGGAGCCTCAGCTGCGGACGGAAGCCTCAGTTGAGATCTTGGTTGCCGGTACGCCCGGACTCCGCCGTGATGCGGGCCAACTCCAGCAGGCCGGTGACGGCCTCGGCGGGGATGGTCAGCTCGGCGGCGGAGGCCATCAGCTTGGCCATCACCTGGGCGGTCTGGTCGGCGAGGGTGGTGATAGTGACGCAGTCGCCGCGGCAGCCCAGCAGGTGAGTGACCGGCCGTCTGGTGACCGTTTCGTAAATAATCCGTCCGAATATTTTACATCGCAGTTCAGGGCTTTTAGGGTGTCCGCATGCGGCTCGTGGCGTACCTGCGGATCTCCAGCACAACCCAGCTCGAAGGGTTCGGGCTGGACGTCCAGCGGAAGCCGTCCGCCAGTGGGCCAAGGCACACGGTCACCGGATCATCGCCGAGTACGTCGACGCCGGGGTGTCGGGTGCGACCGATGCCGTCGACCGGCCTGGCCTGTCCGACGCGGTAGAGCAGATCGGTCGGCCATCTCACGCTGACGGGATCATCGCGGCGCGACTCGACCGGTTGGCCCGGGCACTGACGGTGCAAGAGGCCATCTTGGCATTGTGCTGGAGGGAAGGTGCCCGAGTGTTCACTGCCGACACTGGCGAGGTGCTCCGCGATGACGCGCATCAACAGCAGCGCGAGCCCGCGCCACAAGCCACCGACGTGCCTCACGTCCCTCACGTGCCTCAACCGCCAAAACGCCCCTCTCACCAGGCACGTTGCAAGATCCAGTACAGATAAACAGCGCCACCGAACTGATCAACGCGGGCGTCTCCATCGAAGCCGTCCGTCGTCGGCTCGGCCACGCCTCCACCGAGACGACCCAGATCTACACTCTGCTCGCCGACAAGATCGCCGACGACGAGATCTGCGCCGCCCGCCGCCGCCGCGACACCCGACGCTAATGAGCGCACGAGACCGTAACGACGTCTTGGGCAGGCGGGGACCATGGGCATGAGCCCTGCCGAACCCAACGAAGCACCCGCTGGCGCTGCGGGCGAAGATCTGGACTTTGACCCGGTGGTCAACGGAGTGGACTTCCTAGACAGCGCGATCACGAACTTGCTGACCTCCCACGATCCTCGGAGCCTGAAGTACGCCGTGCTCCACCTGCAGGCCGCCATCGAGATCTTGGTGAAGGTCCGACTCCAGCGCGAAGGCATCGAGCACATCTTCGAAGACCCCTACAGCGCGGACGAGAACAAGCTGCGGCAGGGCCAGTTCCGGAGCGTGACACTCACCGCCGCGCTCAAACGACTGAACAAAGTCGCCAGCATCCAGCTGACCACATCAGAGGAGAAGGCGCTCCAGTACCTGAACGAGGAGCGCAACAAGCTCCAACACTTCGGTTCGACCAGTAAGCACGAGGTCGTCAACACCCGAGCAGCCAAGGCCCTCGACGTCCTCTCCCAGTTCATCCTTCAGCATCTGGTGCCGGGCGCTCCCGAACACGAGGCCGGTCCCCTTGAAGAGACAGAAGACCTCATCCGCCGTGCTCTGACCGACATCGCCGCGGTCACCCAGGCCCGCCTAACGCGGCTGGAGCCCGAGCTGGATTCCTGGACGGGCATCGTCATCCACTGCCCGGACTGCCGCCAGCTGACTTGGACCTTCCAGCCCCACGACGAGTCGTCCGGTGCCGGTTTTGCGGCCGAGACTGGAATCAGGAGGACGGCTTGGAAGCGGCGGAGGAGTACGTCGGGAGCATCCTCGGCGAATCACGATACGAGGCAGCCAAGGGCAGAACTGCCTGGTCGATCAGCATGTGCCCCGAGTGCGATCAGGAAGCCTTCGTCGCCGTCGCCACCCGTGAGGAACCAGACAGCTTCCTCACACAGGTCTGCTTCCACTGCGGCTTCGTCACCACCGAGCCAACCGGCTCTTGCGGCAGATGCGGGCGAACGACCCGCGACCCCGACGACGTGATCTGCGCTGACTGCCTCGAAGACCTTGTGGCGAGAGACTGACCGGCGGCAGAGCTGACCTCAGGGGATGCCAGCAGTGAAGTGTCACCACGGACACGGCAGCCGGGTGGCCTGACGTCCAGTTCACTGACATCGGGTGACGGAGAGCGACACATTCCGAGGGAGGCAGCGAATGCGGGTGGCTGCTGATCAGTGTCGGTGGGCTGGGTCGATGACGGCGGTGGCCGCGGCGACTGCGTCGAAGGTTGGCTTGGCGTAGATCGTCAGGCTGGTGAGGCTGGTATGGCGGCTCTTGGCCATCAGCATCGGGAGCTGAAGCCCGGTCTCGGCCAGATGCGTGAGCCGGCAGTGCCGTAGCTGGTGCAGGGTCCAGCCCCCGGCTGCGTCTTGGAACACTTCAGCGGCCCGCCGGTAGGACAGCCGGGCTCGGCCAGTGTCGGGATCGAGATCGGCGAGGGTAGGTTGGCGCGCCGGGGCGGGCGCGATGGCGGCCAGGAACACTGGGCCGTGGCGTCGCCGCCGCAGCAGGCGGGGCAGGAGACGGGCGGTTTTGGTTTCCCAACCGACCAACTCGGCGCGGGCGTCCTGGCCGATCACGACGGCACGTCGTCGGGGTAGGTCGAGATGGTCGACGTCGAGGGCGAGGATTGTCGTTGGCGCGAGCGGCGCTGTCATAGAGCAGCCACCACAGTGTTTTGTCCCGCAGTGGATGCTGGGCGCTGAGGAAGGCCAGCAGCTCGGGTTCGGGGATGGCGCGGGTGCGAGCGTAGTCGTGGCGGTCAGTGCGCAGACGACGTCTGAGTCTCGTCAACAGAACTGGCCCCACTTGTCGTCATTGGTTCTGGCTCCACTCGGCCGATCCGGCTTGGCGTGGCTGCGAAGGCGTGACCCGGCAGCTGGCTGGGGAATCCGGGTGCGTTCGGAGATGAGCGGGACACGGCGAAAAGGGGCGGTCCCGCGTGATGTCGGCCGAACAGATCGCCTCGGTGTGCTGTCACCGCCGTGATCGGGTCTAGCCGGGCCGAAACACTCTCCTCCACCAGGCGGAGATCGGTGCAGCGTGGCTGCTGCGTGGTGTGTTGTCCCTCGTTGTGGTGGACCGGGGTGAATCCGCTGCCTAGGTTTTGCGGTGGACGGCGCGGCATCCCCGCCGCACAGAGTCACCCGACCCGGACCCCATCGACCTCTGCGAGCACGGCGGATGATCCGCCGCTCGGTGGGGGTCTGCCCCACAGCCACTGTGTGCCCCCGGCGCACCCACACACCGCCGCCGCCGCCGATCACCTAAACGACCCCGCCGCGCCGGCGGCCGGTGACGAGTCACCCGCCGGTCCAACGCTAGGCACCCCGGACCATCTGCTCGGGCTGAGCGTGACACACCCGATATGACCGCCGGGTTGTGTTCACCGGACACGGATACCTCCGCGCGAATAAGAGCACCTTTCCCGATGTATCACCAGGGGCTCGATCAGCTTGTCTGTCCTCTGGACGCCCGGGCGCACCGTGGACCACGATGCGGTATCCCTCGCTGACTTCGCTCAACGCCGCCTTAGCGCCGCCTCGTCGAGCAGTTCCCGCAGATCCGCCGTCTCCCCCTCCGTCATGACCACGGTGGTCCTGGTCGCCCCGTCGAAGGTCACCCACACCCGTCCCTCGATGCCCTGGCCCTGCCGGGTCACGATGACCGTGGCGTGCGCGCGACCATCGAACGTGTGGCCCTGCACCGCGCCACGGAACGTCTCGTGCGCAGTGCTGCCATTGTGGCCGTCCCCGAAGCGGTCCGGCGGGGATGCGATGGATTCGATCAGGAGACCATCATCGGCCATACGCCTCCCCGCGGTCGGACACGCTGCCCTTGCCGGCAGCGGCCGACTCGACACTACTGCGGCTCGCCGACGAGCGCGCGGGGTAGACGATAGTGTCGATCCACTCTGGCTGCCCGCTCCGTCCTCAGCAGCGCCGACGCCGCGGCCCGGTCGGGCGCTGATGCAGTGGCTACGTGGCGAACAGCCCTCCAACTTCGGTGCTGAAGCACTCGGCGCAGTCGAGGGCGGGAGTGTCGTTGACCGCCCGCGTGGTGCGCAGGTAGGACGGTTCGGTCATGGTCGAGGACAGTAGTTCCATACGCTGCCCATCCTCTCCCCGCGCTGGAAGACGGGCACGGTGACCGCGAGCAGGCCGTCAGCGGCTGGAGCAGCTGATCACCCAGCAGATGACCTGGGCGCCCGCACCGATCGACCGCGCGTGGTCAGCGTCCACGACAACCCTGTCCTCACCGGCGCCCCGGGCAGCGACCTCTCCTTGGTCGTTAGCTGGGGTCGCGTGCGGGCGGGGCGCAGTGCGTGTCGGGCATTTGATGGTGGTGGGCGTGTTTGTCGGCCATGACCAGGAGGCGCCGGATTCGGCCGGCGATCGCGTCTTTGGTCATCGGGGGATCAGCGAGCTGACCGAGCTGCTCCAGGCAGGCTTGGTGGTGTTCCAGCCGCAGCCGAGCCGCGGTCTTCTCTTTGGCGAGGCGCTATTCCGTCTCCCTATCCGCTGCTTGTGATTCCCCGGCGCACGACGAGGTGGGAATCGATGGCGAGGGCGCGGCGCACGGCATCCGGCAGCTCCGAGGCCCGGCCGGCGACTGCCGCGCGCACCCTTGGGGCTGGGTCCTGCGCAAGGATTGCGAACATTTGCGGGGTGGCGGGTGCGTGGGCCGCGCCAAGCGCCCGTACCTGCTCGTCACTATGAAAGAGCAGGCCTGTGGCATGTCCGGAGAACTCCGACGCGACGGTGGCGATCGCGGTGACAGTGAGGGCGCCTCGTAGACGGGTCTGCGGTCTGTCGTCACGCAAGAGCCGTGCTGCTGATGCCATCGCGTCGTCTACGAAGGCGCGGTCCGCGGCGGTCACCCTGACGCCAGCGTGGGCTGCGGCGAATGCCTTGGCGGATGTTGCTAGTGCTAATTCCGCGAGGTCGCTTGCACCGGTGTTGAATCGTGTCCGGCTGAAGGGGGTGTCCGTGCTTATCTCCCACCGGTCCGTTTCCGAGAGCCGCGGCGCTTGGTGCACGGCAGCCAAGCGCCGCGCGAGCTGCCTGGCGACGGCCGGCGGCAATCGGTTCACGAGGTGATAAAGGGCGGACACGGCCTGTACACGGGACCCCCCACCGTCGCGCTCGTCTTCGGTCATGGCGGCTAGGTGCATTGCGACGGCTACGGCCAGATCGCTGGGGGACCCTGTGGCGGTCAGCGCTGCGTCGTCCGGCACGTTTGGCGTCGCATCTTGGACGACGGGGGTGGGGGCATCCGGTGGCGGCAACGTGTTGCCGATCGCGTCCTGTGCGGTCTCGGTGCCGGGCGCGTCCCCAGAGCCGGCATCACCCTCGGGCAGGAGTGTGATCGAGCACATCAAGATTCCGCCAGCGGGTTGGGCCTGGTCGGGGCCGAGCTCGGTGGTCGGAACATCAATGAGTTCGTCAGCGTCGAGCAGTGCGAGCAGTAGGTCGACTGTCGCGGACTCCTGCGTTCCGACCGTCATCGTGGTGCGTTCGATGCCGACGGGTCGCCGCAGCAGTGCCGCACACGCACGGCGGGCGGCGAGCTGCACAGCGCCGGATGTCTCCCGCCAGCGCGCTAGGACCTCGATCGCATCGCCCCGTCCTTCGTCCGCCAGGGCGACGACCACGGCGAGTAGCGGTTCGCGGGCGGCGGCAGGTATCTGCTGCACCAAGTCCCACAGGTTGTACGGCGCTTCCGGGAGCTGAAGCATCCTTGCTAGCGCATTGGCGAGATCCTGACGGCGGGTCTCAACGGCCCAGTAGGTCTGAATGAGCAGGTGCGCGATGATGTCACTCGCCGACGTGTTACGTGTCAGGGCGGGTCCGGCCACCGTGAGGATCCCGTCGACGGCCGTCTCGGGGATTCGGACGCCGAATGAGGCGACGGCCTTCAGCGCGTCAAGCTCCGGAAGCGGGCTCCACAAGGGCGCCTCCCACACTTCGGCAGCGGCTTGCAGCAGCATCTCGACCACCTCGGCCACATCGTCGTCGCGGACGGTTGCGGCTTGCGCTCCAATGACCTGGATCGCCGCCGCGCGCCGACGGCGAACGGCAGATGAGGTCCACACGTAGATGTCGACGGGCTCGGGCAGCGCCGCGGCGACCGTGGCAGCCTTCTCCGCCTCACCGGCGGCGACGTAGGACTCGACGGCCACGGCTGGGTGTCCACCAGCCGCAAGCACATCGCCGAACAACGAGACGGCGAGCAGCTCCTCCTGCAGGTGGCCCCCGAGGCGACCTTCCCAAAGATAGCGTCGGGTGTCGCCGAAGGCGTCGGGCAGCTTGTCGTTGTGCGCCGCCTCCAGCGCGGCGAGGGCCGGATCATGTGCGCCAGCGAGCAGGCGCCTACGGTTTGGCATTGCGCTTGTGGCGACCTCCAGGCCGGTCATATCCAACCGGCCACTGTCAGCGGTGAGAAGCCGCGATGCGCGCATGGCAGCGCGGGCGTCGCCATAGAAGGAGTCCTCGCTGCTAGCCAGAATCGACTGGCGCCACAGGGTGTCAGCCCTGTCGACGTCACCTCGGATTGCGAACGCGTAGGCGGCGCGCGACGTCACGAGACCACGGGCGTGGAGAAGGCGGCCGGCGAGCGCGTCGCCGAGAATCTTGCCGTAAGCGATATCGACGCCACAGGGATTGGCGTCGGCGATCAAGGCCGCATCGGCAACCGCGCAGCGAAGCCGCGCCCGGATCACGACATCAGGACTGTCCGACGCGCTGGCCAGGTCACGCAGCTCCTCTAGCAGCGCGGCGGTGTCCGCGTCGGTGCCGACGACGGTCGAGCGGGCTGGGATGAAGTCGTACAGGCCGTCGACCAATGCCTGCTCGATTGTCAGGCAGCACAGCAGCGCCGCATGTTGGTCACCCGCAGTTGCCAGCGTCCGCAGCGCCGGCACGGTTGTTTTGAGGTCGCTCCCCTGCTCGTACCAGCCCACGAGCGCCGTGAGGACCAATAGCTTGGCCTGCTGGACCGGGCGCAGTGCGGGCTTCATTCTGCGGAGTTCGTTGCGCAGCGAACCGGGGACGAAGTCCTCGCCGGCGAGGACTCGGTCGAGAGCCAGGTCGACCAATATCGAGAACGCGGTGTCCTGGTCGCCTCCAGCCTGTGCGGCTTTAGCCTGACGCCTGCGCATCTCCGCTGCGTGGCCCGGAAAATTGCCGTCCCTAAGTCCTCTAGCGACTACTCCGTATAGCTGGGCCGCAGCCAGCGGGTCCGTCGCCTCGCGGGTCATCGCGTCGGCCTCGGTCGAGTCCAGGTGCAGCACGGCGACTGGACCCTCGACCAGACCGAGCGACTTCGGCGCCGCC
The DNA here is from genome assembly GCA_038276315.1 of Mycobacteriales bacterium. Classification (GTDB taxonomy): domain Bacteria; phylum Actinomycetota; class Actinomycetes; order Mycobacteriales; family Pseudonocardiaceae. Next base: position 9,756 of record JBBPZY010000161.1, read on the forward strand.
GGGTCCGGCGGAGCGGGGCGGAAGCCGCAGTACGCCTCCGCCCACTGCGGACCGAAAACCGCGAACACCACGTTCGGTGCGTCTCGCAGCTTCCGACTCAGCGCCTCGGCACCCCATACCTCGATTTCCAGGTCGCCGTCGTACTCATCCTGCAGCTCGACCAGCGTGTCGACGTTGCCGGTGTCCCGGTCCAGCTCTGCAGAGGTCACGAGCACGAAGCGGCGAGGATCGAACTTCCGCCTATCGCCGTGGTAGCCAACAGGTCGCGGCGGTCCCGCGTACTCTTCGACGCCGTTCCGGATCTTCTCGCCCGTGAGCTCCTCGTACCTCTTCACCTGGTACAGCGAGCGACTCCCGGTTCTGTCGCGCTCGACGATGTCGAGTCCGTGCTGCTTTTGGCCCTGTCGGCCGTAGAACTGAACACCACGGTTGTCCTGTCGGCTGACTATCTCGGCTGCCAGACATTCGAACACCCCAGGCTCCAGCTTCGACAGCGGAAGCAGAGTGGGGTTCTGCATTGGCACCGGCAGCGGCGCCGTCTGGGTGTGGCGCCACAGCTGCGCCCGAGTCAGCCTCACCAGGTCGGCGCCAAGCGTCGCCTGAGCGTTCTCGTCGATCTGGTCCGCGTCGCCCAGGGTTGAATACGCGTCTGGCCTCAACGCGCCCGGAACCCCCGCGGCCCTGCCCGAACCATCGGCATCGGCATCGGCATCGGCAGACATTGCGCTCCTCTCGCCGCGCTAACTCAACACCACTCAACTGTCAAAGCGGTGAAGATCGCCGGTCTACTCTGGATGCTGGCAGCTCCGCCTGCCCGCTTCCGAGTCCCAGCGCCCACGCGGACGGGACGACGAGGACAAGGATCTTCGACTCGCGGAACTCAACGGACATCGGGCCTGACGGAGCCGGTGCGTGGGCCGACCGCCGAATGGACACGATGACTGAGAACAAGGCGCGCAAGACCGCTATCCGGACGCGCATGGCCGAGACCGGTGAACCGTACACCGAGGCCGCCCGCCGACTGGACGAACAGACCGCCACGACCGACACCACCGCGTCTGCTTTCGACACGGCCCTGCAGCAGTTCGGCATTTCGCGGGACGTGCTCACTGTGGCCGTGCGCCACTGTGCCGAGACCGACCGCTACCCGCTGCTCGGCGCGGGCACCGCGGATCGGCTCAAGATCTCCCTCGACCTCAAGGGCGGCACACCGCATCCCACCCAGCGAAAGGTTCACCCGCGCGCATGTCCGCACGAGACGTCAAACGCAAAGCCGCCGACGCGGCCCGCTCCCTACTCACCGACCGCATCACCGCCGTCGAAAAACTCGGCCTCGCCCTGCAC
>JBBPZY010000162.1:0-2066 GCA_038276315.1 Mycobacteriales bacterium
CCACCGAGGTCAGCCTGAACACCGCCTTCGGTGTGGAGCGCGTCGTGCGCGATGCGTTCGCGCGGGCCGCGGCGCGCCCGCGTAGACACCTGACGCTGGTGCACAAGACCAACGTGCTCTGCCACGCCGGATCGCTGTGGTCCCGAATCGTGGAGGAGGTGTCACTGCAGCATCCCGAGGTGACGGTGGCCTACCAGCACGTCGACGCTGCCACCATCCATCTGGTGACCGACCCCGGCCGGTTCGACGTGATCGTCACCGACAACCTGTTCGGCGATATCCTCACTGATCTCGCGGCGGCCGTCACCGGTGGGATCGGATTGGCGGCCAGCGGCAATCTCGACGTGGCTCGCCATAACCCCAGCATGTTCGAGCCGGTGCACGGCTCCGCTCCGGACATCGCCGGCCAGGGCATCGCGGACCCGACGGCTGCCGTGCTGTCGATCGGTCTGATGCTCGCTCACCTGGGGCTGGACGAGCCGTCCCGCCGCGTGGAGGCCGCAGTGGCCTTCGACCTGGCCACTCGGGATCACACCCATCCGGGTGGTACCCATGCGATCGGTGACCGGCTGGCTGCCCTCGTCTCATCAAGCCAGCGGGTTGAGCGCGCCAGTTTGTAGGCCGCCGTCACATGACGTCGAACTCGCCGTCCTTCGCTCCGAGCACGAACGCCTCCCACTCCGACGGCGTGAAGATCAGAGTCTGATCCTCCACGGGATGCTCAGAGCTGCGCATCGCCACGTAGCCGTCCTGCACGAAGGCGATCTCCAGATGGGGTCCCACCAGCTCCTCGGAGCCCGCTGCGCGCTGCCACACCGCGTTCGACAGGTCGATCGTGCCGCGGATGTGCTTCTTATCATCGTGGATATCGCCCATAGGATTGACGGTAACGCTAGTGTCACGTGCCCTGGGAACCTGGTGGTCTGGGTGCGTGCGAATAGCGGTTCCAGGAGGGGCTGACAGACCGCGGCGAAGACACCCGTGTTCGTGCGGCTCGGGCGCGGCGGGCCGCTACGGTTTCCTACGCCGCGCTCTGCGGCCCAGTGAACAGCGTCAGCCCTCGGAACAGTCCCTACCGGTAGTTCCGCTTCACCACGAGGTATGCCACACTGCGCTCGTGGCACGCAACACTGTGGTCATTATTGCGCAGCGCGTCGGGTAACAAGCACCACACCCGACGCGCAGACCTCTCGCACCCGCGAGGGGTCTTTTTTGTTGCCCGCACACCTCTTGGAGCCTCGACGATGTCCCCCACCAGCCCAGCCGGCACCCCGCTCGGTGACGACTTCCACCTCTACGACACCACGCTGCGCGACGGTGCCCAGCGCGAGGGGATCTCCTACTCAGTGGCCGACAAGCTCGCCGTCGCCCGGCTGCTGGACGCGTTGGGCGTCGGGTTCGTCGAGGGTGGCTGGCCCGGGGCGATGCCCAAGGACACCGAGTTCTTCGCCCGGGCCGCGGCCGGTGAGCTGGAGCTGACCCACGCCGCGTTGGTGGCCTTCGGCTCCACCCGCCGCGCCGGGCTGCGCGCCGCGCAGGACCCACAGGTGCAGGCTTTGCTGGCATCGGGGGCTCCGGTGGTGACAGTGGTCGCCAAGTCCGATCGGCGGCACGTGGAGCGGGCGCTACGGGTGGACGTGGCGCAAGCCTGCGCGATGGTCGCCGATACCGTCGCGCTACTGGTCGGAGAGGGACGGCGGGTGTTCCTCGACGCCGAGCACTTCTTCGACGGCTACGCCTTCGACGCGGACTGCGCGCTGCGGGTGCTCGAGGCCGGTGTGACCGCGGGTGCCGACGTCGCGGTGCTCTGCGACACCAACGGTGGGCAGCTGCCGCTGCAGCTCGCCGAGACCGTCGCCGAGGTGGTGGCCCGCACGGGTTTCCGGGTGGGAATCCACTGCCAGGACGACACCGCCTGCGCGGTGGCCAACTCGGTCGCGGCGGTGCAGGCCGGAGCCTCTCATGTGCAGTGCACCGCCAACGGCTACGGCGAGCGAACCGGCAATGCCGACCTGTTCGCCGTCGCCGGCAATCTTGTCACCAAGCTGGGAATGCCGGTCCTCCCG
>JBBPZY010000163.1:0-3312 GCA_038276315.1 Mycobacteriales bacterium
GACGGGTGATCGCTGGTTTGCGGATGAAACCTACGTCAAGATTGCCGGGCGGTGGGTTTATCTATACCGGGCGATCGATCAGTTCGGCCAGGTCATCGACGTTCTAGTCGCCGAGAAGCGGGACATGGCGGCCACCCGCGGATTCTTCACCCGCGCACTCGAGGGCGGGCCGTGCCCCACCGAGGTCACCACCGACCGAGCGGCCGCCTACCCGCGGGTGCTCGAGGAGCTAGTACCCACCGCCTGCCATGTGACCGAGCACTATGCGAACAACGCGATCGAATCCGATCACGGACGGCTGAAGTCCCGCCTGCGACCGATGCGCGGCCTCAAACAACTCCGCTGTGTCCAAGTGATCAGCGCCGGGCACGCGTTCCTCCAGAACATCCGCCGCGGCCACTACGAACTGGGGACCGAGGAAGTCGTAAACCTACGAGTCCTGGCTGCCTTCGACGACCTGGCCCTGGCGATCTGACCAACCGGGAGTAACGATCTCACCTACCCCACTTCGCACAACGCAACAGCCCCCGACGACATCGACCGCCGGGTACGGGCGCTGCTCGCCGAGCTCGTGCTCGGTACCGCCTAAGCGGGCCCTCGCTCCTCGACAGTGGCGACGCTCAAGACCGCATCAACAGGCTGCACACCGCCGTGGCGGCAGTGGCCGCCACACACGGCTGGACGATCCGGCAACAGCCGCCGACCCACCCCGCCGAGGTGATGGACGATCCGGCTCTGCCCAACGGGCAGGGGGGAACCGATCCCCGTGAGCGGGTGTCTCACCGAATCTGGCCTCGGCTGGGTGGGTCGACGCAAGGGTCTTGAGCCTGATTGTTGAGTCAGCTGCTCAGCTGCTGACCAATCCCCGCGGCCCGCAACTGCTCTCGGTCGGGCCCGCCCCGGTCACAGCAGGCCGCGAGACGACCATCCACCACGACCGCGGGAACGGTCGTGATTCCGTACCGGCGAGCCTCCTCGGCGCCCTCCTCGCGGAGGTCGTGCACGGTGACCTCGCAGTCAGAACAGGCCAGCTCCTGAACGAGCGCAACGGTGGGCTGGCAGATCGGGCACCCGGCGGTGAACACTTCTACCTGGCGTTTTGCCATCTTCAACACCTCCACGACCCACCCTAGACATTCCAGTCGACTGGAATGTCAAGCCACTACACTGGACAAGGTGAGAATTGGCGAGCTGGCCGCCCAGACCGGGGTGTCGCCCAAGACCATCCGCTACTACGAAGACATCGGCCTGCTGCCCGCCCCGCCGCGAACCCCCTCCGGGTACCGGGAGTACGGCGGCGATGCACCAGCCCGGCTGGGTTTCGTGCGCACCGCGCAGGCGGTGGGCTTGACCTTGGGGGAGATCCGCGAGGTGCTGGCGTTTCGGGATTGCGGTGAGGCGCCGTGCCCGCACGTGCGGCAGCTCATCGAACAACACGCCGCCGAGCTGACCGAACGCATCGCGGCGCTGACCGCGATGCGTGCCGAGCTGGAGCTCCTCGCCCAGCGTGCCCGCACAACATCAGCTACTGCTGCGACCAACGCCGTGTTCTGCCACATCATCGAGGGCTGATCGCCGACACCGACTGAGTAAGGACACCGGCCTCCGGCGCGGTGCTTAGAGCTCAATTCTCCCGTCACGCATCAGGTTCCGATAACCCTGATTATCTGAACTAAACTCCGAGGATGAGTTCAGATAACGCGTCCCAGGCGATCGAAGATCCACCCGAATCGGCTTCAGATAACAAGCAGCCATCCGTGCCTCGTCGCCGCGGGCGCGCGCCGGTCGCGCTGCCTGAGGGCTACCAGGCGATCCACAGCGGATATGTCGATCTGCTGGCGAACACGCCGCTGGATGCCGACACCCGCCGCGCCTACGCCTCCCGGGTCCGCGGCTACCTCCTCTGGCTATCTGGCTCCGGAATCGCCCCGGAGCTTCTCGACGAACTCGCCTCCCGAGACGGCGCGGCACGCGACTACCGCACCTACCTACAAACAGTCGCCCGGCGCAAACCGACCACCATCAACACGACCCTCGCCGCGATCGCCGACTTCTACACCCGAACCGGGCGCGGCACACCCCACCTTCACCGCCTCGAGTTGCCCCAGCAAGTCCCACGCGCGCTGGACACCAAGACCAGCACCCAATGGTTGCGCTCGGTGGAGCGCTGGCTCAACCCCCGCGACCGGGTCCTGGCGCTGCTGCCCTTCTACGCCGGGCTGCGCCTGGGCGAAACCGTCGCCCTAGATGTGACCGATGTGCAACTCTCCGCCCGCAAAGGCACGATCATCATCCGCTCGGGAAAGGGCAACCGCTACCGAGAAATCCCCACCCACCCCACCCTGCGCGACAACCTCGCGGTCTGGATCAACGACGAACGCCCACCCTGGCCCGGTGCCGCGGCCAACCCAGCGCTGCTACTCAACCGCCGCGGCGGGCGGCTCTCCGCCCGAGCCGCCGCCCAGATACTCGGGGCCATCGCCGACGACGCGAACATCGACGAGTTCACCCCACACGTCCTGCGCCACATTCTCTCTGCTTAGTTGTCGTGTGGCGATTCCCGATCTGGCGGGCTCGTGTCCTGGGGTTTCCGTTTTGCGCTGAGCCGTGTGGTGTTTCTATGGTCCTGGGCCATGATCTTGAGCTTCTTCTCGTCCCAGGGCTGGGAGTCCTGGGATGTCGAGTGTCGGCCGCTGATCCCGGAGCGGATGCCGGTGCTGGTCGATGACGACCTGCGGTTCGAAGACGGCCTGGGCAGGCCGCGGCCGACGACGGCGGTGAATCGGTGGCTGCGGGAGCTGCCCGTTAGTGGCGCGCCGGCGGTGAGTTCGTGGGCCAGCTACGCGCGGGTGGTCAAGGAGTGGATGGAGTTCCTGGCCGAGTATGGGGTCGGGTTGTTCGACTCCCGGGAGCGGTTGAAGTACGCGCTGGGCAAGTACGCCGAGCACCGGGCGACGGGCCCGCTGGCCGGCCGGTTCGAGGCCACCACGTGGGGTCGGCATATGAGCGTGTTGTCGTTGTTCTACCGGTGGGCGCTGGAGGAGGGGCACGCGCAGGCGGAGCCTTTCAGCTACCGCACGGCGCGGGCGTTGTTTCACGGCACCGGCCGGGAGGTGCGGGTGAACCTGGCGGTGCGCCGCACCCCGAAGCCGCATGTGACGATCAAATACCTGGAGCCGGAGTTCACCGCGTTGTTTCTCAATGGTCTGCGGGGTCTGGCACCCGACGGTGGCCTTGACACCGGGTATCGCGGCCGCGAGCTGGCGCGTAACGCCGCGGTCGGCGAGCTCGCTTTGTCGACCGGTTTGCGGC
>JBBPZY010000164.1:0-6756 GCA_038276315.1 Mycobacteriales bacterium
CCCTGCGTTGGGCGTGCAACTGCGTACCGCCGAGTCCGGGGAGGTGCTGGCTCGCTCCAATGTCGTGATGGCCGGCTACTGGGACAGTCCGCAGGCCAGCGGCGAAGTGCTCGTGGACGGTTGGTTTCACACCGGCGACGGCGGGCTGGTCGATGACCAGGGCTACCTGTCCATCACTGACCGGAAAAAGGACGTCATCATCACCGGCGGTGAGAACGTCTCATCCATCGAAGTGGAGGACTGCCTGTTCAGCCACCCGGCCGTGGCCGAGGTCGCGGTGATCGGCGCGCCATCAGACCGATGGGGCGAGACGGTCAAAGCGCTGGTCGTGATGGCCGCGGAAAAGCAGGTCACCGAGCAGGAGCTGATCGCTTACTGCAAGGAACGGCTGGCCGGCTACAAGACGCCGACGTCGGTGGAGTTCCGCGAAACCATTGCCCGCACTGCTGCCGGGAAGATCCAGAAGTTCAAGCTACGCCAGGAATACTGGCAGGGGCGAGAGCGCCAAGTGAACTGACCTTCGCGCTTCCAACTCCAGCGGCGTCTGCCCAGCAGCCCCCGCGTCCAGAGCTTGGGAATTTGTCGCAGACCAATCGGCGGCGAGGCCCCGGGTCCAGGCACGGCTGACAGCCTGGGTTGTCCCGTTCTCTTAGCGCGTTGTGAGTACCACTTTGCCCGCTACTGTCCGTTCCTCGATCGCGCGGAGCGCGGTGGCCCCGTCGGCGAGATCGAATTGCCCGGTGACGAGCGGGCGTAGACCGGCGTGGATGAGGTTGGCCAGGTGCTCGGCGGTCCGGGCGAACAGCGTGTGGTCGTGGTCGAGCAACTCGCGCCATGCGGCTCCCAGGACGCCGGCGTTGCGCAGCAGTAGTCGGTTGGCTGGGGCTTGGGGGATGGCGCCGGAAGTGAACCCGACGGTGACCAGTCGTCCCTCGGGTGCCAGGCACCGCAGGCTCTGCTCGAACACCCGGCCACCGACGGGATCGACGATGACGTCGGCGCCTCGGGTGGCGCGCACGGCATCGAACCAGTCGTCGTGACCGTAGACCGTGCTGGCGCCAGCGTCACGGGCCAGGTCGCGGCGCCCTGGTGAGCCGGCGACCGCCAGGACCTCCGCGCCCAGCGCGGTGGCGACCTGGACCATCGCGCTGCCGAGGCCGCCGCCGGCGCCGTGAACGAGCACGCGTTCGCCCGCGCGTAGTTGGGCTCGTCGGATTAGTGCCACCAGGGCGGTGTGGTGGTTGACCACAATCGCGGCGCCCTCGACGTAGGACAAGGGCTCGGGCAGCGGGGCCAGCAGTGCAGGCGAGACCCAAGCGACCTCGGCGAAGGCGCCAGCCATGACGTGGCCGATGACTCGCTGACCCGCTGCGAACCCGCAGCCCTCGGGCGCATCATCCACAACACCGGAGAACTCCAGCCCCGGCGCGAACGGAAGGTCGGGAGTGACCTGATAGCGCCCGCGCGCGAGAAGCGTGTCAACGAACCCGACGCCCGCGGCGTGCACGGCGACTCGTACCGCTGCGCCCGCCGGCGCCGGAGGCACACCCACGTCATCAAGCCGGAGCCCATCAGGGCCAATCAATTCGTGAACCCGTAACGCGCGCACGCTGTGACCAGTCCTTTCACCGGATCAGTTCCGCGATGACCTTCTCGTATCGCTGCTGCTTGCTGGCAAGCTCCCGGTCTCGCTAAGCGCGTCAACCCGAAAGCGGCAGGGCAAGTGTGGGTAGCGGGAGCGCGCACAGCGCACCGACGGCCTCTTGGAACTCAAGGCCACCAGCCCGGATCCTCGGCAACTACGATAGGGACTGATTCATGAAAGTTACTGCGGCTGATTCCGGACTGCGGGTCGGCCGCGTCACACGGGCGATGATGACCGCCGTCGCACCTCAATCAGCGACAGGCTCCGCGCTGCGACCAGCGTGACGTCGAGCGACCGAGCGTCGATCCCCTCCAGCCCAGCGCTCAGCACGGGATAGCAGCTCAGCAACCGCTGCTTTCCGCCGGTCATCAGCTACGGCGCTGCTACCCGCCGCGGCGGATGGCGTCACGGGCGCGGCATTGCTGACCCTGCTGAAGGCGTATGAGCTGGTGGACCAGCTGCTCCACCGCATCGCGGGCTGCGGCCGCCGCCAGGGTTGTGGTGGTGTCATCCGCGGCGGACACGGCGGACGCGAGCTTGTCGGCGCGGCGAAGCAGGGAGCGGGCGTCGCGCACAAGGGACGCGGTGACCTTGGAGAGGTCAGCGTCCTGAGGATCGATCATCGGCATGAATGCTACCTCCGAGGCTGTGGCCGGTATCGATCACTTAGCGCCGAGGCTTGAGAGAGCAGTCGAACGGTGAGCACCGCCAGTGCGCCCAGTTTCCTGTACCGCGGGCACCGGCCAAGGCTGTCTCACAGGGGATCGCTACCCGGAGACGTATGCAATCGCGGACGGAGAGGCTTTTGATGACTGTCTTGACGAGATCCGCCGAAATCTCCGACTAATACCAGTGCCGACGGTGCGGATCCCGTTCAGGCGTTGAGCTTGCGCATCTACCGCTCCATCTTGTAACTCCTCCGCTGCAGCTCGGCGAGCGACGGGCTACGCGCGGCATGTTCACATGTCGGCTGAGTGCAAGCAGGCAATGCCGTGACCGAGCCAAGGCGGCGGGTAAGGATCAGGGGCCAGCCGGTCCGCTGGGCGTACCTGTCGGCCGCTCTCGCGCGGCCGACAGGTACGCCGCGTAGTTCCACTGCAGGTCCTGGACGCTCTTCTCGTAGCCCGTGACGGCGTCGAACTGCTCGCTCAGGTGGAAGTGGTCGCTGTGGTAGATCACGGCCTGGAGCATCTTGTCGCCGGCCGTTCGAAGCGCATCGACCACTGGCTGGCCGCCGCCCTTCACAGTCGCCGTGTCGAGCCCCAGGTCATCGAAGAACGGCTTCGTGAGTTCGTCGAAGACGGGGCCCTGGCCCGTCCCGAACGCGTTGGCGAGGCGGTAGTAGAGCTGGGCCAGGTTCAAGGCGCAGACCGCCCAGGGGTGTCGCCCGTCGTTGATGCCGTCGGCAGTGTTGCCGTCGTAGCGGTCGCTGGGATAGCGGCCGATGAGCGGCCCGAACCCTCTGGTCTCGTCGTCGTCGTTGATGGGATAGGCCGCTGACCCGCCCTTGACGTAGGACCGCCGGATCTGGGCGGCCGTAGAGAGCAGCTTCGGGTCCGTGCAGGCAATCGAGCCGTAGATGCAGGCCATGACCACGTCGGAGTTGGGGTCGTACTGACTGTCGTCGGTCTGGCTCGGATCGCCGACCTTACGGTTGAGGACCGAGGAGTAAAGCTTCTTATCCGGCAGCCAGTGGTCGTCGAGCGCCTTGCGCAGATCGTTGAGGGCGGTGTCGAACCCGTCGGGCTCTGCAAGGCCAAGATCGGTGCCCTTCTGCACCTCCTCGAGGAAGCGCACCTGTGTTGCCCGGGCGAAGAACGACTTCCCCTTGACGTCTTCCCAAGGGCCGAACTTTTCCACATCCTGGTCCCACTGAGCGACGATCTCATCGAGGTTCTTCTGAGTGACCTGCGTCGCGGTCGCCTTCGCCCTGGCGTCGAGATAGGGCCACGCCTGGATGAACGCGAGGCTCTGCAGAGCCGGACCGTCCTTCTGGTCGCTCCAGTCGCGTGGCGTGCCGTCGATGTTGAAGCAGGCGCGGAAGAAGTCGACATTCGGGTCGGCGGTGACGTTGTCCTGGCATAGCTTCGAGAACGCGACGTAGTCGCAGAGCGTCCGGTCGACGCCGTTGGCGTCCGGCTGCGGGGACGCGGCCAGCTCCATGGCCACGATCGCTGCGTCACGCACCCAGTGGTGGACGTAGTCTTGGTTGGTCACGTCTGTGAAGCTCGGCGAGGCGATTACGCAGCCAGGTTGTGACGTCCGCAGTGCGTATGGTGGCACCTGGTCCTTGTGCTCGATGAGGACGGCCGAACTGCAGATGTTCGCTCGCATGAAGGCGAGCATCGTGGGAGCGAGCCCGACGAGGTCAATCTGCGGGATGGCGGCCTGGACTTGCTGGTACACACGCTGCGGCACGGGAACCTCCTCGGTCCGACTTCTGCACGAGTCTGGAGCGTTTCGGCCAGCCTGTCGAGGAGGCCGGGTCGAATGCGCGGTTCGCTTCCCCAACAGCGATGACAAGCTGTCCGCTCGGAGCCGTCAGCCCTTCGACTCCAAGGAGGTTCTTCCCACTCGGTCAGGATGCACGCCTGCGGTCGTGGCCCGCGTGCCACCACCGGCACCGGCTCAGTCGCCCGCATCGCCGGAAGACCGATCGTCGGCCACTTCGATCCCCCGCAACGCGCGACGGACAAGACCTCCGGTGCCTCAGTCGCTGCCGCAACCGGCGGTGCGTGCTCTGCGGGGTTCCACACGGTGATGGTGTAGTGGGGGTCTATGGCCGATCCGGTCGCGGTGGCCTTGAACACACCTCAGGCGCGACCGAGGTCGCCACCAACCGCACACCCACCACATGCCGCGACATGGATGATCAAATTGACTCGCCAGCTCATCGAGGACCGCCGAAGGCACGTCCAGCGGGTCATCCAGGAACGCCCCGAGGAACCGCACCGTCGTCAGCTGCAGTGCGAACCCAAGCCGGTTCGCGTCCCCCCGACGCTTGCCGATGAGCTTCCGATCTTCATCGTCGAGGAAGAAGAACCGCTCAAGCTCCTCGCCAGACGGGTCGCCGTCGAAACAGCCATACGCCGCCACCTGCTTCGCGGTCAGGAAACTCTTCTCATCTTCACCCTCGGACACCGACACGGCCGATCAACATACGCAACGGTCACCATGATCATTGCTTCGCAGCAACCAGCTCCTTAGCGCCAGTATTCGCAAGATCGTTGGTCATGGGCCGAACCGACCACAACGTATTCGGGCCGGCGGCTGAGCAAGTGGATGATCTCGTGACCGCTTTGAGCAAGGACACGTTCTAACCTCGTCGCTGAGGAGCGATTTCGCTGGCGGCTCGTTGCACGTTTCATCTCAGTCGCGTCGCCCGGCCGCCGTCTCCGGCATCTCAGTTGTCGAACCGCTATCGGACGCGTCCGGCAGCCAAGCAGGGCGCTAGGGCGAGATGATCACCGCCGGATGGTCATGCCTGCGGTTCATGCCCCCACAGCGGTAGGAGCTGCGGGGCGGCTCTGCGGTGAGGATTCATGCTGTTGTGGCGCTCCTGCTGCGCTGGTGGGCGCGGTAGACCGTGGGGCGGCTGACCCCGAACAGGTCGGCGACCTCGGCTGTGCTGTGCTGCCCGGCGGCGATCAAGCTGACCAGATGAGCTTCCTGCCGTGCGTTGAGCTTGGGCCTCCGGCCGCGCAAGCGGTCCTTGGCCTTCGCGACCCTCATCCCCTCCTTGGTCCGCAGCCGGTGAGGTCGGCCTCGAACTCCGCGACCATGGCCAGGACGTTGAACAGCAACCTGCCCACCGCATCGTTGGGGTCATCCACCGACCCTCCCAAGCTGAGCCGGACATGCCGGGCGGTCAGTTCGTCGGCGATGGCCCGGGCATCTGGCAGGGACCGGGCCAGCCGGTCCAGCTTGGTCACCACAAGGGTGTCGCCGTCCCGGCACGCCGCGAGCGCTTCCCGCAGCCCCGGGCGCTCCCGGTTGGTGCCGGTCAGTCCGTGGTCGACGTAGATGCGGTTGGCCGGCACGCCCAGCCCGATCAGAGCGTCTCGCTGAGCGGTGAGATCCTGCTGGTCAGTGGAACAGCGCGTAGCCAATGAGAAGCGCCGCCATGGCGCACCTCCAGAGAGAAATGGGTCGGCCCGCTACGGCGCAGCGGTCGTCGACAGCGACTGGGGCCGCCATACCCCACTTCACCCCGCGACCGTCGAGCCGAGAGCGGATCGCTTAATGCAACAGTGCCCCCTCCAGGAAGCCGCCGGACTGGTGGGCCCAGAACGAGGCGTAGACGCCGTCTGGGTTGTCCAGCAGCTCGCTGTGCGCACCCATTTCCACGATGCGGCCCTGGTCGAGCACGATGATGCGGTCCATCCGCTGGATGGTGCTTAATCGGTGCGCGATGACGATCGTCGTGCGGCCCTGCATGAGCGTCCAGAGCGCGTCTTGGATTAGCACCTCGCTGCCGCTGTCTAGGGCTGAGGTCGCCTCGTCTAGCAGCAAGATCGGCGCGTCCTTCAGCATTGCCCTGGCGATGGCGATGCGCTGGCGCTGGCCACCGGAAAGCTTGATGCCGCGCTCGCCGACCAACGTGTCGAACCCGTCGGGCAGGGTGGTCACGAACTCGGTCACGTTGGCCTGTGTGGCGGCCAGCTCGATGTCGGCCTGGTCGGCGTCTAGCCGGCCGTAGGCGATGTTCTCGCTGATCGACCGGTGGAACAGCAGCGGCTCCTGCGGCACGTAGGCGATGGCGGCGCGCAGGTCCGCCTGGGTGATCCGGGAGATGTCCTGCCCATCGAGCAGGATCCGCCCGCCGTCCAGGTCGGAAAAACGCAGCAGCAGCCGGGTGAAGCTGGTCTTGCCCGCGCCAGAGCGGCCGACCAGGCCGACTCGCTTGCCCGGCTCGATGCGCAGGTTCAGCCCGTCGAACAGGGTGTCCCGCGAATCCGCGTGTCGGAACGTCACGTCTTCGAACCTGATCTCGCCGGCCCCGATCCGCGAGCGCTCAGGCTCGGTGGGATCGCGCACGTTGGACTCGCGTTCCAGAATCTCGATCATGTCGGCGGCGTCACCGAACGCCCGGTTGTAGGTGCGCATGCCCG
>JBBPZY010000165.1:0-8007 GCA_038276315.1 Mycobacteriales bacterium
AATGCGCTCGTTGGTCATCGTTTGTGTCATGGTATTCACCCATTCGAGAGGACTGGGGAGTGCGTAGCGTGACTGTACTCGACTGGGGCCACCGTGTCGCGGTAATCGGGGAGGTCGGCCAGGCCCACGACGGCAGCTTGGGTCCTGCGCACGCGTTCATCGACGCGATCGCCGACGCGGGTGCTGATGCGGTGAAGTTCCAGACCCACATCGCGGCCGCGGAGAGCCGGACCGACGAGCCGTGGCGGGTGAAGTTCAGCTACGCCGACGACACCCGCTACGAGTACTGGAAGCGGATGGAGTTCACCCCGCCGGCGTGGGCGGGACTTCGGCAGCACGCGCAAGCTCGCGGGTTGTCATTTCTGAGCTCCCCGTTCTCGCTTGAAGCGGTCGAGCTGCTGCGCCGCGTCGGCGTCGCTGCCTGGAAGGTCGCTTCCGGTGAGGTCACCAACCCGCAGTTGCTCGACGCGGTGGCCCAGACCGGGGCGCCGGTGCTGCTGTCCAGCGGGATGAGCGGCTGGGTCGAGCTTGACGGCGCGGTCGCGCGGCTGCGCGACGGCGGTGCCGGGGCGCTGGCGGTCTTGCAGTGCACGTCGGCCTACCCGGTCGCACCGCAGCGGGTCGGCCTCAACGTCCTGGGCGAGATTCGGGAGCGCTACGGCTGCGCGGCCGGGTTGTCGGACCATTCGGGGACGATCTTCCCGGCGCTGGCCGCGGTCGCACTCGGTGGGCGGGTGATCGAGGTGCACGTGACGCTGTCCCGTGAGATGTTCGGGCCGGACGTGGCGGCCTCGGTAACCACTAGCGAGCTGAGCCTGCTCGTCGAGGGCATCCGCTATGTCGAATCGGCGCTCGCGGCGCCGGTCGACAAGGACGAGGTGGCGACCGAGCTGGCCCCGATGCGCACGCTGTTCGGCCGTTCCCTGGTCGCCCGCGATGCGCTGCCGGCTGGGCACGTACTCGCGGCGAGCGACCTGGTCGCCAAGAAGCCGGCCGGCGGGATGCCGCCCGCGCGGCTCGAGTCGCTGGTCGGCCGGCGGCTGCGCCGGGCGCTGCGCGCGGATGAACCGCTGCACGACCGCGACATCGACACTTCGTAGTTCGGTCGCGGTCAGGACAGTGCGATCCGGGCGGCGAGCAGGATCGCGGTCAGAGCAAGCGTGATCCGGAGCGCCCGCTCATGGCACTGCCACTGGCGATCCCACCAGCTGGTGTCACCGCTGTGGAGGCGGCCCAGCGCCATCGCGGCCCGCCCGATGCCGAAACCCAGCCCGGCCAGCAGCGCCGCTGCCAAGTTGCCCACCAGCAGCACGGCCAGCAGCGGCAGGTAGGGCAGATTGCTCGGCATATGCGTGCGCATGCCGGTGCCCATCTCGAAGCCGAACTGCAGCGCCCCGGCTTGCCCGCCGGTGCCGATCACCGTCGAGGGCACCTGCGCTCGCCGGTGCGGCAGCGTTATCCGATGCAACCTGCACTCACCGGCGAGCACAAACAGCGCCGTCGCGGCGATCAGACCTGCCCGCACCGCCGGAGGCATGGCCGGCCGCACCAGGCTTCCCAGTGCCACCGCGAGCGCGCTGACGGTGAGACCTCCGGCGAGCAGGCCGACGGTGAAGTAGGCCCGGGACGAATCCCGCCAGACCGGCGAGCTCAGCAGATACGCCGAGTTGATGCTTCATGCCGAGCCGGATAGCGCGTAACCAGCGGTCAGGCCCAGCAGCAGCCAGGTCAGTAGCCAACCTTCGCGCATTACTGGTGGTGCCACCGCGGCTACTGCGAGCACCGCCAGTGCACAAGTGACCAGCACCGGACCGAATGCGGCGCGTCGCAGGCCTGAGGTGATCAACCTAGAGTGATCAATCTTCGGACAACGTCGCGCTGCAGATCAGTTGTTCTAGATTCGGCGCCCCGTTGTAGTGGACCTCGCCGTCCGCGCAGCGGTAAACGGTATCGCCGTCCTTCCAACGCCAGCCGTTGCGGGCCTCGCCGCCGGCACGGCAGATCGTGCGCGGTTGGTAGCAGTCGAGGCCGTCTTTCCAATTTCCGTAACAGCCGCTTTTGAACCACCGATCGGAGCCGCAGTACGAAGCGGAGTACGGCGCGCCGTAGCAGATCGGTGAACCCGGACGGTGGCTATAATGCCCGCAATCGAGATACTCGCTACCTTGCTCCGCTCTGGCGGAACGGGCCAGCGGGATCCATCCCAGCATGGTGAGCCCCAACGTCATGCCGGCCGTGCCGACGACGGCCAGAAATCCCCGACGGCGCACCGTCGGGGCAGCGTCGCGGAACTGCACACTGCGGGGCGCTGCATCGGGGCCGGGCTGGTCGACCCGGGGGATCTCAGCTTGGATCATCACGCTCCTTGCCGGTGCAGGGCGGTGTTCAGCAGGCTCGCCACCTGCTCGTCAAGACGCTCCGGGGACGGCACTGGTTGCCCGGCCAGCACCGTGCCGTCGGCGCCGACGTGCAGCAGGGCCGGTGCCCATGGCAGGTCCAGTTCCGTGACGAGGCCGGGGTCCACCCGGGACCGGATGTTCGGCGTGTCAGCCCACCGGGTACGCGGTGACAGCACCTCGAACCGGGTACCGGGATGCTCGCCTGCCAGCCGGGTGAACGGCTCGTGTACCGCGTCGCAGAAGCTGCACCCGGGGTCGAGCACGAGCAGCACCAGGGGATTCGCGCCGGCCAACTCCGCCACCCGACGGCCCTGCGCGGCGCGCCATGGTGGCGCGCTGAGCTGGGCCACCTCGGCCTGTAGCTCTCGCAGCTGCCGCAGAATCCCGGCCATCGCCAGCGCCAGCACCGCCAGGCAGCCCCAGCTCAGCACCAGCGCCGCGGTGGTCGCGCTCACGCTGCGCGCCCGTCGACCGCCGCCGGCAACGTGTACAGCAGCACGGCCACCACCGCGGCGCAGGCGATCAGCAGGACCGCGATGCCTCCGCCGGGCAGTGCGGCCGCCGGATACAGAGTGGTCGCCGCCAGCGTGGCGGCCGCCAGCACGACGGCCCGGGCGATCCCACCGGGACCGGCCTGGGTCCCCATCCGATTGCAACCGCAGTCCGACTCGTCTCGCCGGTAGCGGCGCCACGACAGGCGGGTGGCGAAGGCCACGTACATCACTGTCTGGGCGGCCAGCGCCCAGCGCAACTCGGCGGTACCGAAGACCACCGCGGCTACCGACGGCACCCCGATAACGAATTCGACGGTCGCGATGGCTCGGGCTGTCACCAACCCGGTGCCGGCTGCGCGAGCCAACATCTTGGGTGCCCTGATGTGCTCCAGGGCCGCCTCCACGAGGAGGAATGCGCCCGCGAGCACGGGCACCCCCAGCAGGATCATACGGGCTCCCAAATCACGCTTAAGTCGTCGAGAAAAGCTAGCGCTTCGTTCGGGTCCGCGGTGTCGGCCGGTCCGGGAACCAGCCTGGTGATCGCTGTGGGAGTGGCCAGGATCAGGGCGTCGGACCGGGACCGGCCCAGCGCGCCGGGCCCGAGCGGCTCGCGCCACAGCTCGCCATGCTGGGTCAGATGGCCCCGGAAGTCGGGGACCACGATCTGGCTGGCGCCGGGACGTTCGATGGTCAGATAGCCGATCCCGGGGATCTCCTTGGCCACCCGCACCGGTTCCAGTTGGGCCTGTCTAGCGCTGCGTGGCGCAGCCAGTAACCCCAGTGGGGTGTCGGTCAGCCGGAACGCGTCGAAAACCGTGCTGATCCCGTCCGGGGATCCGGTCGCTCGGGTGTGCAGCTCGAACCACGGTCCACGCCAGGCCGCCCGATAATCGGCGGGATGGTTGCCGGCGGTCTGGTTGCGGATGCCCACGAGCAGCTCAGCGGCGTTGTAGGGCTGCTGGAGCAGCTGATCGGGGATGGTGGTGAAGGTGGCGTGCCAGTCGAAGGCGCCGGCCTCGGCGACGGTGAACGATCGGCGAGCGCCGCGCACCAGGGCGATGAACCCGCATGACCACGGCCGGGAGAGGTCCAGCGCACGGCCGCGCAGGATGATCTGGGAGCCGTCCGGGGTGACGAATGCGGGACCGCCCCGCCACGGCCAGTCGTACCGCCCACGTTGCAGCGACGTCGTCATAGATAACTCCCGATCCCGAATATTGTGCGCGATAGTCGCACACCCACCGTTATCGCGAGCCGCCGCTCTGTTGCGCGTGTCCCGGACGTGCCTAGCTCGCCACCAGCTCAGTGAGCACGGTGATCACGTCGACCATCGCGCCGTTGCGCAATACGGTGATCGGCAGGGTGGTGCCGATGGCCTCGGAGAACAACTGGCGCTGGATACCCTGGGCGTCGGTGACGGGCTTGCGCCCGGCGCTGAGCACGATATCCCCAGGGTGCAGTCCGGCCCGGTCGGCGGGACTTCCCGGGATGACCTCCACCAGACGCAGTCCTGACGTCTGCGCGGTGCGTTGGGTGACCGGCCCGGGCAGCGGGGCGGGTGTCCCGACGAGCCCGAGGTAGCCCCGGCGAACCCGGCCGTCGGCCAGCAGCGCGCCGATTATCCGGCGGGTGGTCGTGTTGATCGGCACTGCCATCCCGAGCCCGACACCAGCGACGGCGGTGTTGATGCCGACCACCTTGGCGCTGGCGTCGGCCAGCGCGCCGCCGGAGTTGCCGGGGTTCAGCGCGGCGTCGGTCTGAATCACGTCCTCGATCACCCGTACGGCCCGCCCCGACCGCACCGGCAACGACCGGCCCAGGCCACTGACCACTCCAGCGGTTACCGATCCGGCGAGGCCGAGGGGATTGCCGACGGCGATCACCAACTGTCCGACGACCAGGTCGTCGGCGTCGCCCAACACCGCCGCAGCCGGCGTGGCGCCGCGGGTCCGGAGTACCGCGAGATCGGACAACGGGTCGACGCCCACCACGTCGAAGCGGCGCTCGGTGCCGTCGGTGAACGCCGCGACGCCCTCGCGGGCGCTGCCGACCACATGCGCGTTGGTCAGCAGCAATCCATCACCGGCGAACACGACAGCCGACCCGGCGCCCGCGCCCACTCTCAGGCTGGCGACGTGCGGGGTGACCGCCGCCGCCACCGAGCTGACCGTCCGCGAGTAGGAATCCAACGGATCCACCGCACCCACCACCTCAGAGCATTACACCGTTACGGCGCAATCAACGCTCCCGCACCCCCAACTGTTCCGACAGCCGGATCCCGCTGCGCTCAACCCTCCAAACCACCCTCCGCACCCTCAGCCTCCCGAACTCAACAGCAGAGCTGTTGGATCGACGGTGAGCAGCACTGTTGTTGAGTTCGGGAACAGCGGAGCTGGTGCGAACTCAACGGTCTACGGGATGGCGTTGTGTTGACCCGGATCGGCCGCATCGGCATGACCTCAAGCATCGTCGAATCGGCAAGCGGGCTTCCCGACCGTTCGCTCCGGTCGCTGGACGCGATCCACCCGGTTACCGCGCTGCCTAGCGCCGGGTGCTCAGCTATCGGGGCGGGCTGCGGCGGGGTCCCAGCTCAGCCCGGGCACGCCCCAGCTCTGGGCTTTGATCATCTTCTTCGCCTCGCGGGCGTAACGGCCGACCAACCGGTTGAGGTAGAGCGTCCCCTCGAGGTGATCGGTCTCGTGCTGCAGGCATCGCGCCAGCAGGCCGGTGCCCTCGACGGTGATCGGCGCGCCGTCGGCATCGACGCCGGTGACCTGCGCCCAGGCGGCCCGCCCGGTGGGGAAGGACTCACCCGGTACCGAAAGGCAACCTTCCCAGTCGTCATCAGGGTCAGGCATGGTCTCGGGACGCTCACTGGTCTCCAGCACCCCGTTGACCACCACACCCTGCTGGCGCACGCCCTCGTCGGGGCAGTCGAAGACGAACAGGCGTAGGTCCACGCCGATCTGGTTGGCGGCAAGCCCGACACCCTGGGCGGCCGCCATCGTGTCGAACATGTCGTCAACCAGCGCGTGCAGCTCCGCGCCGAACTTCGTGACAAGCCTGGTGGGGTTGTGCAGCACCGGGTCGCCGACGATCCGGATCGGACATACAGCCATGATGGGGAACAGTAATCGTTGGCGTACGCCGCCCGGCATCCCGGGCATGTGTCGGGACGTCCCGCCTCCGTCCCGGCCACCGCATGGTTCAATGCTGGCCAGAATCACACCACTGTGATTCGCACGGTTGTGAACCGAGGAGCGCGATGGACGCCGCACAGGCGATGCACCTGATTGACGATCAGCCCGACGGCCTGAGCGCCCAAGAGTGCGAGATGTTGGCCTTCGAGCGTCAGTGGTGGAAGTACGCCGGTGCCAAGGAGCAGGCCATCCGTGAGCTGTTCGACATCTCCGCCACTCGCTATTACCAGATCCTCAACAGCATGATCGACCGTCCTGCGGCGCTTGCCGTCGACCCAATGCTGGTCAAGCGCCTGCGTCGGCTGCGGTCCGGTCGCCAGCGCGCACGGGCCGCTCGCCGGCTCGGCGTCGGGCAGAAGTAGGTCATGGGCACGCCGGGTAGCGGAGGTAGCAGACGGCTGCGCACCACCGGATTGGCGCTGTTCGCGCTAGCGGTCATCGCCACCGTGATCGGGTTGGTGCTGGCCGTCACCCGTGGAGAGCGGACGGTGGCCACCGGGAAACCCGCGATCACCTCAACCCATGCTCCCGTCAGCGCATCGACGGTGCCTTCTGCCATTCCCTATCCGCCACCAGTGATCTCACCCTCCGCTGAAGCACCTGTGGTTTCCCCGCCCGCTCCGCCCAGTCCACCGAGCGCGGCCGAGAGCGCCCCCGCCGGCGACAACGGCGCTAGTGCCATAGGTGCTAGCCGCGGCGAGGTACGCGTCTACAACAACAGCACTATCCGAGGCTTGGCTGCGCGAGCTGCGCGTGATCTCAGTGCTGCTGGTTGGACGGTGGTCGAGGTCGGCAATTACGCACGTGGAAACATCCCGACGACCACCGTGTACTACCAGGAGGGCACCGATCAGCGTGCCGCGGCTGAGGTCCTCGCTGCCCAGTTCAAGGTACGTGTCGAGCCTCGGTTCCCGGGCATCGAGAACGCCGGTCCGGGGCTGCTTGTAATCGTCACGAACGACTACGCGTCCCCGTGAGTGGCCAAGTCGAGCGTTATTCCCGGATTCGGGCGAGGTCGCGTGGGGTGTGGAGCGGATTGCGGCGTGGTGGCCCGCCGAGCCAGGGTGGTGGATGGAATATCGGGATGCCGGCGGTCATGTCGATCCGCCAGTGGGAATGGTGGACCAGGCGATGGTGGCGACCGCACAACGCAACACAGTTCCCGACACTGGTGGGGCCGTTATCGGCCCAATGGATCACGTGGTGGATATCGCACCAGCGAGCTGGTATCGAACACCCTGGGAAAGCGCACCCGCCGTCTCGAACGAGCACCGCGCGGCGGACCGCGGTGGGTACGGTGTAGCTGGCCCGGCCGATGTCCAGTGGTTCACCCCGGGCACCCAATACCACCGGGATGACCCGGGCGTCGCAGGCGATCCGGCGGACGGTTTCGGCGTTGATCGGGCCACCCAGAGCCAGCGACGCCGCCCCGATCCGACCCTGCAACACACCCAGGCTCATTGTCACCACGACCTGCGGGCGTTCCCCACCCTCAGTCGGTAGATCACCGGTGTCCAGTGCCCGTCGGGCGAGTTCGACCAGGGCATCAGCGTCACGTTGCGCCGCGTCACGCAGATCGTTGTCGGTGTCGGTGGTCGGACGCGGTGCGGCCAGTGGACTTAACGCGGATCGGACGATCTCCGCGGCTTCCCGATCCAACCAGCCGCCCAGCTCATAGCCACCGTCGCGGTCGGTGAAGGTCAACCGCCGGTGGGTTTCGGGGGTGTCGTTAGGGCGTGGGCCGTCCTGGTCCAGATAGGCCAGGATCCGGGCACCCAACACCGCCAACTGCGAGGCATCCAACGTGCGGGCATGGCTGGCTAACTCGGTTTCGACCTCAGCGCGGGTCTCGTCGCCGATGTGCGGGGGGATGCGGGCCAGGACCGAGCGGATCACTCTGACGTCCGCGGCGCC
>JBBPZY010000166.1:0-2214 GCA_038276315.1 Mycobacteriales bacterium
AAGATCCCCGGAAAGGCGGTACCTTAGCAGAAGCAAAATCTGCTACGATAATGGTCTGTCGCTACGACCGTTTGAGCCCAAGCATCCACTGTGGTCTAAACGAAGATCAACAGAGTGAAACAGGGGCGAATCAGGAGTGAATCATGAAAGCCTTTGACTCAACGGCCTGACGGGGTCGCCGAACCGACCGCTCCTGGTCGGGATGCGCTGAACGTAGCCGAACTGGCGTGACCGTCGTGGACCCCGGTCCGGGCGATGTCGGATGGGTGCGGTTTGGGCCCGCTGCGCCGTAGCGCTCGCAGGCGGTCGGTGCGGTCGTCATGGTGCGGATCGGGTCGGTTGACGCCGCTGGCGCGGACCCGAAGACAGACGTGCTCGAGGCCCGGCGGATGCCGTGCCATATGGAAGCCGACTCGGTAATGCAATGTCACGCCTCATCAATCTCGCAGATTGTGTGAAATGCCGTGCCCCAGCGAACCATTAAACGTCCGTTGAGATTAGATTTCCGGGCGAAGTTGGGACCGGCTGAGTACCAGGAGTTCCAGTCTCGCAGTCGCAGTTGCGTTGGGCGAAGTCGGGCAGGCGAGATCGTTATTTCGGTTGGTTAGATTGCCGGGGCCAGCTCGTCGGGCACTGTTGCGTCGACGGATGACAGGATCGGGCAGGCTGTGCTGATGCCTCGTCGCCCTTGTCGTGTACGTCCGCCTCGGTCGGCGTTCGCGGGGTTTCGGTTCCCGCCGGAGGTGATCACCTTGGCGGTGGGCTGGTACTTGCGCTTCGGACTCTCCTACCGTGACGTGGAAGAGCTCCTAGCCGAGCGCGGCATCACCGTTGACCACGTGACCGTGTATCGGTGGGTGCAGCGGTTCACTCCGCTGTTGATCGACGCAGCACGACCCTGCCGACACGCCCCCGGTGATCGGTGGTTCGTCGACGAGCCTAGGTCAAAGTCGCCGGGCGGTGGGTCTATCTATATCGGGCGATCGACCAGTTCGGCCAGGTCATCGACGTCCTCGTCGCGGCGAAACGGGATCTCGCGGCCACTCGCCGGTTCTTCACCCGCGCACTCGAGCACAGTCCACGCCCGGCCGAGGTGAGCACCGACCGGGCTTCCACGTATCCACGAGTGCTCGCGGAATGTCGCGTTGGACGGATCGACCGGGTTGGTGAGGGCCGCGTCGTTGTAGCGGCGCACGAGAGCGGCGTAGGCCTCGGCCAGTGCGGACTTGCGCGCGGTGAGGTCGGGAGCGGGGAGCGCGTCGGCCAGCTGCCCGGGCAGGCCGTCGGGGTGCCGGCCGCGCCTGAACGCGGTGCCTAGCCACTTCTGATAGGGGCATATCGGTGGTCGAGCAGCAGCGCCAGGCGCATCATGTCGCGGACCAGCCGTGCGCGGTCACGGCCGAGCCGGTCTCGTCACCGACTTCGGCGGTACAGGCCACGAAGGCCTCCTCTTGCGCGAGACGGCCAGCCAGCCGCACCAACCCACGCTGGTAACGCGATTCGGGGTGGCCTCAACCCCCGCGAAAGAACTTCTTGACGTGCTCGATCCCGTCCGCGAGCACGTCGATTTCGCCAGGGGTTGTGTAGAGGTAGAAGGAGACGCGGGTGGAGGCGGTCACACCGAAGCGGGCATGCGCCGGTTCCGTGCAGTGGTGTCCAGCGCGCACCGCGATGCCGAACGAGTCGAGCACCTGGCTCACGTCGTGCGGATGCACACCGGCCCCGTGGACTACCTGTCCGCGATCGGCATGACCCAGATCGCGGCGCACGAGCAGGCAATCACCGCCTACGCGCTGGACCGGCTCAAGGCCGTCGACGGGATCCGCATCCTGGGACCCGAGGTGCCGACCGAGCGGGGCGGTGCGATCAGCTTCCGTGCTGGCCCTCGTAACCCCGGGGCCGCGGTGTTTTCGTTCCAACAGATCGAGGCAGTGAGCTGCGGGTGTTGCCGATGTCGATCTGGGCTAGCAGTGTCATAGGCCCGACTTGTGAATCCGTAGATCCTTTGGCAAGGGTGCGTTATCTGCTGGTGGCGAGGTTTCTGTCGATCAGGCTGGTGTAGTGGTGGCCGTGGCTAAGTGGTTGGCTCCGGAAGTCCGTCGGGGGTTGACACGACGTCTGGGCATGTGCGCCGGTTGGTTCAGTGGCCGGAGCGTGTCAGGTATAGATCGCAGGCGCAGTCGAGTGCGTCTTGGGGGCTGCCGGCGAAGGCGC
>JBBPZY010000167.1:0-17001 GCA_038276315.1 Mycobacteriales bacterium
CCACGGCGGGCGGACTCTGGCCGGGGTGTACACCCGAGTCGCGCAGCGTCTGCTGGCCATGGCCGCCGGGATCTGGCACAACTGGACCACCGGCATCACCAGCAAACGATCACTGACCGCCTACGACCACTAACACCAACACCAACACCACGGAATCACTCATCTAGCCCTCCCGGCACCGGGTCATCGGCGCGCGCGGCGTCCAGATCGTCACCGAACCGGTCGTAGCGACCGCGGGAGGTGGCCAGCACCACGGTCGTCACGATCGTCGCGAAGATCGCGACCCCGAGAGTCATCATCGTGAGCATCTGGTTGCCCATCAGCGCCGCGCCGAGCGCGAAGGTGGGATCGGCGAGGGGCCGCCCCGCCCGCTTCGGCCAGTCGACGAGGAAGATCCCGGCGGCGAGCACGATGAACGTCGCAACGGCGATCCACGTCGAACCGGCCTTGTTGTGCACCATCGACATCGGCATCAGCCCGGCCGGGTTCATCATGTACATGATCATGAACACAGCCATGATCACCATTTCCATGACCATCATGAGGATGATCACCACACCGAGGTAGGCCAGACCCAGCAGCACCACCTCGGCGGCGACGAACAGGAACGAGGCGAGCAGGGCGAATGTGACCCGGGCCATCGAGTCCAGCCGGAACACCAGCAACCCCGTGACCACGGCGCCCACCGCGAAGACCCAGAACAACACGACGATCACGGCGCACACTTCTTCATCGGGCCAGCACGACAAGGGCGACGACCAGCGCCTGCAGGATGGTCAGCGGGATGAGCACTAGCCAGGCGACCTCGACGAACCGATCCATCCGCACCGTCGGGAACCGCCGACCCACCCACACAATCGCGGCCAACACCGCACCGGTCTTCACGATCGTCCATAGCCACGCTGGCAACAGCGGACCGCTGCGCCCGCCCAGGAACAACGGAACGGCCATAGCCCCGGCCACGACAAGGAGCAGCCAGCGCCCCCCGAAAAACAGCAGCCGGTCCACCCCGGACAGCTCCCCCGCCGCACCGCCGGCGACATCGCGGCCGACCGGAGCGTCGAATGGCCCCCAGAACGCCATCGCCATCGCGCTGAGCAGGTACACAACGAACGCCACGGGCATCCACACCACGAACCACGGGCCCGACTGCGCCGCCACGATGCCGCCCACCCGCAGTGTGCCCGCCGCGGTGGCAGCGGTGATCAGCGCGAACATGTGCGGCAGCTCATAGGCCAGCCCTTGGGCGATGAAGCGGTAACCGCCTACTCGCGACAACGCCGAGTTCGGCCCCCAGCCGGCCATCCACACCGCGGCCCAGGCGAGGATCTCCATCGCGTTGAACCACACGACCCCAACCGCTAGGTCGGCCACACTGGTGAAACCGAGCGGCAGCACCAACGCGGCGAGCAGCCCGGCGACCGGCAGGGTGATCACACCAGCCCGCCACAACACCCCATCGGCAGCGGTGGTGCTGCGACGCTGGCCCACGAACAACCGCGCCACCTCGCGCAGCGGTACGCCGACCGCCCCCGTGACCGTCTCGGTTCGGCCCGCGGCCCGGGCCGACAGCGCGGCGTCCAGAGCGACCGTGCCGACCACGGCCACTGCGAGCACCGCAGGAAGTACCGGCACTGTCCAGAGCGCGGAATCAGCCACCCGCCACCGCCGCAGCTGTCCCCAGTCCCGCGATGTTCAGGTCCAAGCTGGCGACGATCAGCCGCGCGGTGCCGAGCTCCGCACCCTCCAGCAGCTCAGGCAGCACCGCGAGCAGCGCAGCCGGATCCTGGGCTGGCTGGCACCCGCCGGAGATCGGGCCCGTCCCTGCACCACCTGGGAGTGCTTGTTCGATGTCGACGAGCCAGGCCAGCCACCGGGCACTGACGTCCCCGCCGGAGTGGACGCCGACATCGTCGGTGAGCCAGCGCAACGTGCGGGAACCGCGCAGCCGCCGCGCCAGCCGCCGCGCCAGCGGCGTCAGCTGCTCAACGTGGGCACCGCACAGGATCATCATCGCGCAGCCACCGCGTGCGCACCGTAGCGTCCGACCAGCCGGCCACGGCGAGCAGCCGAGCGAGGCTGTCCAGATGCGCCGCCGCCCGCCTGCGGGCCGCGTCACCGATGGTCACCGCTTCACCGGTCGCCGAGCGACGCCAAGGCTCGCCCCAGAAGTCATCCAGCGCACCGTCGGCGCGCATGACCTCCGCCCGAGCAGCCTGGACGACATCACCCTGCAGGGTCGTATGGATCACCAGTCCCGCTGGCCAATCCGGAAGCAGCGGGCCGAGCGGGACATGCAACTGGTCAAGCATCAGACCGTCGCGGTCCGCAACCCGATCCGCCATGGGCAGCCCACCCGGCATCCCCATATCGTGCTGACCGCCGTGCGCGTCCATACCTTGATCGTGCTGGCCACCATGCCCGTCCAGGTCGTGCTGGGCGCTGTGCGCATCGCCATGCTCGGATTCCTTGACCGGGCTGCAGATTGTCGTCAGCGGTCCCCCTCCGTCGGCCAACTCGCCCCGGGCATCGTCGAGCGCTGCGGGTACGGTGCGCGGCTCGAGCAGATGCAGCCGCGCCCGCGGCGCCGGGACCTGCTGCCAGACGCGGTCGGCGAGGGGCCACAGCCGCGGACCGAGCGGCCCGGCGACAACCAGGACATCGGCATCTGCCGGGCTCGCCGCAGCCGGCCACCCCCGCTGCCGCAATTCCCCTTCCACCGCCAGCCGGACGCGAGTGCCACCCGGCACTTCGACCAGCAGCACGTGCGGGCGGGCCGCGGCGATGCGCAGTAAGAAACGTTTCAGACCCACCGCAACACCCCTTCCCGCCACGCATAGGCCACCCCGGCAAGCAGAATGCCGAGAAACACGAACATCTCGATCACCGCCACTGTGCCGATCTTCGCGACGACCAGCGTCCACGGGTACATGAACAGCATTTCCATCTCGAACGCCAGGTAGACCATCGACAACGGATACCAGCGGACATGGAATCGAGAAAACGCGTGTTCTGCCGGCTCGTTCCCGGACAGGAACGGCCCGGCCGCAGACACTGCTGGCGCCACGCCGACCAACCCGGCGATCCCGTAACCTGCGCCGACCAGCGTGAGGGCAACGACAAGAAGCAACAAAGCAGCCACAAACCCGGACACGCGTCCCGCCTCCGTTCGTGCTTGCTGCGCATCTGGCCAGCAGATGCGCAGGGTCGGGGCGCGTCTGAGATCCCCCGTACGTATCAAGGACGGGTGTGCTCACTACCTACTACCCTCGATAGGCCGTACACATCCAGGTTCCCACTCGCCGCCGATGTTGTGCTCGCCCAACCGGGCGTAGCCGAGTGCACTTAAGGATCATCCGGTCCCATGTCATGGCACAGGCTAGACTCGCCCCTTCTCGCCGTAGTCGCGATCGGCGGTGACGGTGCGGCCGTAGCGGGGGCCAGCAATGGTGCGTCGGCCGGGTTGCCCTGATGCCGCCTGTGATCGAGCACGGCCCCATCATCGTTGTCGACGATCTGGCTCCTGTAGCCGAACTCTCCCGGCGGTGAGCGGCCGGGGGACGTAACCGGTCGCCCACCGCCCCAGGGCCTCCCAGGGGAAGCCGTGCGGGGATGAAGCAAGTCCACTATAACGCTTAGTAGTCAGCGACGCCCACGCCGCTGGCTCCCTACAAGCCGCTCCACGCTCACCACGCGCTGGTCAAGGAAGACGCCCTTCCCGGTGGCGATCCCCGTAGGGTCGTCCCGAAGACTGTGATCTGTCGGAGTAGACCGCAACGCCATGGCGCGCCAGTCGCTGTCGAAGGGCCGCGCACGGTCGGTCACTCCCACGCGATCACGATTTACCAGACCGTGTCGCGCCCCCGAGCCACGTCCAGTCGATCTCGAGGAGCACAGCAACGAGCTGTGCGCCTCGTCGGCAGGTCCCGGTCCTGGGGTTCCCGGGCAATCTCCCAAGATCTGAGTATTTTCCAGATCTAGTGGGTATCTGGTTACTATCACAGGTAGTTCCGGGGGAGGTTGACATGCGCGGGCGGCGGGGGCATGTACAGCAGGGCGACGGTGCGGGAGCGACCCTCCCCACACGGGGGTTTGGCCGTTCTCGGCGGGTGCCGCTGATTTCGGCGTCGGCCGTCGTGGCAGTCGCGCTGGTGGTCGGTGGGTGTTCCGCAGGTGCAGGTGACGCCGCCGGCAACGACGTGACCAGCCAGTACGGTACCGAACGCGACAGCACCGGTACCGGGCCGATGGTCGCACCTACCATTCCGGCCACCCCGAGCGCGCCAACCGATTTTGGCACGATCGAGGGCTGCCGGGATACCCAAAGCCCGCGCTCGCCGGCTCCGACGAACCAGGGTTGCACTCGGGTTTTTCGCCTGACCGCAGAGCAGTTCACCCAGCAGATCGCCAACTTCCCGGTCAAGACCGCCACGGTCTGGGGGTACAACGGCAGCACCCCAGGACCCACGCTTGTGTCCTACGCCGGCGAGCAGGTCCAGTTCGTCGTGACCAACAAGCTGCCCGAGCCGACCACGGTGCACCCGCACGGACTGCACCAACCCAATGCCGACGACGGCGTGCCCGCGATCAGCCAACCCACACCGATCATGCCCGGCCAGACCAACGCCTACCCGCCGTTCACTCCCGGCCACATCGGGTCCTTCGCCTACCACTCGCACTTCTCCAGCGCCGTGGAAGAGCTGCGGGGCCTCGATGGCATGTGGACCGTGCTACCGCGAGCTGAGCACCAGTCCGTGCACGTCGACCACGACCTTGTGATGACGCTGCAGGAGTTCTCCTTCACCAAGGAGAACGAGCTGGTCAAACCCTTTCCTCCGGGCACCGGAGACTTCGACTTCTTCACCATTAACGGCAAGACCGGTGACGCCTCCGGTGGCCCGATCACAATCGAGAAGGGGGAGCGCATCCGCATCCGCCTCTACAACGCCTCCCAAGAGGACCACTCGATGCACCTGCACGGCCAGGACGAAGTGAGGGTCTCCAAAAACGGGCACGCCAACTCCCCAGTCCGGGAAACCACCGAGGACATCGGCCCAGGGAACTTCTCTGAGATCATCTTCATTGCTGACAACCCCGGCAACTGGGTCTTCCACTGCCACTTCCCCCACCACACGGGGAATATGAAGATCGCGGGCTACCTCGGCGCTCCGGTAGGCATGCTGCGCGTCTTCCACTACGCCGGCTCCCCAGACGTGCCGGCCCAGTACTTCTCCGACGCCAACTACAAAGACCCCACTACCTGAGCAGGTACCCGACCGCAGCGGCGAACCTGTCCGACGCAGGCGGGCGCGACCGTGGGCAGGGCAGTCGGACAGGTCACATCATCTTGGTGATCCGCAGCAGCGAGCCGTCCGTGGTGGCCAGGACGTAGACCGCTCGGTAGGCGTTATCTCCATCGACTGAGGACCTGGGTAAACCGGGTGGCGATTGCGGCGAGAACCGGCAGGGCGGCAGCCAGTGCTGGGGCGAGCAGCCGCCGACGGCGCTCTCGGTCCGTGATCCAGGGGCGCCGCAGCATCAGGGCGCCCAACCCGAAACCGCACAGCGTGACGGCGAAGGACGACAGCGGCGTGCCGCCGACCGACACTAACGGCAGGAACACTCCATCCGGCTGACCGAAGGCAACCTTGCCCACGGAAACCCGCCAAAGGGCAACCGAGCCCGGGCGGCCTCCCCGGCCACCCACAAGCAGGCCGCCCACAGCGGAAACCCCGGCAATCGCGAGGCGAAGGCGATCCCCACACCCACCACGGCAGGAAACAGGGCCTCCACTGCGACCAGCGCCAACCAGGGCAGCGCCCCGACGAAGACCCCGGTCCAGTGCAGCAACGGCAGCCCGAAGCCGAGCCCGAACAAATAGCCGTAGCCAAAGCCGGCTCGGGGTCGCCGTCCGTACAACGCCGGTGTCAGGACAGCGAAGGCCAGCGGCGCCAACCACCACAGCGGTCGCGGCGGGAACCTGAGGTAGAGCACCCCGCCGGCGGCCAGCGCGGCCAGCATCCGCAGCACCGCGCCCACCGAAGGGCCACGACGTCTCGGCCGCTCTAAAGGGATCGCATACCTACGATCGATGGCCGCCGGATGCATGGACCAAAATACTAACTTGGCTAGTAGCAGTTCCGGCCGCGTGGGCGGTGGGTCAGCAGGGCGCCGCAGGCGGTGACGTGGACGCCGGCGGTTTCCGGAGTACTATTCTTGATAGTAGATAGCTCCGGTGGGTGGCCACCACGGTGAGGTGACCGCGCGGGGCCGCGGTGAGGAGAAGCCCGGCATGTGTCTGCGCACGCGGAGTCTTCCAGCTTCCCTTTTCAGGATCAGAATCAGTGTCTCGTAGCGGGGCTAGGCCGCCGACCGGAGGCTCCCAGCCGGGCGTGAGTGGGGAGCGCCGGTTCGCCCCGACCATGGCCCCGACCGAAGCGAACAGGTCGTCGCGGCGGACAGCCGCGCCCCGCGACGGTGCGCTGTCTGCCATGTCTGAGGCGGGCTGGGCTGGCGGCGTTGCCGAGGCGCTGTTGGCGCCCACGCTTACCGCGACGTACTGGTTCGACTCTGGGGAGCTGACCGAATGCGATGGGCCGCCGTACGCGGCGTCGATCAGGTTCTTCGGGCGGCGCATAGGCACCACCGGGCAGCGAGGTGACCGCTTCGAGCAGGTGGAGACCGTCTCCCAAGTCCTACCCGGCAGCGGGCCGGTATCGGTGACGACGCGGGTATCGGGTGTCAATGCTGGTGAGTGGACGGTGCGGGCCATGCCGGTGAGCCGTAAGGGTCAGGTCCGGGTCCGGGCTCATCCTGGCCCACCCGCCACCGGAGCGGTGAGCCCCAAGCGACTGCTGTGGTCGCGAGGGAATCCGGTTTCCGCCAACGAATCCGGCACGCGGGTCAGGACACGGTGGAGCGCCTTGGTCAGTGCCCCAGGCGTCGTTCCCGGGTGTTGGGCGGCGTGGGTGGCCCTCGGGGTGCTCGTCGCGCTGGGGCTCCAGGCGATTCTCGCCGCCAGGTCGGGTCTCGACGTCGGTGCCGTGGGCGCCGGCTACGTCATCGCCAGCATGCTCGGCGCCCTCGGGGCCCGCGCATGGTTCGTGGTCCTGAACCGCGGGGTGCGGCGCAGGCCCAGTGTGGTCTTAAGGCGTAAGGCCCGACCGGCCGGTGGTCTCGGCGAGTTCCGCGACAGTCGTCGACTCGACCGGCTCCGCATCCAGCGCGGCCGATGATTTGCTGGAGGTCATCGGTTCCGTCGTGCTTGCCGGTGGGGTGGCTAGGGGCACGACTCCGCGTGCTCGCCCGTTGTCGTCGGTGGGGCACGTGTCCGACGTGCACCGCCGGCCACGCCAACGCAACCACACTGTGGTGGCGAGCACCGCCACCGAGAGCGCGCCGAGTACTGGCTGCACGGGTGCCCAGATGCCCAGTGCTCCGGACACCCCGAGCAACGCGATCACGATCTTGTTGCAGATCGGACAGCCAACGGCGAACGCGCTGAGAATGCTGGAGCCGAGCACCCTTGAATCGGCCCCGGACCGTTGGGGTCCGGCAGCGCGCAGCCCGAACCACGCCCCGGTGAGCAGCGCGGTCAACACGAGCACCGGGTACTCCCAGACCCGGACCGGCGTCATCCGGGTGAACCACGGGGTGTCGATCACGTCGGTCGGCACCCCGACGACCAGCGCGCTCACCGCCGCCGCGACCACCGCAGATCCACCAACAATGACCCCACGAGGGAACCGATCACTCCACATAGGACACCACCGCCATCATCCCGGCCTCACCGTGGTAGACGTTGTGGCAGTGGGTGAGCCACTGACCAGGGTTATCGGCGTCGAAGTCCACCTCGACGGCCTTTCCGGGCAGGACGTTGACCGTGTCCTTGCGCGGTCCGGATCCGTTCGGGGCACGCACCTGGAAGGTGTGCCCGTGCAGGTGCATCGGGTGGAACATCGTCGTCGTGTTGACGAACCGCAGCCGGACCCGCTGCCCCTGACGCACCGGCAGTCCCCGGTTGGGGTCGTAGACCTGCCCGTTGATCGTCCACGTGTAGTTGCGGTCAGGACCACCGAGCTTGAGCTCGTGGACCACGTCGGGCGCCCGCTCGGCCAAGTGCACAGCGTCGACCGCCCTGGTGTCGGTAGCCATCAGCACCGGCCGCGAACTCAGCTCCCCCACTAGAGCCGCCGGTTCGGGTGCCGCTGCGCGACCCGGTTGCAGGACAAGCTGAGCGAACCCGTCCTTGCCCTCCGCGAGCGCCAGCAACCGCACCGGACGGTCGGGGACGGTGATGATCGCGTCAATCCGCTCGCCCATACCAAGCAACACTGCGTCCGCGGTCGCCGGCTGCACCGGGAAACCATCGGTATGGGTCACGGTCATCGGCACACCCGGCAGCCCCACCCGGAACGCGGTATCCGCGCCCGCGTTGATCAACCGGAGCCGGATGCGTTGCCCGGAACGCGCCGTTACGACCTGCGGGGCGCTGGCCAGCCGACCGTTGACCAGGAAGTACGGGTATGTGACGTCACCGGCGTCCCCACCGAGCAACGTCGAGCGCGCCATCCCCATGCTGCCCATGCCGCCGGTGCGCAGTTCCTTGAACACGCCGTCCGGATCACGCCCCAGCCCGTCGAGCCAATCGTCCAAGACGACGACCAGTTCGGTGTCGTAGTCAGCGGGCGCGTCCGGGTCCTCGACAATCAGCGGCGCGTACAGCCCGCGGTCCAGTTGCACGCCGACGTGCGGGTGAAAAAAGAACGTCCCGGCATGCGGGATTGTGAACTCGTAGCGGAAGCTGCCAAGGGGCCCGATCGGGGGCTGGGTCAGCTCGGGGACTCCGTCCATGTCGTTGCGCAGCGCCACCCCGTGCCAGTGGATCGTCGTCGCCTCCGGCAAGTCGTTGCGCAGGCTGACCCTCAGCATGTCCCCGCGCCGCACCCGAATCTCGCGGCCGGGCAGCTGACCTCCATAAGACCACGTGCGCACCACCCTGCCCCCGAGGTCCACATCGCCTTGCATCGCGTCGAGGTTCACATCGGTGGTGGACTGCCCCGCGGTCCGGCGTGCTCGCTCAGTCGCCGCGACCTGAGGCGACGTCGCTGTGACCCGCGTAGCTGAAGAGGCTCTGCCCCCAGAGCACGCAGCGACCAACGAGCCAGCCGCAATCCCGCCAGCAGCGGCGAGGAACCGGCGACGGCTGATGGACGGGTGGCTCACCGGTGCGTCGACCCGATCAGCATCGCCCCGCCCCCCAGTACACCGGCGACTCCGGCGACGAGCCACAGCAAGGCTGAGGACCATGATTGCGCTGCTGAGTGTGATGATCGCCCACCCTGCCAGCGGGGTCAGACGCGGAACGGTCCGCAATGGGCGAAGCACTGCAGTCTCCGATCGTTCGCGGTCGATACCCAGACGTTACTACAGTGAATAGTAGTGCTCAGTCGAGCCGATCCTGGGTGCCTGCCTCGCAACCAGACCCGCCGTCTGGGGCCCGACCGATCGAACGCGGGAATCCTGCGCTGTGCGCGGACAACCCGCGGGTCGGCGATGAAATCTGTCCACTATGCTTGCTAGTAGTCGTTGGCTCATCACCCAGCGGCACTGCCCAGCAGTAGCGGGGCCCTCATGGACCCCAGTCCCGCTCCGTTGTCGTGCCGTGAGCGCAAGGTCGCGTGTTTGGGCCTCGGGGATCGCCCGGTCGGGCGGGCGACCCAACCAGTTCTGCTAGTCCGAAGCACAGGAGGGTCATGGCTCAGCGTCCGCCCGGCTCGTTCCGGCTGCGCGATCGTCCTTACCTGATCGCCAGCGCGGTCGCCGGGGTTGTCCTGGTACTAGTAGCGATCATTGCGGTGGCCCTCGTGGCCCCGTTCGGAGCTGGCGAGACCCGCAAGGCCGCGCCGCTCCCGCCGCCCGTCGTGGTCGCCCCGACCACGACGATCCCGCCGGCGGTGGTCCCGGCAGACCTCGCAGCGCTGCCGCAGAGCACCACCTACACCGCCCTCGACGGGGCGCCGCTGGATCCCGGTCCGCTGGCAAGCACCGACGGCACCGTGGTCCACCCACGCCAGGAGGTCGTGGTCTATGCCGCCCCCGGCGGAGCTCCGATCGCCAGGATCGGCCCCCTGCAGCTCGGCGACACCTGGCTACCGGTGATCGCCCAGCAGCCCGGCTGGATGCAGGTGCTGCTGCCCTCGCGACCCAACAGCTCAGCCGGCTGGGTCACCGACACCGCACTCGACCAAGCGGTCACCCCCTATCTCATCCGGGTACACCTTGGCTCGTTCAATGTGGAGCTGTTCAAGGGAGGCCAGCGCCTAGGTAGTTGGACGGCCGGCATCGGCAAGAACTCGGCTCCCACCCCGGCGGGGCGCACGTTCCTGCTCGGGTCGTTCACCGACCCCAAACAGAACTACTCCCCGATCATCCTGCCGCTGGGCATCCACAGCCCGACACTGAACAGCTTCGGGGGTGGCCCGGGAACCGTCGCGCTCCACACCTGGCCCACGGCCGACGTCTTCGGCACCCGCTCCAGCGACGGCTGCATCCGGGTGCCCAAGGATGCGCTCAAGCAGTTGACCCAGGTTCCCCTGGGCACGCTCGTGCTCATCGACAACAACTGAGAACGTCTCAGAGACTTGACCTGCTTGAGCGGTCATCGGGTGATTCCGGTGTGGCCGAGGGAGTATCGGCCGGGTTGCGGCCACACGCTCACCCCGTGTGGTCCGTTGCCGACGTCGATCTTGCGCAGCAGCGACCCGTCCCGGGTGGACAGGACGTAGACCGCCCGGTTGTAGCGACCTAGACAACCACAGTTGGGTGCCGTCTGCGGTCACGTTGCCCATGTCCGGGCTACCGCCACCGGGGATCGGCCAGGTCACTTCCAGCGCTCCGGTGCGGGCGTCGAGCACGCTGATGGCTCCTTGCAGTCGGTCGGAGACGAACAGCCTCTTGGCGTCGCGGTCGAAGACCAACCCGTGGGCGCCCTTGCCGGTCGGAATGAAGCGCAGCACGCGGGTGGCTGCTCCGTCGATCACCCACAGCCCACCGGCATCGGAGTCGACGATGTAGAACACCGCCCCGTCCGGGGACAACCGGATGTCCTGCGGTCCCATGTGAGTATTGCGCTGCGGCATGTCGATCAGCCGGAGTAGCTGGTGGGAGACTACGTCGACCACCGCGACCCGGCCGTCGAACTCGCAGGTGAAAACCGCCGTGCGCCCGTCAGCGGTGAAGTCGCCATGGTCGATACCCGCACAACCCGGGATCGGCGTCTGACCCCGCTGCTGCCACGTCCTCGGGTCGTACCACACCAACATCCGCAACCGCTCGGCGACCGAGATGGCGAAGGCCCCGTCAGGGGTGAAGTACAGGTTGTACGGGTCCACCACGGGGATCTTGGCGCCCGGCTTGCCCGTCGTCGGATCGAACGGCAGCACGGTGTTGCCCCGGTCGTCGGTGGCATACAACGTGCGCAGGTCATAGGAGGGCACCACGTGCTGCAACTCGGTGCCCGCCGGGTAAGTGGCGACGACTTGGAAGCGGCTCGGGTCGATCACCCACACGTCACCGGACTTGCTGTGCGGCACGTACACCAGCTGCTTGGCCCGCTCGGCGGTGGCCGAGAGCATCCCCCGCCCGGCCGCGGCGTAGACGTTGCGCTCGTCGGTCACGGCAGGCATTCCAGGCAACGCGGTCAGGGACGCCACCGGCGGGGGCGATGTCGATGTCAGGACGGGGATCATCGGGCCGTCGGCCGCGGTACGGATGCCCGGTCCTGCCCAGCTCATGTTCGAACAGGCCGCCGACAACACCATCGCGGTCATCAGCAGCGATGCCCGACCCGCGTGCGCCGGTGTAGCCGAGCAGCAGCAAGGCACTCGGGACGGCTCCGGCGCGGTACGGATACTCGTCATCCGTTGTAACGGGAAGTGACCGCCACCGCCTCGATGTCCTCTCCGCCGTGGCGCTCGGCCCAATTGGCCAGGGCGGTGCTGCACGCGTGGTCGAGGTGGCGGAGTCCGCTGAGGTCGACCTCGATGGGCCGGTCCTGGGGCAGAGCCTCCAGCGTGTCGAGCATCTTGGGCAGGCGCAGGAACGTCGCATTGCCGCTCAGCGCCACCCGGATCGGGCCGGTGCCGCTGTCCGCGACATCCAAGTGGATATGCGAGGTCTCCCACGCGGTCTTGACGATCGACAGAGCCAGGCCGATGAGCACGCCCTCGAACATGTTCACCGTGACGATCGCCACGGCGGTGATCACCAGGATGACGGCCTCGCCGCGGTGCTCTCGCCACATCGGAGCCAGGTGCTTGACCGGGAGGAGCTTGAACCCGGCGTGGACCAGGACATCGGCCAGCGCCGCGATCGGGATGATGCCGAGCACGGCGGGCAGCAGCGCCGCGAACAGCAGCAGCCACACCCCGTGCAGCATACTAGCCAATGCGGCGGACCGCGTGGAACTTGCCCCAGCCGCGGCGTTGTTCCGGTCATTGGCCGACCCGGCCCGGCTGGCGATCGTTGCCTACCTGGCAGGCGGCGAGGCACGCGTGATCGACCTGACCGACCAGCTCGGTCTGGCCCAGTCCACCGTGTCCAAGCACCTGGCCTGCCTGCGCGACTGTGGACTAGTCCAGGCCCGCGCGGTCGGTCGCGCGTCGGTGTACTCGCTGGTCCAGCCCGCGCTGACCGACCTGCTCACCGCCGCGCAGGAGCTGCTGGCGGCCACCGGCTGCGCGGTGGCGCTGTGCCCCACCTACGGCGACCAGGCCAGTCGGTGAGCAAAGACGCCCAGAACGCCACCGCGCCGGCCGGCCGCGCTAGCGCACTGGGCTTTACCGACCCCTGCTGCCGCCCGCCCACGGCGCCGGATGAGGTCTGGCACACCGCGGCGCGGCGGGCCAGGACGCTGTCCTGGCTGTCGCTGGCCTACATGACCGCCGAGGGCACCGTCGCGATCATCGCCGCGGTCCTGGCCGGGTCGGTCGCACTGCTCGGCTTCGGCCTGGACTCCGCCGTCGAGGGACTGGCCTCGGTCATCATCATCTGGCGCGTCACCGGCACCCGCACCCTGTCGCCCTGGGCCGAAGCCCACGCGCAGAAAGCGGTCGCGGTCACTTTCTTCCTGCTGGCCCCCTACATCGCCGTCGACGCGATCCGCGCTCTGGTCACCGGCGCGCACCCGGACACCAGCTGGCTGGGGATCGGGCTGTCGATCTCCAGCCTGGTCATCATGCCGGTCCTCGGTGTGGCCAAGCGGCGTCTCGGCGCGCAACTGGACTCTGGCGCCACCGCTGGGGAGGGCACCCAGAACCTGCTCTGCGCCTACCTCGCCGCCGCCGTGCTCATCGGCCTGCTCGCCAACACCGC
The DNA here is from genome assembly GCA_038276315.1 of Mycobacteriales bacterium. Classification (GTDB taxonomy): domain Bacteria; phylum Actinomycetota; class Actinomycetes; order Mycobacteriales; family Pseudonocardiaceae. The sequence goes on from JBBPZY010000167.1 coordinate 13,375, forward strand.
CTTCGGACTGTGGTGGCTGGACCCGGCCGTCGGCCTCCTGATCGCCGCCCTGGCCATCAAGGAAGGCATCGCAGCATGGAAGGGCCAGGAGGAGTGCGGCTGCTGACGAACCGTGGACACCGAGACTCGCACTTCCAAGATCAGAAAACTTCGGCTTAAAGGGCGCTGCCCGCTTGCCACTGCGGCCACGTCAGCGTCCAGTCGCCGTAGGTGTCCCAGACCGGGAGCGGAGTTCCGCCGGAGTTGGTGATCTCGACCACGTCGCCGAGACCGAAGCGGTCATAGAACCATTGGGCGTTGGCTGGACTGAGGTTCACGCAGCCGTGGGAGACGTTGCTGTTGCCCTGCTGCCCCACTGACCAGGGGGCGGAGTGGACGAACTCGCCGTCGTTGGAGATCCGCTCGTTGAGGCTGACCCGTTCCCGGTAATAGCCGGGCTGTCCCTTGCAGATACCGAAAGTGCAGGAGTCCATGATGATACTGGGCTGCTTGTCCGAGATCACGTGCGGGCCGCTCTGCGTGGGGAACCCGGGGGCCCCGAGGCTGATCGGCATGGTCTTGACTAATTCACCGTTATCGAAGATCTGCATGGTCTTGGTGGCGCCGTCGGCCTTGGCGATCCACGCGTCGTGCACGCGGAAGGTTTCGTTCCGATCGGTTTGGCCGTAGACGCCGTCGCCGAGGTCGACGCCGTAGAGCCGCGCATTGAGTGTCACCGTGCTGCCGGGCTGCCAGTAGCTCCGCGGCCGGTAGTGCACTTCCGTGTTCGACATCCAGAACCAGCTGCCAGGTTGCCGAGGGCTTGCGGTGACCTGCAGCGCCTTTTCCGCCGCGGCTCGATTGGTGACGGCCTTATCGAAGCGGACCACGATCGGTTGGCCGACCCCAACCTCGGACTGACCCGGGGACGGGATCAGCGACGGGTAGGCCTGTGCCGCCGGGGACAGCGTCGCCAGGGTCTCAGTCCGGTGCACCGCCGCGCCGTCGCCCATAATCGCCGTCGCGTCGATCCGGTAGCTCGAGCCGTAGCCGAGCGGTTCGGTCGAGGTCCACGTCATGCGGCCCTGAGACAGGGTGCCGTGCACGGTTGCGCCGGTCACGACGTTGACAACGGTGACCGACTGCACCGTGCCGGCCGCGGACTGTACGACGATCGGGGTTGTCGGGTTGATCGCCGCCTTGCCGGCCGGGAGGATCCGCACGACCAGAGCCGCCGGGGTGGTGACAACGGGAACACTGTTGCCAACTGCGTCGGTCGGAGCCCGGCCGACCGGGCGGCCCAGCGCCACCGTCACGCCGATTCCCAACGCCAAGACCGCCAGCACGGCTGCGGCGACCAGGACTCCCCGTCGCACCACGCTGCGATTCACGGATCCCCCTTACATCGTGTCGTCCGCCATCAGTAGCGATGGGGAAACGATGGGGACGGCCTACTCACCCCGCCGCCGGACCCCCAATGATACTACTCAACCTAGTAACACGCGATGAACCGCGCGGCGTGGCAGCAGTTCCGGGAGGAGACGGTGAGCTGCGGCTCCTGCCGCACCCGCCAGTACTCCCGAGCGGAGATCACCGTGAGTTTCCTGGTCTTCCGCTCGACGAGGTCGCCCTGTGCTCAGGGGATGGGAGGCACAGCGATCCCGCCCGCGACGGCGGGTCGTCCGGGTCCTCACCCCAACCCCGCCTCCGGAGCAGGATGACGAGCAAGGAGACCAGCCCACCGGCGACCACTCCTATCGCGAGCAATTGGGTACCCGTGAGGCCGAGAGCGGGACGCTCATCGACGCCCCGGGTGAAGTCCAGACCGAGCCGCTGCCCGCCGTACCACAACGTCCACACGCTGATCGCGGTGCCGGCCCGGTAGTTGACCCAGCGCCGCAGCGCCATCAGCACGGCGAACAGGGCCAGCGCGCCAAGCAGGTCGTAGGCCGGCGTCAGGTGGTAGGTGCAACCGGCGTAGAAGCGGCCGACGTCGGCACAGCTGGCGCCGGGCGGCGGCGGTGCCGCCGGGCTGGGTCCGAAGCCGGGGGCGAGGAGGTAGCCAGACTGAACACGGTAGGCCAGGGCGAACCTGCTGGTGGTCGGGGCGCCGAGGTGATCAGTGAGCAGCAGATCGCCGATCCGGCCGACGGCGATCGCCAGGGCGATGCCCGGTGCGGCCGCATCGAGCAGCCGGGGCAAGTGCGCCCGAGCGCGATGTGCGACGGCCAGACCGACGGCTATTCCGAGTATGAGCCCACCGAACAGGGCCAACCCGCCGTTCCACACGGCGAGCATCTGGCCAAGCGTCTGGAACTGGCTCGGGTGGGAGATCACGTAGTCGGCGCGGGCACCGACGATTCCAGCCGGCAGCGCCCAGGTCAGCGCCCGTTCGACGACCGCGGGGTCCAGGTCGCGGCGGCGCACCTCGCGCAACAGCAGAACAGCACCAACAGCGGCGCCGACCGCTATGAAGATGCCGTGCGGCGACACACCCAACACCGTGGGCACTGGCGAGTACGTGATCGTCACGCGGTCACGCAGGAGTGGCTCATCAGGTCCCCCCCAGCCGATGCCGCTAGTAACGACAAGAATTCCATTCTCCGCTCGTTCCGAGCCCCGCCGTTTCAGGGACACCTATGCTCCCTCACCGTCTGTCAGCTTGAGCCGACGTCGACCCCTCAACCGCTCCCAACAAGTTACTATCCGGTCTAGTACATCAGGCGGCGGGCAGCCCGTGTATGAAGAACAACCCGGCGAGCACGGCACAGCCGGTGGCCAGGCGGGCTGTGGTCCGCGCCGAGAGTGCGCTGCGGCGCACCGCGTCTCCTGTCGAGCTTGCACCAGCCGGGCCCGCTCTACTGAGGCCGCGCCCTGGTATCCGGGGTTCGGTCGGCTAGACACACCTGCTCGGGAGACGCAAGGGTGGCCAGGAGGGTGGCCTGGAGGACGTCGGGGGCATTGTCCCGTCGCAGGCGGCCGGCGTTGACGTCCTCGGCTGCGGCGTGTAGCAGGCTGTAGACGGTGGTGACTAGCCAGCTCAAGGACAGGTCGGTGCGGAATACACCCTCGTTCTGGCCGCGCATGAGGAGTTTCTCCACGTGTGTCGTGGCCTTGTCGTGGTGCTGGCGCAGCCGCACCGGGCCGAGTTCGCGCTGGGCGATCTCGAACAGCCGGCGATGCCGGTCTAGAAGATGCCAGGAGCAACGCAGCAAGCGGCTCAGTGCGGCGGCGGCGGGACCGTCGTTTGGGGCCGCAGCCTCGATGACCGTGCCGGCCTGGGTAATCGCGAGGTCGAGTACGGCTTGCAGCAGCACCTCGCGGGACGGGAAGTGGGCGTAGAGGGTGACTCGCCCGACGTTGGCGGCGCGGGCGATCACAGCCATGCTCACCTGTGGCTGATCGGTGAAGCACACTAGGTTGCTAGGGCCGACGAAGTCGGTTTGATCGAGTCAAGTTTGGTGTCATGCGGCGAATCCGGCCTCCTGGGTGAGTTGGTCGAGTGCGCGTTGGTAGTTGCGTGCGGCGGTGCGCTGGGTGCGGGGGGTGGGGGGGGCGGGATCGGTGAGCTGGGCCAGGCCGGGTCGGAGTAGCCGGGTGTGGATGTGGGTGATCAGCATGGCGTGGTGTAGCCCGGTGTCGCTGGCC
>JBBPZY010000168.1:0-2242 GCA_038276315.1 Mycobacteriales bacterium
ATGATCGACGATCAAGACCCGACAACGAACCCGACACGCCGTCACCGATCATCAACAATCCACCAAGATCCACTCACTGGCGACGGCCCAGCTCAACGGGACCCCTGAATGGACACCGGCAAACGACTCATTAGTCATCCGTAGCGCGGCCTGGAGCGCGCATGCGGTGCGACCCGTCCATAGCTGCACCGGCTCCATCAGAAACAGCCTCGAAAGTCCCTAAGTGCACTACAAATGCACTGCAAGCGCACTAGTGATGCATCGTCGGTGCATGGTTGGTGTGGCCGATTCGCTGTTGACTTATCGGCATGAACAGCAGCCACCCGGAACACTCAGCCCCCCACCCTTTTTCGGTTCGAGTCAACGAACCTGATCACCGCTTCGACGTTGGCGTTCAGCTCTTCGAGTCGGTCACTCAACTCATCAAACGCGCCGAGTCGTGTCTCTATCTGCGCAAGCCGATACTCAATCGCGGCCAGTTTTCCCGGCACGTCGTCATCCGAACGGCTCACCGGTTCGCCGACGTTCGGGGCACGGTGACCCGTCAGTACCGCCACCAGATGCTGCGGGTGCCACTCAAGCGCCATCGACAGCGCTTCCAACGTGCGGGCGCTGCGCCGACGCTGCGCGGAGTTGTGATAAAGCTCGCCGACCGTTGCCTTCGAGACCTGCGAGCGCTCAATCAACTCGCGTTGATTGATGCCGAGTTCTGTCATGCGCTGGCTGATCGCCCGCGCGACGGCCATCCAGTCCTCCGCCACATATTCCTCCGTGCTCCACCGGGCGCCAAAGAGTAGCGCGGGCTCATACGGCTTGCCGGAGGTATCCGAGCAGGGCACATCCACCCGCCTATTGCGGATTAAATCATCCAGATAAATGACATTAAATCATCCCGTGAATGCCACGGGTGCCCGGCTCAGCGGTGTCGTGCCTGCCAGCAACCCGCCGAACCAGGGCTCCCTGCCACCCAGTGACAGCGATTGAGGAGATCAACAATGCTACAGGTCCACACCTGCGTCAGCGTCCACTGCGACCGCTGCGGGGATGCTCTCGGTGGTCCGCTGGTCCAGGCGCACTACCGCACCGAGAAGGCCGCCCTGGACGCGGCCGCCGCTCAGAGGTGGCGGACCGGCCCGGGTCGGCGGTTGCTGTGCTCGGTATGCGCCCCGGTCCTGACCTGCGACACCGAGGGCCACGACTTCAGCACCTGGCGCCACCCCGTCACCGCCAACGGGCGACCGGCGCTCAGTGAGTACCGGCACTGCTGGCGCTGCTGCCGGCACGAATCCCGCCCGGCCACCCCCAGCAACCACGACGGAGGCGAACTCCGATGAACCCCACACAGTCAGAGGTCCTGCTGGTCGGGCTCGCGGTATTCGCCGGTCTCGGGGTGATCGCCGCGTTTCGCAGCGGTGCCCGCAGCGCCTACCGAGTCGCGCGCCACACCCAACACGTGACGCGGATGGGCGGCAACCTCCTCCGTGCCCTGAGCACCGCCGCAGTCATCGTCGGGATGCAGTGGGCGGTGGTGGTGTTCACCACCGACCCGCGCGCATGGGGTGCGGCGCTGGGAGTGCCCGCGCTGTTCGCCGGCAGCGTGATCGCCCGCCTGTTCTCCGTCACCGAACTCCTCCACGACCCCACCCAGCACCGGAGCCGGCGATGAACCCCACACAGCAAGCAGGACCGGTGTCGGGCGCGCAGGTGCAGCGGGCACCGGAGGTACTGGAGGGGGAGTTGATCACCGAAGCCGACTACGCCCACCGCAAGGCCCTGCCCATCCTCGCGGTGGTAGCGGCGCTCCGCGAGTCGGATCACCCGAAGAAGATCACCACAGCGGTGGTGTCGGGGCTCGCGCGCTCCACGCGAGTCGTGGCCCGGGCCTGCTACACGGTGGGTCAGGGTCACGCGAGCTGGGTGCGCCGCGCTCTCGACGCGCTGACCTACGGGCCGGTGCGTGAGCAGATCCGGCTGGCCCGGCTGGCCGGGGACCGCGACGCGCTGGCCGAATGGACCGAACGGCTGGTGACACTCAAAGACGGCCGCGCTGAGCGGCTCCGGGCGCTTCCGGTCACGCTGGGCGCCGGGCTGCGGGCGCTGTTGGTGATGGTGTGGGTGCTGGCCGGGTTGCTGGTCGTGGTCGGGCTGTGGCTGGCGTTCACCCCGGGCAGCATCGGCTGGACCGGCTGGTGGTCGCTGATCAAGCACATCCTCGACGGGACACTCACCGCGCTGTCGCTGG
>JBBPZY010000169.1:0-3979 GCA_038276315.1 Mycobacteriales bacterium
CACCACCACGGCGACCCGGTCCTCTACTCCCACCCCCAACCGAATCAACCGATGCGCCAGCCGGTTCGCCCGCACCTCCAACTCCGCGTACGACAACTCGCCCGCATCCGACACCAGCGCCACAGCATTCGGCATCGACGTCACCTGCTGCCCGAACAAATCCGGAACAGTCCCCACCGGTACCGGGACAGCCGTGTCATTCCACTCGACCAGCAACCGATGCCGCTCCTGCTCCGGCAGCATCGGCAGCCGCCCCACCTGCTGACCAGGATCGGCCGCCACCCCGGCCAGCAGCACGGACAGCTGCTCCACCATCCGCCCGATGGTCATCCCGTCGAACAGATCGGTGTTGTAGGTCAGCGTCCCGCGCAGCTCGCCAGGGCCTGATTCTCCGGCTACCACCTGGAATTCGCAGGTGATGTCGAAGATGGCGGTGTGGCCTGAGATGTCCACGATCTCGACGCGCAGATCGGAGAACGTCCGCGGGACGCGCTGCTCGTCGTGCATCAACACCATGACGTCGAACAGCGGGTTGCGGCTGGCGTCGCGCTCGACCTGCACCGCGTCGACCAGTCGCTCGAAGGGCATTTCCTGGTGAGCGAGGGCGTCGAGCACGGTCTGGCTGACGGTGCCGAGGAACTCCGTGAAGGTCTGCGTCCGGTCGACAGGGGCGCGCAGCACCAAGGTGTTGACGAAGAAACCGACCAGCCGCTCCAGCTCCGCTCGGTTGCGGCCGGTGACGACCGTGCCGACGGCGATGTCGTTCTGACCGGACCAGCGGGCGAACAGCACCTGGCAGGCGGCCATCAGCGCGGTGAACAGGGTCGTTCCTTGGGCGCGGGCGAGCGCACCGAGCCGAGCGGCGACCTCGCCCGGCACCACGAAGTTGCGCATCGCACCCGCGGTGGTGCGCACCTGCGGCCGAGGCCGATCGGTCGGCAACTCGAGCGGGGAGATCCCCGACAGCTGTCGTGTCCAGTAGTCGAGCTCGCCGTCGAGCGCCGGCCCGGACAGCCGGTTGCGCTGCCAGCTGGCGAAGTCGGCGTACTGCGCGGGCAGTACGGGCAGATCCGCCTGCCGTCCCTGCCTGGCGGCGGCGTACAGGATGCCCAATTCCTCGACCAGCACACCCATCGAGGCGCCGTCGGTGACGATGTGGTGGGCGCCGAGCAGCAGCACATGCTCGTCGTCGGCGAGACGCACCAGCAGCGCCCGGAACAGCGGCCCTCGCCGCAGATCGAAGGGGCTACCGTGCTCCGCGGCGAGCATTGCGTCCAGCGCCGCGTCCGTCGCCCCAGGCAGCTCGACCACAGGCACCACCAGGTCGACGACGGACTGCACGACCTGCGTTGCCTTGCCATCCACCTCCTTGAAGGTGGTCCGCAGCGACTCGTGCCGAGCCACCAGTTCCTGCACCGCCGCGGTCAACGCCGGCACCTGCATAAGACCCCGCAGGCGCAGCGCGAGTGCGCTGTTGTACTCACCGCCGCCCTGGAACTCGTTCAAGAACCACAGCCGCTGCTGGGAGAACGACAGTGGTAACGGTTCGGTCCGATCGGCCGGCGGAATCGGGTCGGACCGTTGCGCCTGACCGGCCAGACGACGACGCAAAACATCCTGTAAATGAGCGGGTAGAGCGGCAATCCGGCTCTCTTGTGATGACGGCATAAGTTTCTCTCTTTTACACTCGGTCGTCGTTGCCGTCACCGAAGGCAACACGCTCCAGCTCACATAAAATTGCGTCTTCAACCATTTCCGCCAGCGCGGAGACGGTGCGAGCGGTCAGAACGTCCCGCGGCGTCAGGGTGACGTCGAATACCGCCTTGATCCTGGTCGTGATGAGCAGACTGCGGATGGAGTCACCACCGAGTTCAAAGAAGTTTCCCTCGACCCCGACCTTGTCCACGGCGAGCACGTCGGCCCAGATCCCGGCCAGGGCTCGTTCGGTGTCGGTGCTGGGCGCCACGTAATCGGTAGCTGGGCCTGTCTCCCATTCCGGGGCAGGCAGTGCTGTGCGGTCCAGTTTTCCCGTGCGACCCAGCGGAAGCGCGTCGAGGAACACGAACGCTGCGGGTACCATGTAACCTGGGAGCGCCTGACTCAAAAAAGATCGCAGCGTCGATGAACGGGGAACCTGGTGACCAGCCGGCACGACATAAGCCACCAGCCGCTGCGGCCCTGACCCCTCTTCGGTCGGTGCAGTCTTGCGCCCCAACACCACGGCCGCGCTCACATCCGGATGCCTCGCGAGCACGGCCTCGATCTCACCCAGCTCGATCCGGAAACCACGGATCTTCACCTGGTGATCGACGCGGCCGAGGTAATCCAACTCACCCGCAGCGTTCCACCGCACCACATCTCCGGTCCGGTACATCCGCGAACCCGGCGCGCTGAACGGATTCGGCACGAACCGCGCCGCGGTCAACCCCGGGCGCTGCAAATAACCACGGGCCAGACCACGACCGGCGAGATACATCTCCCCCGGCACTCCCACCGGCACCGGCCGCAGGAAGCCATCGAGCACATAAACCTGGGTGTTAGCGATCGGCCGTCCGATCGGTGGCGCTGTGTCGCTGTCAAACCCATCGTCGCTATCAAATCCACCCGCGTCGCTATACCACGCCGTGGCATACACCGTCGCCTCGGTTGGACCGTAAATATTGGCGATCCGGGTGCACGAGGTCGCGGCTGCGATCTGCCGCACCGCTCGCGCCGACAACGCCTCACCAGCCAGCACGACAATATCCGCGGTCACCGCAGCACCGCCCTGGGAGAGCACCTGAGAGAAAACCGAAGGAACCCCACTGATCAGGCTCGCCACGCGCTCGCTCAGCCGAGGTTCGGCGAGCGCGAGCGCGTCTTCCACGACCTCGATGCTGCCGCCCACCGCTAATGGCGGGAATATCTCGAATACCGACACATCGAAGTTCAACGACGTCGACGCCACCACGCGCGACAATCCCGACACCCCGAACTCCGACCCCGCCCAGATCACCAGATCGACAACGCTGTCGTGAGCGACCACAACCCCCTTCGGTCGCCCCGTCGAACCCGACGTGTAAATCACATACGCCGTATGCTCCCCCGACAATGGCGCCACGCGATCCGCATCAGTCAGATCGCTGCCCGCACCTGCCGTCAACGCTGCACCGATCTCCGGGTCATCCAACCGCAGCCGAGGCACCTCGCGACTCAAGTCGGACAAACGGCTATCCAGCTCACGCGTGGTTACCAGCAACGTCGGACAGGCGTCGGAAAACATGAATTCAATTCGTTCCACCGGATAAGCCGAGTCGATCGGCAGATACGCCGCGCCCGTCTTCCACACCGCCAACAACGTCACAACCATGTCCACTGAACGCGGCACCATCAACGCCACGAACTGCTCAGCGCCCACGCCGAACCCGCGCAGCACCCGCGCCAACCGGTTAGCTTGCTCGTTCAACTCGTCATACGACACACTCACGTCGCCACAGCACACCGCGGTCGCGCCAGGAGTACGACTCACCTGCGCCTCGAACAATTCCACCATCGTATCCGCAGGCACCTCACGGGCGGTGTCGTTCCAGCCCACCAACAGCTTGTCACGCTCCGCCTCACCGAGAATGTCGATCCAATCCAACGGAATCGTGGGATCCGCGACGAGCACATCCAGGATATGAATCAGGTGATCCGCCAACCGCTCGATCGTCGGCAACTCGAACAATGCTGGGTCATAACTCAATCCAATCGATAACCGTTCACCTGGAACCACCACAACGCCCAACGGATAGTTGGTTGTCTCGATGGCCCTCAGCTCGCGCAGCCGCAGACCGTGCGCGGCAGCGGCCTCGCCATCGATCGGGTAGTTCTCGAACACCACGATGCTGTCGAACAGGCCCACCTCGGCGGGTAGCTCACTCCAGGCATGCAGTTGGGTAAGCGGGAAGACGTCAAACCGTCGGGCCTCGGCCTGCTCGACCTGCAGCTCCCGAAGCCA
>JBBPZY010000170.1:0-7599 GCA_038276315.1 Mycobacteriales bacterium
CGTGGACCTGTACCGGTCGCGAGGGCAGCGCCTCGATGACGTCATCGCCATGTTCGTCGACCATCCTGCGGACCCGGCCGTAGGCGTCGCCCGCGACGACCGAGTCACCGACCCGAAGCGTGCCCCGTTGCACCAGCACGGTCGCCACCGGACCACGACCGCGGTCCAGATGCGCTTCGATCGCCACCCCTTGTGCTTCCATGTCGGGGTTGGCCCGCAGATCCAGCGAGGCATCCGCGGCAAGCAGGATCGCTTCGAGCAGCGAGTCGATGTTGGTGCCCAGCTTGGCGGAGACATCGACGAACATGGTGTCGCCGCCGTACTCCTCAGGTACCAGCCCGTACTCGGTGAGCTGACCACGAATCCGGGTCGGATCCGAGTTCTCCTTGTCGATCTTGTTCACCGCCACCACGACCGGCACACCAGCCGCCTTGGCATGGTTGATAGCCTCCACCGTCTGCGGCATGACCCCATCATCGGCGGCCACTACCAGCACCGCGATGTCGGTCGAGCGCGCACCGCGGGCCCGCATGGCGGTGAACGCCTCGTGGCCCGGGGTGTCAATGAAGGTGATCAGCCGCTCCACACCCTCCAGCTCGGTGGCGACCTGGTAGGCGCCGATGTGCTGGGTGATGCCCCCGGCCTCGCCGCCCATCACGTTGGCCTGCCGGATCGTGTCGAGTAGGCGTGTCTTGCCGTGGTCGACGTGACCCATCACGGTGACCACCGGAGGCCGGAACGCGAGGTCATTCTCGTCACCGGAATCCTCACCATAGGACAGGTCGAAGGACTGTAGCAGCTCCCGATCCTCGTCCTCGGGGCTGACGACCTGGATCTTGTAATTCATCTCCTGGCCGAGCAGCTCGAGCACGTCGTCGGACACCGACTGGGTTGCCGTCACCATCTCGCCCAGATGGAACAACGCCTGCACCAACGCAGCCGGATTGGCATCGATCTTCTCGGCGAAATCAGTAAGCGAGGAGCCCCGACGCAGCCGGATGACCTCGCCGCCGCCGCGCGGCAGCCGGACACCGCCGACCGACGGCGCCTGCATGTTGTCGAACTCCTGGCGCTTCTGCCGCTTGGACTTGCGGCCCTTGCGCGCGGGGCCACCGGGCCGGCCGAAGGCACCGGCCGCGCCGCCACGGCCACGAGCACCGCCTCCCGGACGCGCTGGTCCGCCGCGGAAACCGCCACCAGCGGGAGCGCCGCCACCAGCGGGACCACCGGGAGCACCACCGCCACCACCACCGCCGCGGAAACCGCCGCCACCCCCACTACGACCACCGGGCCCACCGCGGGGACCGCCGGGGCCACCTGGGCCGCCGCGCGCGCCTTCACCGGAGCTGGGGCGCCCCGGACGGCTCGGTCCTGTTCCCGGGCTGGGTGGCCGGGGCGGCATCATGCCCGGATTCGGTCGCGGTCCGCCGCTGCCGGGTGGGCCGCTGCGGCTGGAGCTCGGGCGGTTGCCTCCGCCCGGGCGGGGCGGCATGCTGCTCGGTCCGGCTGGACTCGCGGGAGGTGCGGGTCGCTGTCCCGACGAACGCGGCGGCGGCGCGGAACTGCCGACGCCGAAGGGATTGTTGCCTACCCGCGGCGACCGCGGGCCCGGCTTCGGCAACCGGGGATGAGCGGCTTCTGGATCATCGGGCCGTACACCCGGCCGCTGATCGGCTGGCGGTCGTTGGGGGGCCACCTGGTGCTCCGCCGCCGGGCGCACAGGTGCCGCCGGCCGGTTCGGCGCGGCCAGGGGTTCGTCGAGAGCCGGGGGCTGCGCACCTACCCGGTGTTCCACTGGGGCCGCGCGCGGGGGGGGCGCTGGCGGAGATGCCCCCGGAAACGCTCCTGGTGACACTTGGGGAAGCCCCGGAGAGGACCTGTCCGGCGCGGGTTCCGGGCGACGGGCGGGCACCGGTGCGGGACCGGGCTTGGCAGCGCTTCCGCCGACGGTGGGGGGGATCCCACTAGGGGTTCCGTTGCTCGCGCGGCCGCTGGTCGATGCGCCGTTGGCGTGAGACTGCTTGCCCGCATCGGAAGGAAACGAGTCACGAAGCTTGCGGGCGACCGGTGCCTCCACCGTTGAGGAGGCGGACTTCACATACTCGCCAAGGTCGGCGAGCTTCTTGAGAACATCTTTACTGGTGACGCCGAGCTCCTTCGCGAGCTCGTGCACGCGGGCCTTACCTGCCACTGCTCTCCTTACTGATGGAGCCGGCGGCAACCCCGCTCGACCCCGTTGCTAGTACATGTCCATCGCTGTCAGTGCTTCACGACTGCGGGTACATTTCGGAATCGACCTGCTCTCTGCGTCGACCGCGCACCGGGGCGGTCCCGGGCGTCGGGTGTGTCCTCAGCGAACCGAGAACCCTCATGCGTCTTCGAACGACTACGTGAAAAAGGCGTACACCGCAGCGGTGTCGAGCGCGCCCGCGGAGCGCAACGCCCGCGGGAAGGCCCGGCGCCGCTCGGCGAGACGCAGACATCCGATATCGGGATGCACCCACGCACCTCGACCTGGATACCGACGCCGCGGGTCCGGGACTAGGGTCCCATCCACCGCCACCACACGCAGCAGTCCGGAAGCCGCCGTCTTGGTCCGGCAACCTACGCACGTCCGGACTGGCTCGGCGGGCCGCTCACGGCGGCTGCGCCGGACGTCGTCCGGGCAGGTGTAGACCGTCCCCCGACGGGGGGCCATCACAATTCTAGCGCGTCCCACCCGCGGGCGGAGCACCGGCATTGGTCACCGGTACCTCGGCGCGCTCAGCGCTAGCCGGTGGGGATGCTATCGGCTCCGCGTCGCTTCGAATATCGATCTTCCATCCGGTCAACCGGGCAGCAAGCCTGGCATTCTGCCCCTCCTTGCCAATCGCAAGCGACAGCTGGAAATCGGGAACGACGACCCGAGCCGTCTTAGCTCGGGCATCGACCACCTGTACCGAGATGACCTTCGCCGGGGACAGCGCATTACCCACGAAAGTCGCGGCGTCCTCTGCGTAATCAATGATGTCGATCTTCTCGCCACCCAGCTCACTCATCACATTGCGAACCCGCTGCCCCATCGGTCCGATGCAGGCGCCCTTGGCGTTGACTCCTGCGATGGTCGACCGAACGGCGATCTTCGAGCGATGCCCCGCCTCCCTAGCTACCGCGGGAATCTCCACGGTTCCGTCGGCGATCTCGGGAACCTCCAGAGCGAACAGCCGGCGGACCAGGTTGGGATGCGTGCGGGACAACGTGATCTGCGGCCCGCGCATTCCCCGGGATACGCCGACCACGTAACACTTGATCCGCTCGCCGTGCCGGTAGGTCTCCCTGGGAGCCTGCTCCACCGGCGGGATCACGCCCTCGGTCTCGCCGATCTGGACCACCACCACGCCACGGGCGTTGGCCCGGGCGTCACGTTGCACGAGCCCGGCGACGATCTCACCCTCCTTGGCCGAGAACTCGCCGAAGGTGCGTTCGTGCTCGGCATCGCGCAGCCGTTGCAGGATGACCTGGCGGGCTGTAGTGGCCGCGATCCGGCCGAACCCTTCGGGCGTGTCGTCCCACTCCTGGCTGACGTTCCCGTCGTCGTCAAGCTCCTGGGCGAGCACCCGGACCAGACCGCTTTTGCGGTCGACGTCAATGCGCACGTGCGCTTGATGGCCGTCGGTGTGCTTGTACGCGGTCAGCAGCGCCGTCTCGATGGCCTCGAGAACCGTGTCGAATGAGATTTCCTTATCCCGTTCGATGGCGCGCAACGCGGCGATGTCGACGTTCACCGTTCCTCCCAATCCTGCCGGCTCGCGCCGTCGAGTGCAGCGAGCTCGGTAGCGGGCGGGTGGCGAAACTCCACCTCGACCACCGCGCGGCTCAGCTCCGTGTAGCGCACCCGGCGCAGCGCTCCCGACGCCAGCAGCGTGACGCCGTCGTCATCGCAGTCACCGATCCGACCGATCAGCTCTCCGCCGGCTACCAGGGCGGCCCGAACCAGCCGCAGCCGGTTGCGCCGCCAGTGCCGCGGGTGGGTCAGCGGCCGGTCCACTCCAGGGGATGTCACCTCAAGGGTGTAGGGCCCAGCCATCAGCTCATCACGCTGGTCTAAGGCCAGCGAGACCGCGCGGCTCACCGCGGCGATGTCGTCCAGCCCGACACCGGCGTCCGAATCGACGATCACCCGGATCAACCAGCGCTGGCCTATCCGCACCTCCTCCAAGCTCTCCAGGTCGAACCCCACGTCAGCCACCGCGTCGCGAACCACCGACTCGATTGCTGAGCCGAGGTTCGCGGGCTGCGCGGTCACCGTGGCCTCCTGACTAGTAGTGACTGTCTCTCTAAAATGTGGTAACACGACGACGCACCAACGCGGCGCGCCCCGGTCGGGATTACCTAGGGTATCGCGTCGCGGAACCAGCCTGCGCCGAGTGGATCACGGTGCTGAGCCCGCGGCAAACCACGGCTGCTGGCAAGATGGCCGACCGTGCCAGCAGCCCGTCCCAGCCGTCGCGGCATGTTGACCGTCGGGACCGCGCTACTACTAGCCGGTCCGGCAGCGGTGACCGGGTGCAGCCCATCGGCACGGGCACCTACCGGGCCCGACCCGCTGGAATCACCAGCCCGGCGCGCCGAGACCGACGCGGCGCTGGCGCAAGCGGTAGGCCAGAATGCAGCTCAAGCTCACCCGGCGTTGGCCGCAACGGCGAGGGCGCTCGCTGAAGACCGCATGACGCACGCCACGGCGCTGCGCGCCGAGCTGCGCCGGGCCCGGCCTGGCCCAGCCTCCACCAACGCCCTCCCGCCTGCCGTGCCTGCGCCGGCTGCACCCGCGGCCGCCACTCCCGATGTTTCCGCAGCGCGTACGGGTCTGGCCCAGGCGGCGCGCGCCGCAGAAGACGAAGCGGCCGGCCTGGTCGTCACGCTGCCCGGGTACCGCGCAGCGCTGCTCGCATCGGTAGCCGCCTGCTGCGCGACCCACGCAGCGCTGCTCTCATGAACAGCCGTCCCCAATCCCAGGTGCCGGTGGCGGCGTTGCAGGGCGCGTTGGCGGCTGAGCATGCGGCGGTCTGGGTTTACGGGTTGGTGGGCGCCTTTGTGCCGGATGCCTTGAGCCGCCGGCTCAACGAGGCCGCGACCACGCACCAGGCTCGGCGCGACGCCACGCAGCGCATCCTGATCGACGCGGGCGCTGCGCCAGTGCCACCTGAACCGGGCTACCTCACGCCAGAACCGGTCACCGATGCCGCCTCCGCCTTGCGGCTGACGATCACCGCCGAGACCGACGCAGCCGCGGCGTGGCGCTCGGTGATCGAGCGCAGTCCGGCTGATGCGGACCTACGCGGGACCGCGCTGGAGGCACTGACCGACGCGGCCGTGCGGGCGACCCGTTGGCGCGCAACCGCGGGTGCTAGCCCGCTGACGGTGCCGTTTCCCGGCGCACCCTGAGCTCGTGCTGAACATAAGGACGCGATTACCGTACGACCGTGCATACCGAGCAGATTCGCATCGAGACCGGCTCGCGTGAACAGGTCCATGACCTCACCAAGGATTGTCAAGCGTTCCTCCACCGGGCTACCGCCGGTGATGGTCTCCTGCACGTCTGGGTCCCGCATGCGACCGCCGGACTCGCGGTGATCGAGACCGGGTCCGGCAGCGACACCGACCTGCTCGCCGCGCTGCACGAGCTGCTGCCCGCCGACGACCGGTGGCGCCATCAGCACGGCTCCCCCGGGCACGGCCGAGACCATCTGCTGCCTGCGCTACTGCCGCCCTACGCCAGCGTCCCGGTGCTCGGCGGGCAGCTCATGCTGGGCACCTGGCAGTCGATCTGTCTGGTGGACACCAACCACGACAACCCGGTCCGGACTGTCCGGTTGAGCTTCCTAGCCGGCTGATGCTACTTGTTACACAGCTCCAGCAGGTGCGCCACCACACCGTCCACCGGCACCTCGGTGCGCTCTCCGGTAGCCCGGTCCTTGACCTCGACGACCCCCGACGCGAGACCTCGCCCCACCACGAGGATGGTCGGCACGCCGATCAGCTCGGCGTCGGCGAACTTCACCCCAGGGGTGGCCGGCCGGTCATCGAGGATCACCCGCAGGCCGGACGCATCCAGCTCAGCAGCCAGCCGCTGGGCGGCGGCACCGATCGTGGCGTCCTTACCCGCGATCACCACATGCACGTCGGCCGGGGCTATTTCACGGGGCCAGATCAGCCCGTGCGCATCGTGGCTCTGCTCGGCAATCGTTCCGACCAGCCGGGAGACTCCTACGCCGTAGCACCCCATGGTGATCCGGATCGGCTTGCCGTCGGGGCCTAGGGCGTCCAACGCGAAGGCGTCGGTGTACTTGCGACCGAGCTGGAAGATGTGCCCGATCTCGATACCGCGGGCGGCGACCAGCGTGCCGGCCCCGTCTGGGGACGGGTCGCCGGCGCGCACTTCGGCGGCCTCGACGGTGCCATCTGGGGTGAAGTCGCGCCCGCACACGAGGCCCACGACGTGGTGGTCGGCCTGGTCGGCACCAGTGGCCCACGCGGTACCAGCGACCACCCGGGGATCGACGAGGTAGCGCACCCCGTTCCCGGCGAGCGCTCCGGGCCCGATGTAGCCCTTGACCAGAAACGGATGTACCGCGAAGTCCGTGTCGTCGAGCAGCGCCACTTCGGCCGGTGCCAGCGAGGCCTCCAGCCGTTTCATGTCGACCTCGCGGTCTCCGGGCAGGCCGACGCCCAACAGGTCCCAGCGTTGCGCTCCGGGTTGCCTCGTCTTGACCATGACGTTCTTCAGGGTGTCCGCGGCGCCGAAGATGCGGCCCAGATCAGCCCCGTTGAGGTGCTCAACCAGCGTGCCGATGGTCGGGGTGTCCGGGGTGTGCAGCACTCGGGCCGGCGGCAGACCGTCGAGGGGCCGTTCCGGCGGAGCTGGCGTGATCACCGCCTCCACGTTGGCCGCGTACCCGGACTCGGTGCTGCGGACGAAGGCGTCCTCGCCGGTTTCGGCTTCAGCGAGAAACTCCTCGCTGGCCGAGCCACCCATCGCGCCGGACATCGCCGACACGATCACGTAACGCAACCCGAGCCGATCGAAGATCTTGATGTAAGCCTCGCGGTGCGCCTGGTAAGACCGCGCCAAGCCCTCCTCGGACAGGTCGAAAGAATACGAGTCCTTCATCAAGAACTCCCGGCCGCGCAGGATCCCGGCTCGGGGCCGCTCCTCGTCCCGATACTTCGTCTGCACCTGGTAGAGGATCACCGGATAGTCCTTGTAGGAGCTGTACTCGCCCTTGACCGTGAGGGTGAACAGCTCCTCGTGGGTGGGCCCGAGCAGGTAGTCGCCGCCCTTGCGGTCGTGCAGCCGGAACAGGTTCGCGCCGTACTCGGTCCAGCGACCGGTGGCCTCGTAAGGCTCCCGGGGCAGCAACGCGGGGAACTGGATCTCCTGGCCGCCGATCGCATCCATCTCCTGGCGCACCACGGCCTCGATGTTGCGCAGCACCCGCAGGCCCAGCGGCAGCCACGAGTAGATCCCCGGGGCGACGCGGCGGACGTACCCGGCGCGCACCAGCAGTCTGTGGCTGGGCACCTCGGCGTCCGCCGGGTCCTCGCGCAGGGTGCGCAGGA
>JBBPZY010000171.1:0-8396 GCA_038276315.1 Mycobacteriales bacterium
ACCTTCACCACGGCTGACGACAACCAGCCCTCGGTGCAGATCCAGGTGTATCAGGGTGAGCGGGAGATCGCGGCCTACAACAAGAAGCTCGGCATGTTCGAGCTGACCGGGCTGCCACCGGCGCCGCGTGGCGTGCCGCAGATCGAAGTGACCTTCGACATCGACGCCAACGGCATCGTCAACGTATCGGCCAAGGACATGGGCACTGGCAAGTCCCAGGCCATGACCATCACCGGTGGGTCCGCGCTGCCCAAGGACGACATTGACCGGATGATGCGCGACGCCGAGGAGCACGCCGAGGAGGACCGCAAGCGGCGCGAGGAGGCCGAGACTCGCAACCAGGCCGAGTCGCTGGTTTACCAGACCGAGAAGTTCATCAAGGACAACGACGAGAAGCTGCCCGCCGACGTCAAGGACAAGGTCAACGCCGTACTGGGTGAGGCTCAGGAGGCACTGAAGGGCAACGACACCGCGGCGATCCGGGCCGCGATGGAGAAGCTCGCCACCGAGTCCCAGGCGCTGGGTCAGGCGCTGTACTCCGACAGTGCGGCGGCTGGTGGCCCGAGCGACGGCGCGGCCGCCGGCGGTCCGGCCGGCTCGGCTGGGTCATCTTCGAACGCTGACGACGTGGTCGACGCTGAGATCGTCGATGAGGAGCCGGGGAGCGCCAAGAAGTGAGACACGCGGATGGCACCTTCGGCGGCGGCTTCGATGGCGCCGCTGGCCAAGAGGAGCCCAGAGTCGTGGTCCGAGACAAGCGGAGGATCGATCCGGTGACGGGTAAGGTTCGGGTCCCACCGGCGGGCGAGCAACCCGCCGGTGGCGGCGTGCACGTCGATGAGGGCGACCCCGGTGCAGCCGCTAGTGCAGCTGCTAGCGCAGCCGAGGTCGATGCATTGCAGGCTCAGCTAGACGAGCGGACCGGTGATCTGCAGCGGATCACCGCCGAGTACAGCAACTACCGCCGTCGGGTCGAGCGGGACCGCCAGCTCGTGATCGACGTAGCCAAGGCGCAGGTGACCAGTCAGCTACTCACTGTGCTCGACGACATCGAGCGGGCGCAGGAACACGGTGACCTGTCCGGGGCGTTCAAGGTTGTCGCGGAGAAGCTGGTGGCGGCACTGCAGGCGCAGGGCTTAGAACCGTTCGGGGTAGTCGGGGAAGGTTTTGACCCGGCGGTGCACGAAGCCGTCCAGCACAGCACCGCCGCGGACATCTCCGAGCCGACCGTGACCGCCGTACTGCGCCCCGGCTACCGCTTAGGGGAGCGAGTACTGCGCCCAGCGATGGTGGGGGTGACCGACGCGGAGACAGCCGTCGTGATGTTCCCGGACCCCGAGGTCCCGGACCCGGAGGCCCCGGACCCGCAGGCATGGCCCGGACCCGACGAAGCGCTGCAGGACGACTGAACAGTGAGAGGGGAGGAGGTGTCCGGTGACCGCCCGGGAATGGATTGAGAAGGATTTTTACGCGGAGCTGGGTGTCTCCTCCTCGGCGTCCGCCGAGGAGATCAAACGGGCATACCGCAAGCTGGCCCGGAAGTTGCACCCGGATGCCAACCCCGGTGACGCCAAGGCTGAGGCGCGCTTCAAGTCGATGTCCGAGGCCTACGGTGTGCTGTCGGACCCGGAGAAACGCAAGCAGTACGACGAGGCCCGCAGCCTGTTCGCGGGCGGTTTTCGACCCGGCGGTGGTTTCGGCGGGGGCGGGCCGGGCCAGGGTGGCTTCGATCTCGGTGATCTGTTCGGGACTCAGAGCGGTCGCGGCGCAGACGCGGGCGGTCTCGGTGATCTGCTCGGCGGGTTGTTCGCCAACCGCGGCGGTGCACCGGGAGGCGCCGGGGCCCCCCGCCCACGGCGCGGTACCGACGTCGAGACTGAGCTGCGGATCGACTTCACCGAGGCGATCCACGGTGCCACCGTGCCGCTGCGGATCGCCAGCCCGGCCACCTGCGGCAGTTGCGGCGGCTCCGGGGCTCGGGCCGGTACCGTTCCGCGAGTCTGCCCGGCCTGCGGCGGCACCGGGCTGGTGACCCGCAGCCAAGGCGCGTTCGCCCTGTCGGAGCCGTGCCGGGATTGCCGCGGTACGGGCCGGATCATCGAGGACCCGTGCACCGAATGCGGCGGTCGGGGAGTGTCCAACCGCTCCCGCAGCCTGACGATGCGGATCCCGGCCGGGGTCGCTGATGGTCAGCGGATCCGGCTGGCCGGCCAAGGCGAGCCGGGGATGCGTGGCGCTCCAGCCGGTGATCTGTTCGTGCTGGTGCACGTCACCCCGCATCCAGTGTTCGGCCGCGCCGGAGATGACCTCACGCTGCCGGTGCCGGTGTCGTTTCCGGAGCTGGTGATGGGCACCACGCTGACCGTGCCCACCATGGACGGCCCCGATTCCGACGGCACCGTGAAACTCAAGGTCCCGGCCGGCACCGCCAACGGTCGCACTTTGCGGGTGCGCGGCAAAGGCATCGCCGGGCGGCACGGGCGCACCGGTGACCTGCTGGTGACCTTGCAGGTCGCGGTCCCCGCCAAACTGGACCGGGAAGCGAAGGAGGCACTGGAGGCCTACGCGAAGGCCACCGCCGGGGAGAACCCGCGGGCTGAGCTGTTCGCCCGCGCGCAACGTCCTGGAGCGGCGCGATGATCCCGCCGCCGCCGCCGGGTGCGGATCAGGACATCCCGGTCTTCGTGATCTCCGTCGCGGCCCAGCTGGCCGGGTTGCACGCGCAGACCCTGCGCAGCTATGACCGGTTGGGACTGGTCTCGCCCGGGCGCAGTGCCGGGGGTGGGCGCCGTTATTCGGCCCGCGACATCGCGATGCTGCAAGAGGTGCAGCGGCTGTCCCAGGACCATGGCGTCAATCTGGCCGGGATCAAGCGGATCATCGACCTGGAGAACCAGGTCGATGCGCTGCGCTCCCAACTGGCCGAACTGGCGGCGCAGCTCGACGAGGCGCGTACCGAGCTGGCCCAGGCCCAGGCGCTCGCCCAGCAGGCCGCGGCGACCGTGCACGCCTCCTACCGTCGCGACCTGGTCCCACTGCCTCCCGGCACCGAAACAGCCCTGGTGATCTGGCGCCCAGTAGGTAGCAACTAGTCCAGGGTGAACGGGTCGTAGGCGATCCGATCGAGCGCGGTGCCGGCGACCAGCATCCGCGAGACGGTGGCCCTGATCATTGTCGGAGAGCCGCAGACCAGCACGTCGCGGTCCGGCCAAGCGCCGAAGCGGGTGACCACATCGGCCAGTGTCCCGTGCTCCATCCCCACCATTCTCGGGTAGGACTCCACCACCGGAATCACCTTCAGCCACGGATTTGTGGCGGCTAACGCGGTGAGCGTGTCCAGGTCATGGAGATCGGCGCGGGTCCGGCCGCCGACGAACATCGTCACCTCCGGGTTGTCCCCCCAGCGACTGAGTTCCTCGAGGATCGCGCGCATGGGCGCCGTTCCGGTGCCGCCGGCGACCATCACGACGTCCCGGTCGGATTCCCGATCCACCGTCATGAGACCCATCGGCGCGCCGATCCGCCAGGTGTCACCGACCTGGGTGTGGCCGACGATCGACCGGCTGACCGAGCCGCTCGGTACCGCGCGAACGTGGAACTCGATCGACCCGTCCGGGCGGGGAGCGTTCGCGGGAGACAGGTAGCGCCACAGCCGCGGGCGCTGCGGCACCTCCACGCCGACGTACTGCCCAGCCCGGTAGGGCACCGGCCGGTCGGGGGTCACGCGCACCACGGCCAGGTCCCAGGTCAGCCGGTGGTGATCGACGACCCGCGCGGTCCACCAAGCGGGACCCGGTTCTGCCTCGGCCGCTTCCTGCATCGTCTTGGCGATCAGGCCGTAGGCGTCGTTCCACGCCTTCTCCACCTGCGGCGTCCAGGCGGCA
This sequence comes from Mycobacteriales bacterium, assembly GCA_038276315.1. GTDB lineage: Bacteria > Actinomycetota > Actinomycetes > Mycobacteriales > Pseudonocardiaceae. The sequence goes on from JBBPZY010000171.1 coordinate 3,885, forward strand.
CCCGCGTACTGCTTCAGCGAGGTCACCAGCGCAGTCCCCATCGCGTCATAGTGCTGCCCGAGCACCCCGAACTTGCGGTGGTCGCGGCCTAGCTGGTGCAGGAACGGCACCAGCTCGTCCGGGCGGTCGCAGTTCTGCACGATGTGCACCAGAGCGCGCCAAAACCGGCTGCGTTGCACCTCCATGTTCGCCGCGAACAGCTCCCGGGTGGCGGGAGCGATCGCGAACAACATCGCGTAGAAGAACCGGGTGGCCTCCTCGGCACGCGGCGCAACCTCCGCGTAGCTCTCGCGGAGCAGGCGCACCATGATCGCGGCCGTACCCGTGCGGTGCGCCTGGCGGTCGGGTGGCGGAATCGAGCTCCATATGGCCTCGGCTGTCATGGTCCGGGAGCGTCTTCTCCAGGGTCGATGGCGAGCAGTTGGACCCGTCGCGGGCGATGCGAACTCCCCGAGGGCTCCGGAACCCTACCGTCATTCGCCAAGACCTGCTTCGATCGCTCATTCGAGTGTAGATCAGTGACTTTCGGTCGAATTAAGCAGTTCGGTCAACTCTAAAGGGCCCGACCTTGAGTGGAACAGACTCAACTTTCGTTGCGTTGAACGCAGCAGAGGAACCTAAGACGCCGGTGCGGAGGGAACGCTTCGACAATGGACTCCTTCAACCCCACGACCAAGACGCAGGCTGCCATCTCGTCAGCTGTGCAGGCCGCCTCGATGGCGGGCAACCCCGACGTGACGGCGGCCCATCTGCTCGGGGCGCTGCTGGCCCAAGGCGACGGCATCGCGGCACCGCTGTTGGCTGCGGTGGGCGCCGACGCCGCCGCGGTGCGAGCGGAGCTGGAAGCCATCACCCAGCGGCTGCCCTCGGCCACCGGCTCCACCGTGGCCGCTCCGCTGTTCGACCGCCAAGCGCTCAAGGCGCTCACCGACGCCCAGAATCTGGCGACCGAGCTGGGTGACTCCTACGTCTCCACCGAGCACCTACTGGTAGGCCTCGCCGCGCAGGGCGGTGCGGTCGGGCAGCTACTCAGCAGGCATGGCGCCACCCCGGACGCCTTGCGCGACGCGTTCCAGGCTGTCCGAGGCTCCGCTCGGGTGGCCAGCCAGGACCCGGAGGGCACTTACCAGGCGCTGGACAAGTACGGCCTGGACCTCACCGAACGGGCCCGGTCCGGCGAGCTGGACCCGGTGATCGGTCGCGACGCCGAGATCCGCCGGGTGGTGCAGGTGCTGTCCCGGCGCACCAAGAACAACCCGGTGCTGATCGGCGAACCCGGTGTCGGCAAGACCGCCATCGTCGAGGGCCTCGCCCAGCGCATCGTCGCCGGTGACGTGCCGGAGTCGCTGCGCGACAAGCGCGTGGTCGCGCTCGACCTCAGCTCGATGGTGGCCGGGGCGAAGTACCGCGGCGAGTTCGAGGAGCGGCTCAAGGCGGTCCTGAAGGAGATCACCGACTCGGCCGGCCAGGTCATCACGTTCATCGACGAGTTGCACACCATCGTCGGGGCCGGGGCCACCGGGGAGTCCGCGATGGACGCCGGAAACATGATCAAACCGATGCTGGCCCGCGGCGAGCTTCGGATGGTTGGCGCGACCACGCTGGACGAGTATCGCAAGCACATCGAGCGCGACGCCGCACTGGAGCGGCGCTTCCAGCAGGTGCTCGTCGGCGAACCGTCCGTCGAGGACACCATCGGCATCCTGCGTGGCCTCAAGGAGCGCTACGAGGTACACCACGGCGTGCGGATCACCGACGCCGCGCTGGTCGCCGCCGCGACGTTGTCCGACCGCTATATCACCGCCCGGTTCCTGCCGGACAAGGCGATAGACCTGGTCGACGAGGCGGCCTCACGGCTGCGCATGGAGATCGACTCCCGGCCGGTGGAGATCGACGAGGTGGAGCGCGCGGTGCGCCGCCTGGAGATCGAGGAGATGGCGCTGGCCAAGGAGTCCGACCCCGCGTCGGTACAGCGGCTGGCCGCGTTACGGGCCGAGCTGGCCGACCGCCGGGAGACCCTCGCCGAGCTGAGCACCCGCTGGCAGAACGAGAAGACCGCCATCGAGGCCACCCGGGAGCTCAAGGAGCAGCTGGAGCAGCTGCGCGGCGAGTCTGAGCGCGCCGAGCGCGACGGTGACCTAGGGCTGGCCGCCGAGCTGCGCTACGGCAAGATCCCCGCGCTGGAGAAGCAGCTCGACGAGGCCACCGCGTCCGCGCGGGACCCGCAGGTGATGCTCAAGGAGGAGGTCGGCCCCGACGATGTCGCCGACGTCGTCTCCGCGTGGACCGGGATCCCCGCGGGTCGGCTGCTGGAGGGCGAGACCGCCAAGCTGCTCCGGATGGAGGACGCCCTGAGCCGTCGGGTGGTCGGCCAGCCCGAGGCGGTGCGCGCGGTGTCGGACGCGGTCCGACGGGCCCGCGCCGGCGTCGCCGACCCGGACCGTCCGACCGGATCGTTCATGTTCCTCGGGCCCACCGGCGTGGGCAAGACCGAGCTGGCCAAGACGCTCGCGGAGTTCCTGTTCGACGATGAGCGCGCCATGGTGCGCATCGACATGAGCGAATACAGCGAGAAACACAGCGTGGCTCGCCTCGTCGGCGCCCCGCCCGGATACGTCGGCTACGACCAGGGCGGTCAGCTCACCGAGGCGGTCCGCCGCCGGCCCTACAGCGTGGTGCTGCTCGACGAGGTGGAAAAGGCCCACTCCGACGTCTTCGACGTGCTGCTGCAGGTCCTCGACGACGGTCGGTTGACCGACGGCCAAGGTCGCACGGTGGACTTCCGCAACACCATCCTGGTGCTCACCTCCAACCTGGGCTCGGCGGCACTGGCCGACGACACACTCGACGAGCGCCAGCGCACCGATGCCGTGCTCGGGATCGTCCGCCGGTACTTCAAGCCCGAGTTCCTCAACCGGCTCGACGACCTGGTGGTGTTCCACTCACTGTCCACCGAGGAGCTGACGGCGATCGTGGACATCCAGATCGGGCAGCTGGCGCGCCGGCTGGCCGCCCGGCGCCTGCAGCTGGAGGTCAGCGACGCGGCGAAGGAATGGCTGGCGATGGGCGGGTTCGACCCGCTCTACGGGGCGCGCCCGTTGCGCCGGCTGGTGCAGTCCGCGATCGGCGACCAGCTCGCCCGCGCCCTGCTGGCGGGTGAGATCACCGACGGCGACACCGTCGTCGTCGACCTCGACGGCACCGCCGCAGGCGGCACCGGCGCCCTCACCGTCACCCGCGCCTGATACCACCGGTCCAGCGCGCGCCCCGGCCCTACGCCTCCCGAACTCAACAGCAGCGCTGTCCGCGAGCCCGTGAAGGCACGCCAGGCGCCCCCAGGATGCACCGGTAGGCCTGGATTTCCTCGGGCGCCACCTGGGGGCGCGCCTTGCCCGGTAGTGGCGACCGTTCCCGCCGTTGTCAAGGATCCGCAACGCGCGTTCGTCGCGCTGGTCCTTCGGTCGAGAGACGACATGTGATCACAGCTGCGATGTGGGGTCAGAAAGGGGGCGCGTCATCGCGGGTGTTGGGTTCCGGCGGTGGGTCCGGCTCTGGGTCGGGTGGTGAGTCCTCCCAGATCAGGGTGTCTTCTCAGCCGTCGTCCGGGGGAATGATGAGCGGCCAGGGTGGCTGATCCGGTTCGATGGGGTCGGGTAGCGGTTCGATGATGACCGGTGGTTGGCGGTGGTAGGTGTGACCGAGGCGGCTGGTCCAGACAAATCACGGGACATAACACATAGTCGGCGTAGCCGGAATGTCCGATTTGCACGGAGATCATCGCGACGCTGATCACCCGCGCACCCAGCTACCGGTGACCTAGTTCATCCGCTCCCACACTCCAAAGCCCCTGTCCTCGGGGTCGACCCCCCAGTCGGCTTCGACGGCCGCGGTCTCCCAGTTCGTAATGCTGGTCTCGATCCACTGGCCTTCGCGCTCGACGATGCGCAGCACTTCGAGGTAGGAGTCGGCGAGCCGCTGCTGCGCGCGCTCGTCGGACCGAGCAGTTTCCTCATGGGCCCATCTGGCTTGCTCGCGCTCGCGTTCCCGATCCCACCGAATGTCCTCACGTTGGTTGGCGTTGCGCTGCGTGAGCCAGGCACTGCCGAGTGCGCCGCCGAGAGCGAACAATCCGACGGTTAGCGAGATCCAGGTTGCCATTCGCCAATCATGCGGCTTTCCCAGCCGTGGTGGTCACGTCCGGGCAACGGTGGGTCGGGGCATCCGGCGCAGATCCGGCAGCTTCGGTCCGGCGGATCTGCTCCTGGCGCTGGTGCTGGTGGCCACGACCCTCTACCGGGTCGTACATTGCGGTGGTGCCCGATGCACGCAGCGCCGGGAGCGGTCGTCCCTCGCCTGGTTGGCCATAGTTCGAGGGTAAGCATTCGGTGATCCCGTAGCTGGGAGGGGTGTCTGTTTCCACGGCGACACGCCGCTCGGGGGCTGGGTGTTGGACGTGGGCCGCTGGTGGTGATCTTGTGTTCGCGTCATGGTCAGTGGTGATCTCGGTGGTGG
>JBBPZY010000172.1:0-6011 GCA_038276315.1 Mycobacteriales bacterium
CCGGCCAGCCAGTCCAGGGTGCGGGCATCGAGCATCCGGTGCAGGAACGCCAGTTGCTCGTCGCCGAACTGGAACCGACCCACCGCATCAAGAAGCCGGGGGATGCCGGCGACGATCCCGTAGCGGCGCCCGCGCAGCCCCCGCGTGAAGACCTCGAACGTGCAGCGCCGCGACGCTGAACCGTCGGCCAACGCACTGGCCAGCATCGTCAACTCGTACTGGTCGGTGAGCAGCGCGGTGCTGTTCGGCGTACACAGGGGCATCTCGTGAGCTTATGGCCGGCCCTGGTGGGAAGATTGATGCTATGACCACACCCGTCGAACTGGAACAGACCCAGGTCGACCCAGCGGTGAACGAGGTCGAGTCACAGGACCGGCCTTGGCTGTCGATCGTTTGGAACGATCCCGTGAACCTCATGTCCTACGTCACCTACGTATTCCAGAAGCTCTTCGGATACAGCCGCGACGAAGCCACCAAGTTGATGCTCGACGTCCACCACAAGGGCCGGGCGGTGGTGACCCAGGGTTCTCGGGACAAGGTGGAGATCGATGTCGCGAAGCTGCACGGCGCCGGGCTCTGGGCGACCATGCAGCGGGACGTATGAACGGCTGGCGGCGTCGCGGCGGGCTGTTTGTAGCGCACCTGTCCGAACGGGAGGCCGGGCTGCTAAGGGGGATGGTCGGCCAGGTCCGCGACATGCTTGAGGCGCGGGTCGCGGCGCTCCCGCGCGACGAGCTCGCCGAACTCACCGGCATCACCGCCGGTCCGACCACGCCGCCCGACGACCGGGTGCTGGCCCGGCTGCTCCCCGATTTCCATCGCGAGGACGCGACCCTGTCCGGCGGCCTGCGGGCATTGCACGAACCCGAATTGCTAGCCGTCAAGGACGGCGTGGCCGGTGTCGTACTGGACACCTGCCCCGCTCGCGGCGGCCGCATTCGGCTGACCGACGAACAGGCGCAAGCGTGGCTGGCTGCCCTCAACGACGTCCGGTTAGCCCTGGGCACTGTGCTCGAGGTGACCGAGGACATGCCCGACGAGCTTCCTGCCGAGGATCCCCGTGCGTCCCACCTAGTGGTGTACCACTGGCTGACCTGGGTGCAAGAATCCCTCATCCAAGCGCTGGCTGGCACGTAGGATGAAGGCGTGCTGATGATCCGGCGCGACCTCGTCGACGCGATGGTCGGACACGCCCGGCGGGACCACCCGGACGAGGCGTGCGGTGTGGTGGCCGGACCGGTGGGTTCCGATCGTCCGGAGCGGCTCATCGAGATGGTCAACGCCGAGCGCTCGCCGACCTTCTACCGGTTCGACGCGACCGAGCAACTGCGGGTGTGGCGGGCGATGGATGCCGCGGACGACGAACCAGTGGTGATCTACCACTCGCATACCGCCACCGAGGCCTACCCGTCGCGTACCGACATCTCCTACGCGTCGCAGCCCGACGCACATTATGTGCTGGTTTCCACCCGTGATCGCGACACTCACGAGCTGCGGTCCTACCGCATCATCGACGGCGAGGTCACCGAGGAGCCCGTGGAGGTCGTCGAGTCGTACATGTTCTCTCATACCGGCGCCGACGACGTGCCCGACGCGCACTGATCCGCGCAGCTCCCTCGGAATGCCCGGGGTCGGTTGTGCGTACTGGTACTGGTGAGCAGACCGCACCCAGAGGAGAATCCGACCATGGCCGTCACCGTGTCCGTTCCCACCATCCTGCGCACTCACACCGGGGGAGAGAAGTCAGTCGACGCGTCCGGCTCCACGGTTGCTGAGGTGATCGAGGACCTGGATACCCGGCACTCGGGGATCAAGGGCCGGCTGGTGAAAGACGGATCCCTGCACCGCTTCATCAACGTCTACGTCAACGACGAGGATGTCCGGTTCGCCGGGGGCCTCGCGGCCGCGGTGCACGATGGTGACAACGTGACGATCCTGCCAGCCGTGGCTGGCGGCTGCGCGCGACCGGAGGGAGCGCCATGGCCCGCTATGACTCGCTACTCGACGCGGTGGGTGACACACCGCTCGTAGGCCTGCCGCACCTCTCACCTTCATCCAACGTGCGACTGTGGGCCAAGCTTGAGGACCGCAACCCCACCGGCTCGGTAAAGGATCGCCCGGCGTTGGCGATGGTCGAGGACGCTGAGCGCTCCGGCCGGCTCACCAAAGGCTGCACCATCCTCGAGCCGACCTCTGGCAATACCGGGATCTCGCTGGCAATGGCGGCGAAGCTCAAGGACTACCGGCTGGTCTGCGTGATGCCGGAGAACACCTCGATCGAGCGGCGGCAGCTCCTTGAGGCCTACGGTGCCGAGATCATCTTTTCACCGGCGGCGGGCGGCTCCAACCAGGCGGTGGCGCGGGCTAAAGAGGTGGCCGCGGCGCATCCCGACTGGGTGATGCTCTACCAGTACGGCAACCCGGCCAACCCGGCGGCGCATTACCGCACCACCGGCCCGGAGATCCTGCGCGACCTGCCCACGGTGACTCACTTCGTCGCGGGACTCGGCACCACGGGCACGCTGGTCGGGGTCGGCCGTTACCTGCGGGAGCACAAGCCCGACGTGCAGATCATCGCCGCGGAACCCCGTTACGGGGAGCTGGTCTACGGCCTGCGCAACCTCGACGAGGGGTTCGTGCCCGAGCTCTACGATCCGGAGGTGCTCACCGGCCGGTTCTCCGTCGGCTCGTTCGACGCTCTGCGGCGCACCCGTGAGCTGCTGGAACTCGAGGGCATCTTCGCCGGCATCTCCACTGGCGGGATCCTGCACGCCGCGCTGGCCGTCGCCGAGAAGGCTGCCGGCACCGGTGAGCCGGCCGACATCGTCATCGTGGTCTGCGATGCCGGCTGGAAGTACCTGTCCACCGGCGCCTACTCCGGCGACCTGGAGGAAGCCGCCGCCCGCATAGACGGGCAGCTTTGGGCCTAGGGGCCTCGTGCGTGGCGATAACAGTTGTGGCCCGTAACGCCGCTCACGGGTTGTCCACAACCACAGGATGCTCTCAGGCAGCGGGCGTAGGGTCGGCGGGCGTGGTGGGTGCGCGCTCCGTGGGCCAGGCGCGGTCGCAGGTGTGGCCGGGCCGACCGGGGCAGGCCGCGATGATCATTACCGCATTTACCGGCGTGCTGTATCTCGCCGAGGCGGTGGACACCCTGCTTCGGGGTGCCTTGGACGCCAACGGCGGAATCCGGCCGCGACACCTCGATGGGCTGGAGGGGATCTTGTGGGCCCCGCTGCTGCACCAGAATTGGCAGCAGCTGGCAGCGAACACGGTTCCGGTGCTGGTCCTGGGGTTCCTCGCGCTGGCCGGTGGCGTCGGCCAATTCGTCATGGTGACCGCCACGATCTGGCTGGTCGGCGGTCTCGGCACGTGGTTGATAGGAGGCCCCGGTGTGCACGTCGGGGCCTCGACCTTGATCTTCGGTTGGTTGGTGTTCCTGCTCACCCGAGGCTTCTTCATTCGCAGCCCGGCGGGCATTCTGCTGGCGTTGGTACTGTTCGCGATCTGGGGCGGTGTGCTGTGGGGCGTGCTGCCGGGCACCGCCGGGATCTCCTGGCAAGGGCACCTCTTCGGAGCGCTCGGTGGACTGATCGGCGCCCAGATGGTCGCCTACGCTGATCGACCCGGGACAGCTGATCGAACCCGGGCCAACAAGTCATGACTGGTGTCGACGCCCCCATCGGCGTCTTCGACTCCGGCGTCGGCGGCCTCACCGTTGCGCGCGCCATCGCCGATCAGCTACCGCACGAGCGGATGCGCTACGTCGGCGACACCGCGCACGGTCCCTACGGTCCGCTGCCCATTGCACAGATCCGCTCGCACGCCCTGGCGGTGGCCGACGACCTGGTGGGAAGTGGAGTAAAACTGCTCGTCATCGCCTGCAATACGGCGTCGGCGGCGTGCTTGGCCGATGCGCGGGAGCGCTACTGCATCCCGGTGGTAGAGGTGGTGCGCCCGGCGGTGCGGCGAGCCGTCGCCGCCACCCGCTCCGGTCGGGTCGGGGTGATCGGGACGCAGGCCACGATCCGGTCCCGGGCCTACGACGACGCCTTCGCCGCGGCTCCGCAGGTGAAGGTGACCGGGGTGGCCTGCCCGCGGTTCGTGGACTTCGTCGAACGCGGGATGACCTCTGGACGCCAGATGCTCGGGTTGGCGCAGTCGTATCTCGAGCCCCTGCAGCGAGCCGGTGTGGACACCCTCGTGCTGGCCTGCACGCACTATCCCCTGCTCACCGGTGTCTTGCAGATCGTCATGGGGGACGGGGTGACCTTGGTCTCCAGCGCGGAGGAGACCGCCCAGGATGTACTGCGGGTGCTCAGCGAGGCCGAGCTGCTGCGCGCCGAGGTGCAGGAACCTGAGCATGTGTTCACCGCTACCGGGGATCCGGTGTCCTTCGCCCGGCTGGCCCGCCGCTTTTTGGGTCCGTTGGTGACGGCGACAGCGCCCGTCGCAGGTTGACAAGAAGCTGAGATGTTGACAAGAAGCTGAGATGTTGACAAGAAGCTGAGATACTGGGGCGATGCTGCTGACTGTGCTGGGCTGCTCCGGCAGCGTGCCCGGTCCGGAGTCGCCCGCGTCCGGGTATCTGGTTAGGGCCGAGGATACTAGCGTGGTGCTCGATCTGGGCAACGGAACGTTCGGCGCGCTGCAGCGCTATCTCGACCCGTTCGCGCTGGACGGGCTCATCCTGTCCCACCTGCACCCGGATCACTGCGCGGACGTCTCGGCACTGACCGTGTACCGCCGCTACCACCCGCACCCACCGGCGTACGACGTGCTGCCCGTGTACGGGCCGCCGGACGCCGCCGAGCGCCTGATCGCCGCCTACGCACCCAACGCCGACGAACGCAACCGCACTGGCCTGTCCGACCTCTACGCCTTCCGGGCCTACGACGGCGGGACGGCCAGGATCGGTCCGCTCGAAGTACGCGCAGCACGCGTCGAACACCCTTGCGACGCCTACGCAGTGCGGGTCAGCCACGCGGGGCGCGCGCTGGTCTACTCCGGAGACACCGGCCCGTGCCCACAACTGGTCGACCTGGCCACCGGCGCGGACGTCCTGCTCGCCGAGGCGTCCTGGCCGGACCGGCCCGGCAACCCTGCCGGGGTACACCTGTCCGGCAAGGATGCCGGGGAGGCCGCCGCGGCGGCGCGGGTCGGCCGGCTGCTTATCACCCACGTCCCACCGTGGACCGATGCCGCGCGAGTGCTCACCGAGGCCAAAGCCGCCTTTGACGGGCCGACCGAGTTGGTGCATGCCGGCACACACTATGAAATCTGATCGTGCAACGGCGCGTGAGTAGGCTGGCGCGGTGACACGAGCGGACGGCAGAACGGATGAGGCGCTGCGGGAAGTGCGTATCACCCGTGGCTACCAGCGATGGCCCGCGGGGTCGGTGCTGATCGAGTGTGGCTGCACCCGAGTGCTCTGCGCGGCCAGCGTGGTCGAGGGCGTACCGCGCTGGCGCAAGGGTTCCGGGCAGGGCTGGCTCACCGCGGAGTACGCGATGCTGCCGTCCTCGACCCATACCCGCAGCGACCGCGAGTCAGTCAAGGGCCGTCTCGGGGGCCGGACGCATGAGATCAGCCGGATGATCGGCCGCGCCTTGCGCGCCTGCATCGACCTCGCGGCGCTCGGGGAGAACACCATCTCGCTGGATTGCGATGTCATCCAGGCCGACGGCGGCACCCGCACCGCGGCGATCACCGGTAGCTATGTGGCGCTGGCCGACGCGGTGACCTGGTTGCGAGCGGCCGGCCGGCTGCGCCGCCCGCAACCGCTGACCTGCTCGATCGCCGCGGTGAGCGTCGGTGTGGTGGACGGCGGGGTCCGGTTGGATCTGCCCTATGAGGAGGACTGTCGCGCCGAGGTCGACATGAACGTGGTGGCCACCGATACCGGCGCATTGGTGGAGTTGCAGGGTACTGGGGAGAAGTCCACCTTCGCCCGGTCCACGCTGGATCAGATGCTGGATGTGGCGCTCAAGGGTTGTCAGGAGCTGACCGCG
>JBBPZY010000173.1:0-9790 GCA_038276315.1 Mycobacteriales bacterium
ATGCGCACCCGGGAGAAAGACAAGCTGGAGAAGACGCTGGGTGGGATTCGGGACATGCAGCGCGTGCCCAGTGCGGTGTGGATAGTCGACACCAAAAAGGAGCAGATCGCCGTCGGCGAGGCCCGCAAGCTGGGCATTCCGGTGGTGGCAATCCTGGACACGAACTGCGATCCCGACGAGGTCGACTACCCCATCCCGGGCAACGACGACGCGATCCGCTCCGCGGCGCTGCTCACTCGGGTGGTGGCCGACGCCACCGCCGACGGCTTGATGTCGCGGGGCGGACGCTCTGCTGGAGCCGATGGCTCGGACAAGCCCGAGGTCGGGGCCACCGTTCACGAGCCGCTGGCGGAATGGGAGCAGGAGCTGATGGTCTCAAGTGCCCTCGTGCCCGGCAACCCTGTTTCCGGCAACCCTGTTTCCGGCAACCCTGTTTCCGGCAACCCTGCCCCTGTCACCGCTGCCCCTGTCACCGCTGCCCCTGTCACCCCTGCTTCGACCAATGTCGGGGAACAGGAAGCCGAGCCGTCGCAGGCGGAACCTATCGCCGCCAACAACGGCGTGTCGCAGTCCTAAGCAGGTCGGCTGCCCGCCCTGCTTCGATCCGATAACTAAATTTCCAGGACGGTAAGTCACGATGGCGAATTACTCAGCCGCCGATGTGAAGCGGATCCGGGACCTGACTGGTTCCGGGATGATGGATTGCAAGAAGGCCCTGGAAGAATCCGGCGGCGATTTCGACCGGGCGGTTGAATTGCTGCGGATCAAGGGCGCCAAGGACGTCGGCAAGCGTGCTGAGCGCACTACTGCCAACGGGCTGGTGGCGGCCGAGGGCGGCGTGATGATCGAGCTCAACTGCGAGACCGACTTCGTGGCCAAGGGCACTGACTTCCAGGAGCTCGCCAGCAAGATCGTCGCTGAGGCGATCCGGACCCGACCGGCCGACGCGGAGACGCTCGCACAGGCGCAGCTCAACGGCGGGACCGTCGACGACGCGGTGCAAGACGTCTCGGCCAAGATCGGTGAGAAGCTACAGCTGCGCCGGGTCGTGTCTTTCGACGGCGAGGTGGCCACCTACCTGCACCGCCGCGCTTCCGACCTGCCGCCCGCGGTGGGCGTGCTCGTCGAGTATGACGGCGGTTCGGCGGAGACGGCTCGTGCCGTGGCGATGCAGGTCGCCGCGATGAAGCCGCGTTACGTCACCCGGGGCGAGGTGCCGGCGGACGTGCTGGCCGACGAACGGCGCATCGCCGAGGAGACCGCTCGCCAGGAAGGCAAGCCGGAGCAGGCGCTGCCGAAGATCGTCGAAGGCCGCCTCAACGGCTTCTTCAAAGATGCTGTGTTGCTGGAGCAGTCTTCCGTGCAGGAATCCAAGAAGAGCGTCAAGGCGCTGCTGGACGAGGCCGGAATGGTTGTACGGCGCTTCGCCCGCTTCGAGGTCGGCCAGGCCTGACGCGCAATGATGGTCGACCGGCTGGTGGCTCCCGAATACCGCAGAGTGCTGCTCAAGCTCGGCGGCGAGATGTTCGGCGGCGGTGGAGTCGGAGTAGACCCGGAGGTAGTCAAGGCGGTCGCGCGGCAGATCGCCGACGTGGTGGCCAGCGGGGTACAGATGGCGGTGGTGATCGGCGGGGGAAACTTCTTCCGTGGCGAAGAACTCCAGCAGGGCGGGATGGAGCGTTCCCGCGCCGACTACATGGGAATGCTCGGCACGGTGATGAACTGCCTAGCCCTGCAGGACTTCCTGGAACGTGAGCATAAGATCGACACTCGGGTGCAGACGGCCATCACGATGGGTCAGGTCGCCGAGCCCTACATCCCGCGCCGCGCCATCAGGCACCTTGAAAAAGGCCGGGTGGTGATCTTCGGGGCCGGTGTGGGAATGCCCTACTTCTCCACCGACACCACCGGCGCTCAGCGGGCGCTGGAAATCTGTTGCGAGGTTCTGCTGATGGGCAAGGCGGTCGACGGGGTGTACACCGCGGACCCGAAGATCGATCCGTCAGCCACGATGTTCACCCACATCACCCATCGTGAGGTACTCGAACGCGGTCTCAAAGTAGCGGATGCGACCGCCTTCAGCCTGTGCATGGACAACAAGCTCCCGATCATCGTGTTCAATCTGCTCACCGAAGGCAACATCGCCAGGGCAGTACGTGGTGAGCCCATCGGGACCCTGGTCAGCTCTGCGGCATAACGCTAGTTCACAAGGAGCAGCCGTGATCGACGACACCCTCTTCGACGCCGAGGAGAAGATGGAGAAGGCCGTATCAGTGGCCAAGGAGGATCTCGCCACAGTGCGTACCGGTCGGGCCAGCCCCACGATGTTCTCCAAGATCGTCGTAGACTACTACGGCTCAGCCACGCCCCTGATCCAACTGGCTAGCGTCTCGGTTCCCGAGGCCCGGATGGCCGTGATCAAGCCCTACGATCCGAGCCAGCTCCGGCCGATGGAGAAGGCGATCCGGGACTCCGACCTGGGCCTCAACCCCACCAACGACGGGATGATCATCCGGGTGCTCATCCCGCAGTTGTCTCAGGAACGCCGCCGGGACCTGGTCAAGGTGGCCCACAGCAAGGGCGAAGAGGCCAAGGTATCCATTCGCAATATCCGTCGCAGGGCCAAGGAACAGCTCAGCCGTATCGGTCGCGACGGCGAAGCGGGTGAGGACGACGTGGCACGGGCAGAGAAGGAACTCGAGGCCTTCACGCACCGGTACGTGGGGCAGATCGACGAGCTTGTCAAGCACAAGGAATCTGAACTGCTCGAGGTCTGAGTGGCTGCCAGCGGTTCCCCCGAGCAACCCGCTTCCGGCGGCCAACCAGCGCAGCGCCCCGGTGCTCCCCGCGCGGGCCGGAACCTGTGGGCTGCGATCGCCGTCGGGCTGCTGCTGAGTTCGGGGATCCTGGTCGCGTTGTTCACGGTGCGACATGTGTTCATCGGGATCGTTGCCGCCGCGGTGGCGATATCCAGTTGGGAGCTGGCCGGCGCCATGCGCCGGGGGGGAATTGGGGTCTCGTTGCCACCGGTGCTGCTCGGTGGTCAAGCGATGGTGTGGCTGGCCTGGCCGTTCGGTCGGGACGGAATACTCATCGCATTCGTCGTCACGGCGCTGGTCTGCCTGGTGTGGCGCTTTCCCCGTGGCGCGGCAGGGTATGTCCGCGACGTCGGCGCGTCGGTGTTCAGCACGGCTTACGTGGCGGGCTTCGCCGCATTCGCAACGTTGCTGGTATTACCGGCTGACGGAGCGGCGCGGGTTCTGTGCCTGATGGTCGCCGGGGTGGGTTCGGACGTTGGCGGCTACGCCACCGGCGTACTGGGCGGCCGGCACCTGATGGCGCCGTTGATCAGTCCGAAGAAGTCCTGGGAAGGTTTCATCGGCTCGCTGCTGGTCGGGACGGCGGCGGGGGCTCTGTCGGTGACCTTCCTGTTGGACGGGCAGCCCTGGCGCGGGGTGTTGTTCGGGGTGGCGATCGTGCTCACCGCTACCGGAGGGGATCTGATCGAATCACTGATTAAGCGGGATCTGGGTGTCAAGGACATGGGGACCCTGCTGCCCGGTCACGGTGGATTGATGGACCGTCTCGACTCACTGCTGCCCTCAGCGGTCGTGGCCTGGCTGCTGCTGAGCCTGCTCGTCCCGGTCGGCGGCTGAGCCGCCGAACCTCTCCCACGCCGCCGGATCTGTCCTAGTGGAGATACCCGGCTTCGTCGGCGATGCTGGTCGGCGGCGGCACGACCCGCACGGTCGGATCAATCAGCGCGAAGTGAGCCCCTGAGGGGTCGATGACCCGCGCAATCCGCCCCAACTCGGTGTCGTAGGGGTAAATCTCCACCCGGCCGCCGAGGTCGAGGACTCGATTGACCGCACCGTCAGTACCGATCTGCGGGTCCACCGCGAAATGAAGCATCCAGTGTGAAGGGATTTCGCGGGCCCAATCCTCGTTCATCTGAAGCCTGGCCAGCATCGTCGGTCCACCCCGCGACCAGGTGGTGTAATCCACATATCGGCCGTCACCGATCTGATGCTGCTGATAGCCGAACAGATTCGCGTAGAACTCGTCGGCCAGCTGGCCATCCCAGGTATTCAACTCGGCCCAGATCAGCGATCCGGGGTCGCTGGTGTGAAACGTCCACGGCGGGCCCGGCTCCCAGAAACCGATCACCCCGCCGGTCGGGTCCGCCCCGATGAGGACGCTGCCTTGTCCCGGCGCATCTACCGGCCCATAGAGCACCTGCCCACCCCACTGGGTGAAAACATCGGCGGTGTGGACGATGTTGGCGCTCGCCAGATACAGCCGCCAGGCGACCGGTTGGCCTGGCTCCACCGGAACGCCTGCCAGGCCGGCCACCGGTTGACCGCCGCAGAGCGCAGTGGTGTAACACCCGCTGTCTGGGTCCGGGTCGATGTCGTAGGTCCAACCGAACAACCCGGCGTAGAAGTCACGACTGCGGGCCGGATCAGTGCTCGATACGTCGATCCAGCAGGCCAGTCCCGGAAAGAATGGTGTGTCCTCGGTCACTGCGCGACACTACAAGGTGCTGGCTGGCGCTTGGCGCGCAGGCACAATGGACCGGTGACCGATCCAGGTGTACTGGCCAGCCCCAATATCTGGAACTGGCCTGAAGTCTACGAACGGGAGAATCAGGCGGTCGACGCAGACGGGGCGCTGTGGGCGGCATTGGCCGATCAGATCAACTGGGGTGGTGCCGACGTCGCCGACGTCGGCTGCGGGGACGGGTTTCATCTGCCTGTGTTCGCGCAGCGGGCGCGCAGCGTGGTCGGCGTGGAGCCACACCCTCCGCTGGTGGTTCGAGCCCGCCGACGGGTTAGTGACCTGGCACGCGTCCGGGTACTCGTCGGCTGCGCTCAACGGCTGCCGTTGCCTGACTCCAGCGTCGATCTGGTGCACGCCCGCGTCGCATACTTCTTCGGCCCAGGTTGCGAACGTGGGCTGGCTGAGGCGCGCCGGGTGCTGCGCCCGGGCGCAACCATGGTCGTGATCGACCTGGACGGGACCCACGGCCCTTATGGCGAGTGGTTGTGCGCGGCGGCGCCCCGCTACCGGCCTGCCGCCGTCGAGGCGTTCTTCGCCGCCCAGGGTTTCGACTGCCACCGGGTGGACACCACCTGGCGGTTTCGCAATCGGGGTGACCTGGAGGACGCCCTGCGCATCGAGTTCACTCCGAAGGTGGCGGCGCGGGCGATCGCCCAGACCTCGGGATTGACCGTTCCCGTCCGCTACCGTCTGCACCTGCGGCGCGGGCCCACAGCTTTCACCGTGGGACACTGGAAAGCGCGATGACTGCGCTGCATTTGGTATTCGACGCCCCGCGCCGCGGAATGCCGCCGCGGCACCTTGCCGACCTCGACCGCGATGAGCGTCGCGCGGCCGTGGCTGAGCTGGGTGAGCCGGCGTTTCGCGCCGACCAATTGGCCCGACACTACTTCACGCGGCTGAGCACCGATCCGGCTGCGATGACCGACCTGCCCGCGGCACGACGGGACCGGCTTGCTGCGGCGTTGCTACCTGAATTGGCGACCCCGGTGCGGCACATCTGCTGCGACAGCGGCACAACCCGCAAGACGCTGTGGCGTGCGGTGGACGGGACCCTCACCGAGAGCGTGTTGATGCGCTACCCGGACCGCGCCACAGTGTGTGTCTCCAGCCAGGCCGGCTGCGGGATGGCGTGCCCGTTCTGCGCCACCGGGCAGGCTGGGCTGACCCGCAACCTGGCTACCTCGGAGATCGTCGATCAGGTGCGCGCCGCCGCAGCGGCGATGCGCGACGGTGAGCTGACCGGCGGACCCGGTCGGCTGTCCAACGTCGTGTTCATGGGCATGGGCGAGCCGCTGGCCAACTACCAGCGGGTGGTCAACGCCGTCCGCCGGATCACTGACCCCACCCCGGACGGGCTGGGACTGTCTCAACGGTCGGTGACAGTGTCGACAGTGGGTCTCGTACCGGCAATCCGGCGGCTGGCCGCCGAAGGTCTGCAGGTCACGCTTGCGGTGTCCTTGCACACTCCGGACGACGAGTTACGAGACACCCTCGTTCCAGTCAACGGTCGGTGGAAGGTGGCCGAGGTACTCGACGCGGCGCGGCACTATGCCGACACCACCGGGCGCCGGGTATCGATCGAGTACGCGCTGATCCGGGACGTCAATGACCAGACCTGGCGGGCCGACCTGCTCGGCCGGCTGCTGCGCGAGCGCCTAGGCGCCCTGGTACACGTCAACCTCATCCCGCTCAACCCCACCCCAGGCAGCGAATGGGACGCCAGCCCGCGGTCCGTCCAGCAGGAGTTCGTCACTCGTGTCCGCGCCACTGGAGTGGCCTGCACCGTCCGCGACACCCGCGGCCGCGAGATCGCCGCCGCCTGCGGCCAGCTCGCCGCATCCGAGCTATAACCCGTCGCCGGACTCTGATTGCGGAAATGCTGTCATTCGCTGCATAATGCTGCTATGCCGACGTCAATCACCATCCGCAATGTGCCCGACGATGTCCGCGACGAGCTCGCAGGCAGGGCGGCGCGCGCCGGGCGTTCGCTGCAGGAACACCTGCGCGGGGAGCTGATCGAGCTCGCCCGCCGGCCATCGGTCGAGCTACTCCTCGACCGCATCCGGGAACGCAAGGCAACCACGTCCACTCGCCTGAGCATCGAGCAGATCCTCGAATACCGCGACGTCGACCGACGATGACGCTCGTTATCGATGCGGGGGTCGTGGTCGCGGCGCTGGTCGATGATGGTCCACACGGCCGATGGGCGGAGAAGATACTTGTATCCGGACCGCTGGCCGCTCCGCACCTGATGCCGGTCGAGGTGGCGAACGTACTGCGCCGCGCCTGCCTGGCGGGCACGCTCGGCGCGGATTCTGCGCAACTGGCCCACGCCGATCTGCTCAAGCTGCGGGTGGTGCTCTTCGGATATGAGCCGGTGGCTGAGCGGGTATGGAGTCTCCGTGGCGCCGTCACCACTAATGACGCCTGCTACGTCGCCCTTGCTGAAGCGCTCGACGCACCCCTCGCCACCATAGATCTGCGACTGAGCCGCGCCCCCGGACCACGCTGCGTATTTGAGACTCCATCGACCACGGAGTAATGCGCGCGATCAGCACGCACCGAGGATCGGCTGATCGGATTCGTGGGCCTGGGCCTGTCCGGCGTGCACGCCGCCGAACTCAATTTTGCCATCGCCGCACCGCGATGGTGCCTGGGGTACGCCCTCGACGCCGCCGCACCATCGTCGGCTTTGGATTCACCACACTCGGGCGGCATCGCATCTCCGCCGCCATCGGACCCGGCAACACCGCGTCCGTCGCCGTCGCCATCGTCACTCGGCTCGGCTCATCCGGGAAGGCCCGACTACGCGATCACGTCTTCACCAACGGAGCGCGGCGCGACTCCATTCTGTACTCCCTCCTCACCCCGAATGGAAACCACCCGCGGCCGCCCGCGAATGACGCCTTTTGAGGATGATCACCGTTTGGGTTCCTTCGACGACATTCTGTGTCGTCCTACGCACACAACCGATGATCATGGTGCCCGCAAGTCGCGTGGCTCCGCATGCGACTGTCGTTGCGCGGAGAAAGCGGCGGCGATTATGCCCACGCATCCAACGTGGCGATAGTGTTGGTTGTATTCGGCCGTTATGAGGCGCGGAAGACTGTATCGGCGTGCCAGGTGAGGAAGTCTATGTTCGGCTGGTCGAGGTGCCGTCGACGCGCCCTTGCCGGCCCGCGCGTCCCCGCGTCGGTCCGATCCTGGCATCCTTCGACGACCAGGACGCGGGCCTGTTCCGCAACTACGCCGTCCCAGACGACGGCGTCGAACCCACGAGCAACTAGATCACGACACTGATCACGGCGTTCACTGACCGCGACCGCACCCCGCGACTGGAATATCTGCCTCTGCCTCTGCCCGGCCGTTGAGTCCGGCCTACTCGCCGAGGCCTACGGCCAGCCCGAAACCACCGATCACGACGTCGCCCGTCTGCGTGGCACCGTCGAGAGCGGAGGTCTGGTAGCCCTCGCCCGCGATCTGGCCACCGGCCGCGGCGTGGGGGGTGGGCTCTGCGCGCCACACCACGCTACCGGCGACGCGGAATCGCGACAGCACTGACCGCGTTGCTCACTCGGGCGTGCCCCACCGTAGGGATCACCACCCCGTTCCTGACCCCTGAAGGCGCGGCGGAGGAGCGCATCTGCCGCTCAGTTGGCTACCGTCGCGTCACCGAGATGCTCGACATCTCCCGGTGAACCGCAGCGCTCGGCACGCCGTAGCCCAGAGCCATTGATCATCGTTGGTGTGCCTTTGACGACCGTATGTGTCGCCGTAGGAACACATACGGTGATCAACGGGCTGGCCGACCGCGCTGGGACACCGGCTTGCGCACGCTCGTCCTGCGCTACGAGCACTTCCCCCCAAGACGCCCTGGTGTCGTCGTCGCCGTCCATGACTTGATCAGGCGTCTGGGAGAGGAGACTAAGACTGTGCAGCTTCCCGTCATGCCGCCGGTTGCGCCGATGCTCGCCAAGCCCGCCGCCGCGATCCCCGCTGGCCAACACTACGAACCGAAATGGGACGGCTTCAGATCGATCATTTTCCGCGACGGCGACGAGGTGGAGATCGGCAGCCGCAATGGACGGCCGATGACCCGTTACTTCCCTGAGGTCGTCACCGCTGTCCTGGAGAATTTCCCGTCTCGTGCAGTGATCGACGGCGAGATCGTGATCGCCGATCGGGAACGCAACAGCCTGGACTTCGAGGCGCTGCAGCAGCGTATCCACCCCGCCGCCAGTCGGGTCAGGCTGCTGTCCGAGCAGACGCCGGCCAGCTTCGTGGCGTTCGACCTGCTCGCGCTCGGCGACGACGACGTCACCCAACAGCCGCTCGTGCAGCGGCGCAAGGCGTTGGAGGACGCACTGGCCGGCGCCGCTGCGCCGGTGTACGTCACGCCGGCAACCCGAGACCAGGACGTCGCCCGCCGGTGGTTCGACCAGTTCGAAGGTGCCGGGCTGGACGGGCTGATCGCCAAGAGTCTGGACCTGCGCTACCAGCCCGACAAGCGGGTGATGACCAAGATTAAACATGAACGCACCGCTGACTGTGTCATCGCCGGTTACCGGCTCCACAAATCCGGTCCGGACGCCATCGGCTCGCTGCTACTGGGGCTCTACGACGACCGCGGCGTTCTCGTGTCGGTGGGCGTGGTCGGGGCGTTCCCGATGGCCCGGCGCCGGGAGCTGCTCACTGAGCTGCAGCCCCTCGTCACGACGTTCGACGACCACCCGTGGGCCTGGGCCCGGCAGGAGCAGGGCGAGCGGACTCCGCGCAAGTCCGAGACCAGCCGATGGAACGCCGGCAAGGACCTCTCGTTCACCCCGCTGCACCCCGAGCGCGTCGTCGAGGTCCGCTACGACTACCTGGAAGGCGTGCGGTTCCGCCACACCACCCAGTTCGGCCGCTGGCGCCCCGATCGCGAACCCCATTCGTGCACCTACGACCAACTAGAACGCCCAGTCCGCTTCAACCTTGCAGACATCCTCACCAGCAGCTGAAGCGGCCCGATCTTGGGTGCTCTCAGCCCCCGAACTCAACAGCAGAGCTGTTCAGCCGACCTCGGACAGCTCTGCTGTTGAGTTCGGGGACAGCAGAGCTGATCACATACCCGAAGATGTGCTGACCGGCTCTAGATGATCTATTCCAAGGGGTATGAGGTGGTCGGGCGTGTCGTGACCGGTTGATACGCGAAGGGTGTCCAAGATCGGCGTTCTCACCCAACGTC
>JBBPZY010000174.1:0-6711 GCA_038276315.1 Mycobacteriales bacterium
GCCGAGCGTCGCGTCGGCGAATCCCCCCAGCACCAGGCTGGTGCTCGCGGCGGCCAGCAGCGCGACCGCGGCCACCCGCGCCGCGGCGCGCTGTGCGCGCAACCACCGCCACAGCCACGGCAGCGCCAGCACCAGGGGCGCGATGGCTACCAGCCCGGACGGGGAGACGGACATCGCCAGCGCGGCGGTCGCCGTGGCGACGGCCAGCGCGCCGACCGAGCGTCGCCGCCGGGCCAGCTCCGTCAGCAGCAGCGTCGCCGCGGCGAGCGCCACGATCAGCGGTTCGGGGCGCAGCGTCATCCCGTAGGGCAGCCACCACAGCAGGTAGGCGACCAGCAGCGCCCAGGCAGCCCGGCTGGTGCCCAGCTCCCGACCGAAGCCGGCTACCAACAGCAAGCGCAGCAGCAGCCAGGTGAGTAGCCCGTAGGCCAGCGGTACCAGCCGCATCCACGCCAGCCCCCACCCGCCGAGCGAGCCCCACAGTTGCAGCACGTACTGGCTGGCCACGAAGGGGTTCTCGGTGACGTTGAACATGTAGATCGCATTGCCGACCGAGCCGGAGGCGTTGGCACCCCGGGCCATCTGCATGTACCACGAGTCGTCGAAGTTCGTCGGAGCCAGCAGCACCCACACCGCCGAGACGACCACCAGCACACCGTCAGCGATCCTCAGGCCGGGCCGCGGTGCCGAACGTCCAGACATCGCCTGGCCGCCCCACCACCGCCAGGCCAACCCCAGCAGCATCAACAGGGCTGCGGCGCAGGTCACCAGCAGCCCGGTCTTCAGCGCCGTCGGGGTGGATTCGTAGCGGGCATCGGTGTGTAACGACACCGCCAACCCCGCCGTCAGCTGACCCACCAGCTCGGTGTCCAGCTCGCTGACCTGCGGCACTTCCACCGAAGCGAAGCTCCGCGGTGCCCTGTCGCGCAGTACCCGTACGCCGCCGGCGTCGGCGAGCACCTGGTAGGTACATCCGCCGGCCGGAAGCAACTCGCGCAACACCGTCCGGCCCGAGGCGGTCACCTGCACGACGCCGCCGTGGACCGCGACGACCAGGCCCTGGCTGAGCTGGCCCGGCGTGCCGGCGGTGGCGGGCAGGGTGCGCAGGGCGTCGCCGCCGTCGGGTTGCCGGTCCAGCGCGGACAGCGCGGCGCACGGCACCCGCGCGGTGAGGCTCAACGGTCGGTAGGGCACCAGCGGCAGCACTGTGGAGCGGGCCGGCTGGCCGGCCGGTGGCCAGCTGACCACCGGATCCTGGGCGATCACCGGGGCCAGCAACACCCCGACCGCCGCGACGAGGGTCAGCGTGGCCAGCCCGGCGAGCACGCCCACCCGGCAGGTCACGGAGCGTTGCACGTCGGCGGCCGCAAGCACCGCGCGAGGGTAACCGGCCGCCGGTGTCGGTACCCTGCTCGGACCGGATCACGTCCGGCTAGAAGCCCGAAGGGAGACTTCGGTTGGCCGCACCGCAGCTGCAGGCGAGGTCGCGCCTGTCGACCCAGCTGACCCGTTTCGTCCTGGTCGGCGGGGTCGCCGCCGTGGTGGACTACAGCAGCTACCAGGCGTTGCTGGCCACCGGCCTGTGGGTGCACCTGGCCAAGGCGCTGGGATTCATCGCCGGCACCACCACCGCCTACCTGATCAACCGCAGATGGACGTTCCAGGGCCGGGGGGGGCGCGGGGAGCTGGCCTCGGTGATGGCGTTGTACGGCATCACTTTCGTGGTTCAGGTAGGCATGAACGCGGTGATGCTGGCGCTGCTGCCGCCGATCCGCGGCGAGATCACTTACGCATTCATCGTCGCCCAAGGCATCGCCACCAGCATTAACTTCGTCGTGCAGCGCACGGTGATCTTCCGAAACTGATCAATTACAGACGCCCAAATGGGTGGGGGCGACGACGCGCCGCGCCGTAACGCGCCCGCCACGCCGGGGTATCACTCGCATGGAGCATAACAATAGTGGCACAATGAGACGTGCGGGTTCGGGACCCCCAGCCGGATCCGCCGCCCCTCGCGGAACACCTCCCCCTCGTTTCCGCGAGGGGCCCCCTTATGGGCCCGGGACTCCGATCCCCTTGGGTGGGTCACCTCCGGTCGATCAACGGCCCAGCTGCGATATCTCGGCGGTCTGGCCCCCGCTGCGTAGCGGGCCCGGAGACCACCAGCCGCTTCGCACGGCGGTGCCGGTCTTCAGAACCGGTGGCTCAGCGTCGGGTACCCGCGGTTGGATCACCATGAGCTTGCCCCAGTCGGTGTCCCAGTTCTCCTTGAGGTAGGTCGGCACCTCCTGCTGGGTGGCCAGGATCTGCAGCCAGCCGATCGGGCCACCCGCATCTGCCGCTGACCAACTCTTGCTGTCGTCAGCCAGCATCTTGTCGGGCAGCAGGCGATATTGGGGTATCTCGGCGATGCCGTTGCGGATCGCGAACGGGCGCACGCAGGGATGCACGAAGCCCACCGGCCAGTCCAAGAACACCGGTGGCGTCGGGGCGACCAGGTCGGTCAGTGAACTCAGCACCGGTACCCGGGGCGCGGAGAACGCGAGCCACCCGTCGTCGGTGACGTCGGCATCGGTGGCGACCAGCCGCACGGCGTCCGCCCCGGCAGAGGCCCGACCGGCCAGTCCGAGGCGGTAGTCCCGCCACCCGGGCCCATCGGCAGTGGCTCGCCCAGTGATCTGCATGTGGTCGACGACGCGGAAACCATGCTCGGTGCGGCGGGCGAACTCGGCGACCAGCGGCGTGGTGGGTGACAGCTTGCCCGCGACGGAGACCACCACCGGTGCGGCGCCTTGGCCGGCCGCGGCGGGCAGCGCGTACCAGGTAGTGCGCAGGATGCCGGTGCCGGGGCTGTCGGGGGAGAAGCTGCTCCAGATCGGGATCTCGGCACCACCGAGCCCGGTCGGCGGTTTCTCAACGGGGTTGCTCCCGTCCTCGCCCGGCTTGGGAATGCGGTCACCTCGAGTGTTCTGGCTGTCCGCCTTGCCGTCGGAGTCGGCTGGGGGACTGGTCGATAACGCTTGCTCCAGCGGGGACCGGTTGGTTTCGAAGCCGCGTTGCAGCGGGATGTCGGCGAGCAGCGTCGTGCGCAACGGACGCAGCGCACCGGCCCGCCGGTCGGCCTCGACCAACACCGCGTCGGTGAGGTTGCAACTGTGTCCGGTTATTTCGGCGAAGTTGGCTGCGCCCATGCTGTAGCCGTGGCGCTGCTTGTATATGGCCTTGGTCATGGCGCCGACCTCGGCGAGCACCAGCAGGCCGCAGACCACCGCCAGCGGGGCGGACCCGATCAGCAGGGCGCGGCGCCGCCCGTTGCGCCGTTGCGGTCCAGGTGCCGCTACGGGGGGTGGTGCGCCTGGCTCGTGCCGCAACCCCTCGATCACCGCGATCAACCCAGCCAGCGCGGCGCCGACGATGAGCAGCGTGCTCGCCTGGATGCCGTGTACCGAGGGGGGTTTGTCGTACCACGGCACCCCGTACTGCGACACGTACCACGGCGCGTTGGGCCCGGTGGCCGACATCGCCAGGATCACCAGCAGGCCGGACAGGAACCACCACCGGTTGCGCGCCGAGCGCAGCACGCTGGAGCTGGTGGCCAGTGCGGTGAGCGCGGCCAGTGCAGCGCCGATCGAGGCGAACGCCCCGAAGTGGTGGGTCCACTTCGTCGGAGTCAGCGCCAGCAGCACCAGTGAGACCCCCACGGTGCCGATCAGCCGGCGGCTCGGGCCCAGACCGGCGCCGGGAATGCGGCCCCGGCGCAACAGCACCACCCCGGTGGTGCCCAGGCACAGCAGCAACAGCAAAACCGGGAAGCGACGGGCCAAGGCACCGTCGGGCAGGTTGCTGAACAACTCCTCGTAGCGCTCTGGCTCCTGGAACCAGGACAGGTTGGGTCCGATCTCGGTGCGGATCCGGGAGGCTTCGAGTACCCCGGCCAGTGTCTGGTCGGCGAAGCACACCACGAGGACCAGCAGGCCGGCGCCGAGGATGGGCCCGAGTACCGCGGTCCGCCCGGAGACCGCCATGTGTTGGCGCACCAGCTGCACCAGCGGCCGCAGCGACACCAGAAACGGTGCGACCGCGATGAAACCGGTCGGTGTCGCGGCGACGGTGAACGCTGCCGCCAGCAGGGCCAACGCCAGCGGCAGCACCCGGCGGGTGGCCACCGCGCGCTCCACCCCGCACAGCGCGAGCAGTGAACCGATGGCCACCACCGGCTCGAGCCGCAGGCCGTTGTTGTAGGGCAGCCAGAAGGCCAGGAACACCGCGGCGGCGGCCCATCCGGCAGCGGCGCTGCGGCGGACCTCCCGGCCCAGCCGCGGCATCACCTGACGGCTGATCAGCATCCAGCTGACCCCGCCCATCGCGGCCGACGGCAGTCGCAGCCACGGTGGCACCGTGCTGATTCCAGACCACCGCGCATACAGCTCGTAGGGCCAGCTGAACGGCGCCTCGGGTACGTTGAACCACCGGTAGTAGTTGCCGGTATAGCCCATCTCCGCGCGGGTGCGGATCATCGTCAGGATGTAGCCGTCGTCGGAGGTGATCCCGCCGATGACCACCCACACGGCGAGCACCGCGAGTACCGTGGCGTCCCGGCCGGTGGGGCGCCACCAGCCCGAGGGCAGTACTCGCGGAGCCCGACGACCGATCCGGCTGTCCAACCGGTGCATCAGGATCAGGCTGATCAGCACGGCCAGTACGGCGGCCGCTATGGCAGCGAGCTTGATCGGGTGTGGGACGGATTGGAACCGGGTGTCCGGGGTAACCTGCACCGCCAGTCCACGTACCGGGTCGCGTTGCTCGATCAGTGCCGAGTAGAGGCCGGTCACCTGCGGCCGGACGTCCTGGTTGACCTTGACGAACCGGATGGCACCGGCTGACGCCGTGGTGCCCCGGGCGTCAGAGGAAATCTGGATCATGCACTGGCGCGGGGACGGCGGGATGCTGCTCAACAGGACGTTGCCCAGCGCCTGTCCCCGGCTGATCAGCGTTAACTTTCCGGCGTCGACCTGCAGCACCATTCCGACCGCGGCACCGTCGGTCGATCCGGGCGGGGTGGTGGTCAGCACGGAGGCCGGCTGCAGCGACCGCTTGTCCAAGGAGACGGCTGCCGCGCACGGGATCATGGCCGTCATGTTCTGCGGCTGGTAGGTAACCAGCGGCGCGTTGATCGGGGCGAGGTCTCCCGAGCGTGGCCAGGTGATCACAGCGGTGTCCTGGATCACCGGCAGCAGCGGCACAGCGATGGCGAGCAGGGCCCCGAGCAGGCCGAAGAATGCGGCGGCGAACCGAAGCAGCCGGGGGCCGCGCTCGCCCTTGTTGCCCGTGTCGGCGGTCGGCTCGGTAGCGTCGCCGCCACTACTTGGGCGGCGGCGCGAGATCTCGATGTGCCCGGAGGTCAGCACGCCAGGAGGCTAGCCCAAGGGGCCTAGCCCCATACCCCCCGTCCCATACATTGACCAGAACGTTACGCCCGCGCGGCCGCGCTAATGCCGGTAGAAACGCTCCGCGCGCCCTTGCCGGAGTAGCTTGAGCCACTGCCGGAAAGCCCGCGGGTCCCGCTTGGTGCCCAGGAAGTACAACCCGAATCGGAACACCTCGAGCATTCCGATTCGTCGCATGCCGGGCTGGGAGAGCAGGTAGCCGCGGTTGCGATAGGTGTAGTAGCGCTTGATCTCGTCGGCGGGGTCCTGGGCGTGGAAGTGCCCGCGCAGCATCGGCTTGAACTCCGCTGAGCCGTCAGGGTGGGCGTAGGAGGCCCGCAACGTCGTCCCGAAGCGCAGCCCGGAGCGGACCACCCGGCGGTGCAGCTCCACCTCGTCGCCCCGGACGAACAGCCGGTAGTCCGGCACGCCGACGACGTCCAGGGCCGCGGCGCTGAACAGCGCACCGTTGAAGAAGCTCGCGATACCGGGCAGGAAGTCGGTACCCAGTTCGCTGCGGCGGCGCTTCCAGGTCAGTCCCCGGCGCAGTGGGAACGCCAGCCGTTCCGGGTCATCGATGTTGACCACCACCGGGGAGATCACCGCGAGGTCCCGGCGGTTGGCCTCCTCCAGCAAGGTCTGCAGGACCCGGACGTCGGCCGGGCATCCGTCGTCGTCGGCTAGCCACACCCAGTCCGCGCCCAGCGCCAGGGCGTGCAGGATCCCCAGCGCGAACCCGCCCGCGCCACCGAGGTTGCGCAGCGAGGGAAGGTAGGTGGCCGGGATCGGGCAGTCCGCGACGACATCCTCAGCGGGATCGTCGGGTCCGTTGTCCACCACCACCAGATGGTCCGGCCGCCGGGTCTGCGCGCTGATCACCGCCAACGACTTCGCCAACAGCTCCCGCCGGTGCCGCGTCACTACCACGGTGACCACCATGGTCATCGGGTTGGCGGTCATCTGGTTGCTTCCGCGACACGGTCGAGGGCTTCTTGGCTGAGGTTTTCGAAGGGGTCCTTGCCGTTGTAGTGGGACAGCACCGTGCGCAGGTCGCCCTGCTCCCGGATCTCCCCGTGGTCGAGCCACAACCCAGAGGTGCACAGCTCCAGGAGCAACTCATCGGAGTGCGACGCGAACACCAGGATCCCGGATCGCCCGACCAGCGCTGTGAGCCGCTCGCGGGCCTTCTCCAAAAACGCCGCATCCACCGCGCCGATGCCCTCGTCGAGCAGCAGGATCTCCGGGTCGATGCTGGTCACCACGCCCAGCGCGAGACGCACCCGCA
>JBBPZY010000175.1:0-4213 GCA_038276315.1 Mycobacteriales bacterium
CCGCGGTGGGGTGATGTGCCACCCATGGCAACTCCGCCCCCAAAGTTGCCATGGGTGGCACATCCCCAACGGACTACCCCACCTCCCCGTGGGGCAGGAGTGACGGTGCAGACGAGCGCGGTAAAGCTGCTCAGACGACACCGCCGTTCGGTGCGTCCACCGCCTGTGCACAGTTTGCGCACAGGCGGGTCCATCGATCCACACAGTGATCCACACGCCGTCCACACCATGTTGATGCCCGCGCCGCGGCGCGCGGCTCTACGGTGTCCTCTCGTGAGCCAAACGCCTATCTATGACCAGATCCGTGGCGAGCGCATCAACGCCGATCTCCCGGCTGCCGGATCTGAGCCGCCACCGGTTGATCCCCCAGACAAGGGCCGCTTCCCCGTTGGCGCGGCGGGTCCGGAGGTGTTCGCCCGGCCACCGGACGTAGCAGCTGATCGGGCCGCGGACTGGTCGTGGTTCGCCGCGGCCGATCCAGCGGTGCAGGCCGCGGCGAACGCGACGCGGCGGCGAAGCCAGTAGGGTGCTCACGGTTTACTGTGAGTTGATGCGGGGTAACTACCTGCAACCGATGGTTAGATCTTCAGACACGCAGAGAGGACCCACAGCGATGACTATCACGTCCGACAATCTCACCGGCGATCTGCCCACCGGGGTGAAGGACAAGGTGCGCGGCGGCAAGGAAACCGCGCAAGCCAAGATCCAAGACATCAAGCAGCACCTGCAGGACGGCACCGAAGCGGTGCAGGACAAGGCCAGCGAGGCGACGCAGCGGGCGAAGGATCTGACCGACCAAGCCGCGGCGAAGCTCCCCGCGCCGGTGGTCGGGCGTATCACACAGATGATGGCGGCGGTGCGGCGACGGCCGGTGCCAGCCGTCGTGGCCCTAGTGGCTGTATTGCTGATGCTGCGACGTCTACTCCGTAGGAACGGCTGACTCCGCAGGACCAGCTGGCTGGGTAACCGAATCTGACGAAGGAGCACCAGGTGGGTATCGGAGACAAGATGTCGAACAAGGCCGAAGAGCTGAAAGGCAAGCTCAAGGAGACCGCTGGCAAGGCCACCGGCAACGAGCACCTCGAAGCCGAGGGCAAGGTCGACCAGGCCGAGGGCAAGATCAAGCAGGCCGCCGAGAAGGTCAAGGACTTCTTTCGCGGCTGAGTCAGCCTCCGCTGCCCGGCTGGACGGCACTTCGCCCGCACCGTCCAGCCGGGCACCTTCCCGCTCAGGACGGTGTCATGGCGTCAGCGGCGGAGCCACCACGCAGTTTCGATCCGCCGGCGCGGTCCGCACGGAATCAGGGCGCTGCGGACCAGAGCCGGTTGCTGCCGGTGCTCGCGGTGGAGCGCACCCTTCGGGCGGTGGTCTTGGTCGGTGTGGGCCTGATTTTGCTCACCCATACCCACACGGATTGGGCGGATCCCGCACGGCGCTTCGCTGAGCAGGTCGGGCTCGACCCGAGCCGCAACGAAACCGGCCGGCTGATCTCGCGGCTGGCCGGCTTCAGACCGCACCAGATCCAGCGGGACGGGTCAATCGCCATCGGATACGGAGTTTTGGAGGCGGTGGAGGGCTATGGCCTGTTCCGTCGTCGACAATGGGCTGAGTACCTCACCGTGGTGTCGACGGCGTTGTTGCTCTTTCCCGAGGTTCAGGAGCTGCTGAAGCATCCCACTGGACTCAAGGTGGGCGGCCTGGCCCTCAACGTGGTCATCGTCGTTTACCTGGTCATTCGGTTGATCCGCCGCCATCGCTAATGACCGCCTTCGTTGTGTCGAGGTAAGCTGGCGCAACGTTTGCCCTGCTCTACCGCCCGGTACGGTCAGTGATCGGGCTGGTTCACTTCGGAGGTCTGGCGTGGCGCCGATTGGTCCCCCTGAGACATCCGGTGGTGATGGCGACCGTCACGGTAGTCCCACCGCCCGCCGCATCATGTTGGGCGCTCGGCTACGCCGGCTGCGGGAAGCCGCCGAGATCTCGCGTGCCGAGGCCGGCTTCGCAATCCGCAGTTCCGAGTCGAAGATCAGCCGGCTTGAGCTCGGCCGGGTCAGCTTCAAGCTGCGCGATGTGACTGACCTGCTGGCGATGTACGGAGTGACAGATCCCGAGAAGCGCGAAGCGTTCCTCGAGATGGTCAGGCGGTCCAACGAACCGGGCTGGTGGCATCGCTATACCGATTCCGTGGCCGACTGGTTCCAGGACTATCTCGGGCTGGAGGAGTCGGCGTCCCGGATCCAGACGTGGGAACAGCAGTTCGTCCCTGGCTTGCTGCAGACCGAGGAGTACGCCAAAGCGATCGCCAGTCACGGTTGGTCTCCGTTGGCGGGCCAGACCGTGCAACGTCAGGTCGGCGTACGGATGCGGCGACAGTCACTGCTCGGCCGGCCGGATCCACCCAAGGTGTGGGCCGTCATCGACGAGTCCGTCCTGCGCCGACCGATCGGTGGCACTCGGGTGCTGTCGGCTCAAATCGAGCATCTCCTCGACCTCACCAAGCGGCCCCACGTCACCGTGCAGGTGGTGCCCTACCAGTTCAGTGGGTATGCGGCCGAGGGCTCGTTCACCACGCTGCGCTTCACCGAGCCAGAGTTGCCGGATGTGGTGTACATAGAGCACCTTACCGGCGCGCTCTACCTGGACAAACGATCAGATACCGAGTTGTACGGCAGGGTCTTCGATCGCCTGACTGTGGACGCCTACACTCCTGACCACACCCGGCAACTTCTCATGAAGGCGTGCGCCGAGCTCTAGCCGACATTGCTTTAAGGTTTGCGCCCGACCGCTCCGGCGATGCAGTACTGCGCGGGGTCCAGTGGTTTGATCCGCGGACCGTCGGGCCACCAGTTGACGCACTCGATCAGGCCGGGGTCGATCAGTTCCAGACCCGGGAACATGCCCTCGATCTCGGTGCGGGTGCGGAACATTCCGCTGCCCATCGGGCTGTGCAGGAACAGCTGTTCCATCTTCCGGGCGAGCTCGCTCAACTCGGGGGTGGTCTGGGGATCGTAGAAGTGGCTCAGTGCCACGTAGGAGCCCGACGGCAGGGCATCGATGTATTCGGCCATGATGCTCTGCGGGCTGCGCTCGCCGTCGTGGTGGTGCAGTGTTCCAATCTGGAACAGTGCGATCGGCTCGGAGAAGTCGAGGTACTTGCGCACGACCTCGTTATTGATAATCTGGTCCGGCTTGAAGATATCGGCGGCGCTGAAATGGGTCTGGTCATTCTCCTCGAGCAGTGCCCTTCCGTGCGCGAGCACCACCGGGTCGTTGTCGATGTACACCACGCGAGCCTCTGGCCGGATTCGCTGGACGACCTGGTGCGTGTTCTCAGAAGTGGGCAGTCCAGATCCGCAGTCGAGGAACTGGGTGATACCGGTTTGACTAGCGATGAAGCGAGTTACCCGGATCAGGAAATCCCGGTTGTCTATGCCAAGCCGGCTGATCTCCGGCGCGACCTGGGCGACCTGCCGTAACACCTCCCGGTCGACCTCGTAGTTGTCTTTACCGTTGAGGGATGCGTCGTAGACTCGGGCGATGCTCGCCTTGGTCGTGTCGATATATGCAGGTACGGCATCCTCCGACAATGGGGCGTCGGTACCGGGCATCAGAAACCTCACAAACGTCGCGTTTCGCATGTGGACCGGGCTGAGCCTATGAGGACGACCGCGCGCCGCAACGGGCGGGTGCGGGCACCAGCGGCGTACGTCGACCTCGCTGCTGCCCAGGCTACATGGGGTCGACATGTCCGCTCGGCCCGCCGTTTCGCGCAGATGCACGTGCATTGACACCTGCAGCAGCACGCGCTACCGTATGCACGTGCAGATGCACTACCTGAGAGAGGACGGTTCCATGTCGGAGTCGATTCCCAACGGCATATCGGCCGCGGACCTTGCTGGGGTCACGTGGCGTAAGAGCAGGCACAGTGGTCAGCTCGGTAATTGCGTGGAGACCGCGGCACTGGATAGCGGCGACGTCGCGGTGCGGAACTCTCGTCATCCGAGTGGCCCAACGTTGATCTTCACCCGTGATGAGGTGGCTGCCTTCCTAGCTGGCGCCAAGGACGGCGAGTTCGACGATCTCGCCTGCTGAGTCGACGTTTAGACGTTGTGATGTGCCAATGGCGACCGCCGCGTCCTGTCCACCCCACATCGAGGGAGCGCGGTGAGTGATACCAACCGGCCGGGGGGGTCAGGTGCCGGTGCGGCGGTTA
>JBBPZY010000176.1:0-3345 GCA_038276315.1 Mycobacteriales bacterium
GAGCTGCGGGCCGTGGGCGCTGCGTGCGCGGTTGGTCGGCGGCCCGTGGCTCGGCATAGTTACAGGCTTTCGAGGAACGCGAGCACCTTGTCCGGCGGGCGGTAGCGGCCGGGTTTGGCCGACGCGGGTGTCGTGAGGGCAAGTGCCTTCTCCTTGATGCTGATGTCGGCGTGGACGTAGGCATCGGTGGATCGGACGCCGGCGTGGCCGAGCCAGAGGGCGATCACTGAGGTGTCGACGCCGGCTTGCAGTAGGGACATGGCGCAGCTGTGGCGCAGGACATGTGGGTGGATTCGTTTGCCTAACAGTGACGGGCATTGTTGTGTGGCGGTCGCGGCGTGGGTGCTGACCCGCAGGGCGATGGCATCGCGGCTGAGCCGGCGCCCGGTGCGGGTCGGGAACAGCGGATCTGCGGGTTCTCCGGCTCGCTCGGTGAGCCAGAGCCGCAACAGCGTCTCGACGGGGTGGGTGAGAGGGACGGCGCGTTGTTTGCGTCCTTTGCCTTCGCAGCGGACGTTGGCGCCGGTTCCGAGTGTGATGTCGCTGCAGTTCAGGCCGGTGAGTTCGGAGACCCGAAGCCTGGTTTGGATGGCCAGCAGCATGAGGACCCGGTCGCGTCGGCCTTCCCAGCGGGTCTGGTCTGGAGCGGCGAGGAGCGCGTCGACCTCCGTGGCGGTCAGGAACGTCACGATCCGTTTGTCGAACCGCTTCGGGGGGATGGCCAAGACGCGCTGCATGAGCAGCGCGTGCTCGGGGTGGCGCAGCGCGGCGTAGGAGAACAGTGAGCGGATCGCGGTGAGGCGCACGTTGCGGGTCCTGGTGCTGTTGTGCCGCTCACTTTCCAGGTGGTTCAGGAACGCGGAGATCGTCGTGGCGTCCAGGTTGTCCCAGTCCAGTTGGGAGGGCATCTTGCCGGTCTGTTGGTGCGCGAACCCGAGCAGCAGCCGCAGGGTGTCGCGGTAGGCCGCGATGGTGCGGGGGCTGGCTTGGCGCTGTTGGGCGAGCCGGTCTGTGAAGAAGGCCTGCAGCGTGGGCGCGATCAGTGTCATGACCGGGCCACCGACCATGCGGTGTCCTGGCGTGCGGCGGCCAGGGCGAGCAGTTCGGGGGCCGCCGACAGGTACCAGTAGGTGGAGCCCGGTTCGCGGTGTCCCAGGTAGGTCGACAGCGACGGGATCTTGGCCTGCACGTCCTCGCCTGCCCGATACCAGCCGAGCAGGGTGCTGACCGCGAAGGTGTGCCGTAGGTCATGCAGCCGTGGAGGGCAGGGTGCGCCAGCACCGATGCCAACGGTGTCGGTCAACTGCCGGAACGTCTGCGACACGACGGCGTAGAGCAGGCGTTTGCGGGTGAGGGACACGAAGAAGCTCGGTTCCTTGGGTCGCGGTTGGAGTTCGTCGCGCAGCTGGGCGTAGTCCTGCAGCGCTTGCATGCTGCTGGCGTGCAGGGGCACTAGGCGTGACTTGCCGAACTTGGACTCGCGGATCAGCAGCACACCCTCTGCCCAGTCGACGTCGCTGCAGTCGAGCTTGATGGCTTCGCCGATCCGCAGTCCGCTCGCGGCGAGGAGCCCGATCAGGGTCTCGTAGGTCGCTGCCCGCAGCGGCGAGACGATCGACCGACGAGCCTGGTCCATGAGCGTGTCGATGTCGGCCGGGGAGTAGGTGAATGGAAGGCGCCATCGTTGCCGGTGCGGCATCAGCCCAAGTGGCGGCACCTCGGTGCTGGCGTCGGTGCCTGCCAGGTAGCGGGCGAAGCCACGGGCGGCTGTCATCCGCCGTGGCCCGACTGTCGTCATCCGGTCCGACTGTGATTGCTGGGCCCAAGACAGCGCCGCCTCGATTGTCACGGTCTGCGCCCCGTGGGCATCGAGGTAGGTGACGAAGCCGGGCAGCAGCCAGGCGGCCTCGGTCAGTTCGTGTCCGAGCGAACGACGTAGCTGCAGGTAGTCGTTGAGGGCCTGTTCTAGGGCGCTCACTGGGCTACTCCCGGCCAGGGCTGGGCGACATGCCGCAGCGCACCAAGGTCGACCTTGGCGTAGAGGGCAGTGGTGGCCAGATCCTGATGACGAAGTACCTGGCTAATCGCGACCAAGCCAGCCCCGTGACGCAGCAACTCCGCTGCCAGGGCATGGCGCAGCCGGTGAGGTCCCACCTGTGGCAGCCGGGCTCGTTCGCAGGCCCGCTCGACGACATCACCGACCAGGTCCGCGCGGATCGGTCCGCGTGGAGCCCGGCAGGTCAGAAATAGATGACGAACACCGTCGGCAGCCCGACCGCGGGACAGGTAGGCGACAAGGGCCTCGCCGACCTCCGTCGGCAACGGGAGCCGGTCTTCGCGGCGCCCCTTGCCGCGGACGACGAGTTCGCCCGCCCGCCAGTCCACGTCACGCAGTTCCAGGCGCGCGACCTCGATGGACCGTAGACCCAGCCGCGCGACCAGCGTCATCATCGCGAAGTCGCGGACGCCGATGGCGGTGCTGCGGTCGCAGCTGTCCAGCAGCAACTCGACATCCGCGGCAGTCATCGTGGGCGGCAGGGTGGCCAAGCGCCACCCACCGACCGGAGGCACCGCCGTTCCCAGCCGCAACGGTGTGATGCCCTGCAAATACAAAAAACGCAGGACCGACCGCAGCTCAGCCACGCACCCCTTGGCCGACCCAGCCGAGACACGACCGCATTCCCTGAGCAGGAACACGTTGATGTCCACCCCGGTCAGATCCGCCGGGTCGAAGACGTCACCGACCAACGCCTGCTCCCGCAGGAAGCGGCGCGCGGTGTTCTCATAGCGCAACACCGTGGTCGCGGCCAGGCCCCGCTCCTGGACCAGCCAGGACCGATATTGCCCCAGCAGCGCACCCAGCGGTGTGAGCAACGGCTTCGCTACCGGGACAACGCCGGCCTCCCGCAAATAGCTCAGCAGCGGCACCATCCCACGCAACCCCGGGACTCGCCGCTGGCCGGCCAACTGCCTGGCACCGAGGAACTCCGCCACCTGTTCCTCGTCGAGCTGTGCTGCCTCCAGCCCCGCACTCGACAACCACCGGCCGAGCTGGCCGAAGTCCTTCAGCATGTTCCTCGCAGTGCCGGACGTGTAGCCCCGCTGCGCCAACCAAGCGCGGTAGCCCTCGACCTGCGGACCGAGCCGACCGGCCTTCCTCCGCGTACCTGACATCGCACTCGCCTCCCTCGCGGGAGCGCGGTGCCCCGAGCCCGAGCCTGCTCAACCCGAAACTATGCCGACACGCACAGGAGCCGCACGACGAGGAAACCCGACGTCATCACACGAGTAACACAGCCGACGTTGGAGAACCTCGACATAGTCGCGGTGTCGGCATAGGTCGAC
>JBBPZY010000177.1:0-7857 GCA_038276315.1 Mycobacteriales bacterium
TGAAAGCGGTCTGGCGGGTGCTCACCACCACCCGACCCGCTCCGTCGACCGTTGCCGCTACCGGGGACATCTGCGGCGTACCGTCGCGGCGCAGGGTGGCCAGCACCGCGTGGTGCTGCTCGGCGACAACGGCCCGTGCCCCGTCGAGGTCCATGACTGCACGCTACTTCAGCCCTCTGACACAAAGGGGCTGGACGCGATCTCGGTACCGTCTGGCAGGACGCTGATCTCGAAATCGCCGAACGCGTTGGGTGCTGCCTTGTGCAGCTGGCGCAGGCACTCGACGGCCAGCGCGCGGATCTCGACGTCGGCGTGCTCGGTGGCACGCATCGCGATGAAGTGTCGCCAGGCCCGGTAGTTGCCGGTGACCACGATGCGGGTCTCGGTGGCGTTGGGGAGCACCGAGCGAGCCGCCTGGCGCGCCTGCTTGCGACGCTGGGTGGCGTTCGGCTCGTCGGCGAAGCGTTTCTCCAAACCGGCCAGGAGATGGTTATAGGCCTGCTGGCTTGCCTGGGCCGCGGCCTGGAACCGCTGGTGCAGCTCGGGATCATCGGCGATGACGTCCGGCTCGACCATCGCGGCGGTCCGCTCGGGAACATAACGCTGAGACAACTGCGAGTAGGAGAAGTGCCGATGCCGGATCAGCTCATGGGTCAACGACCGGGACACGCCGGTGAGGTAGAAGCTGGCTGTGCCATGTTCGAGCACCGACAGGTGACCGACCTCAAGGATATGTCTGAGGTATCCGGCGTTCGTCGCGGTCACCGGATTGGGCTTTCGCCACGACTGGTAGCAGGCCCGACCGGCGAACTCGGCGAGTGCTTGCCCGCCGTCGGCATCGGTGGACCACGGCACATCAGCGGGCGGGAAGAACTCGGTTTTGCCGACGAGCTGAACCCGCAACGCCACGGTGCTCACCTGCGGGCCATCCACTTCGGTGTCATCCACTTCGGTGTCATCCACGCTCACTGTGCACTCCTCTCAGACGGTCCCGGTTTCGAGCGTCCGCAGCGTACTGGACGCCAGTGACGTCTTGACTGACATCGGTTCTGACGTCATCCTTGATGTCATGGATCTCACTCCGTATATTTCACAGTTGCGCGAAGACCTCACCGCCGCGGCGTCGGCGGGCGATGAGCAGACCCGCCACACCGCCGCCGTGCTGGGCGCTGCGCTGGGCCCCGCGGCCCGCTTGACCATCATGAATGCGCTGTCCGACCTCGCCGCGGAGGTCACCGCGGCGCTGGACGACCGGGTGGTGGAGGTGCGGCTGGACGGCCGTGACGTGCGAATCGCGGTGAGCGCTCCATCCGACGCCGGCTCGAGCGCGACTGGAATCCATGCCACCGACCCGCGGGCGGATGGTCCGCCGCCGCACAATGAGCCCGGCGCAGCCACCTTCGGCGACGCCAGCGGTGACATCCGACGGATGACCCTGCGGCTGTTCGACCAGGTCAAGGGTCAGGCGGAGCGGGCCGCCGCCGAGCAGGGTGTGTCCCTGAACACCTGGGTCTCGCAGGCCGTTGCGGGCGCATTGCGCGGCGAGCCGTGGAACGAGGCGCGCCGGGGGCCGGGCGATCGCCGTAGCCGCAATCGGGTCCAAGGTTGGGTGCAAGGCTGACCACCTCCGGGCTGACGAATCTTGTTGAGGAGAACTCGTGGAACACGACGACACCGAATCGGTGGTCCGGCAACAGGACTTCGAGTGCCAAGGACCGATCGACATCTCCGTCGAGCTCGATGGTGGACGGCTGGACATCGCACTGGCCGACGGCGCTGCGGGCTCTGAGGTAGCCGTGCAGATCCGCCCAGACCCGACCAGCCAGCCGCCGTGGGCGGTAGGGATCGGCGGCCTGTTGAACTGGCTGGGCGAGCAGACCGGCGCCACCCCACCGAGCGAGGTGGCAGCCGAGGCGGTACGGCGTACGTTG
This sequence comes from Mycobacteriales bacterium, assembly GCA_038276315.1. Taxonomy (GTDB): domain Bacteria; phylum Actinomycetota; class Actinomycetes; order Mycobacteriales; family Pseudonocardiaceae. Next base: position 1,932 of record JBBPZY010000177.1, read on the forward strand.
ATCGACTTCACCGGGCAGCGACTCACCGTTCGCACGCCGCGGGAGGCTCCACTGCGTACTGTGCCGCTGATAATCCACGTGAGCGCGCCACCGGGCTCGTCGATCAACGCTCGAAGCGGCTCCGCGGACGTCTCCGTTACCGGAGTGGCCGCAGCCCTCGACGCCGCGACCGGCTCCGGGCAGGTCCGGGCACAGCGTTGCACCGGAGCAGCCGAGGTCCGCACCGGCTCGGGGGACGTGCGGTTGGGTACGGTCGTGGGCCAGCTGCGGGTACGGACCGGGTCCGGAGAGGTCGACGTGATCAGCGTCGAGGGCGCGCAGGGCAGCGGCACCGTGCACACCGGTTCCGGCGACGTCCGGCTTGGCGCCGTCGCGCGTGACATCAGCGCGCGCACCGGCAGCGGCGACCTCACGGTGGTCGACGCCAGCGCCGGTGGACTCGACCTCACCACCGGTTCGGGGCAGCTGCGCGTCGGGATCCACGCCGGTGTGCTTGCCGAGCTGGACGTCAGCTCGGGATCCGGGCGAGCGCACAGCGACCTGCCGGTCGGCGACCCGCCCGCCGAGGGTGACGTCGCACTGCGGGTACGGGCCCGGAGCGGATCAGGCGACGCGCTGGTCACCGCGGCACCATCCTGACCGGCCAGCTGCCGGCGCCACGCCTGATCGCGCTACCCAGCGCCGCGACCAGGTCCCCGCGCTGCCCGATGGCGATCCCGTCCAGCTCTAGCCATTGCGCCATCTCCTTCAGCGCCCCGGCGAGCTCAGTGACCACTCGCGAAGTGTTGGCGATCCCGGGCTCGGCGAAAGCACCCGGCACCCGCAGCAGGCGTGCGGACCGGTCAGCCTTGAGGTCGACCCGGGCGACCAGCTCCCCATCCAGCAGAAATGGGAACACATAGTAGCCGTGGCTACGCCGGTGCTCCGGGACATAGATCTCGATCCGATAGCGAAAGCCGAACAGCCGTTCAGTGCGCGCCCGGTCCCAGATCAGCGGATCGAACGGGCACAGCAGCGCGGCACCGGAGATCCGCCGCGGCGTGCGAGCATCGCGGTGCCGGTAGGCCGGTGCCCGCCAGCCCCGGACCGATACCGGATGCAGCTCTCCGGTCTCCACGAGCTGCGAGACCGCCTTGCGGCTACGCTCCGGTCGTAACCGGTAGTAGTCCCGCAAGTCAGCTTCGGTGGCTATCCCCAGCGCGGTGCTGGCCTGCGCGATCAGTTCACGAGCGCCTTGCTCGGCGTCGACCCGGCGGGCGAGCACCTCCGCCGGCAGCACTCGTTCCGGCAGGTCATAAAGCCGCTCGAATCCGCGCCGCGTACCGGCGACAAGCTCACCCATGCCGAAGAGCCACTCACAGATCCGTTTGGTGTCGCTCCGGTTCCACCACGATCCAGGCGCTGCACGGACCCCGGCACCCAACTCCCGCTCCAGGGTGCCCGCACCGACCGGACCGTGTTCCTTGACCGCGTTCAACACTGCCGAGACCAGCTCTGGTGTTCGCTGCGCCAGTTCGCCATATCGTTGCCACCAGCCGGGATTCTTCGCTCCCGAGTGCAACAGTGGCCAGTCGCCAACCGGAACCAGGCTCGCCTCGTGCGCCCAGCACTCCACCAGCAGGCGAGGACGGCGCAGCGGGTGCGCCCAGGCGGCGGCGTCCAGCAGTTCCCTCGGGTACGGACCCAGCCGGCTGAACATCGGTAGGTAATGCGCCCGAGCTAGCACGGTGACCGAGTCCAACTGCATCAACCGGATCCGGCCCAGCACCCGCACCAGATGTCGCCGAGTCACTGTCCCGGTGGATCGCGGGTCGGCAAAGCCTTGCGCGGCCAGCGCGGTGCGCCGCGCACTGTCTGGTCCCACGATCTCCACGGTCATCGATGCTGCCATCCGGCACCGACAGTTCCGGCACTCACTCCCGGATGGTTCCCATCGCGGCTACCGCATAGCGTGAGTGGCATGGCGGTGGCTGGGGTGCGTGCAGCGACACCTGACGACGTTCCCACCTTGGTCGCACTGCATGCCGCCACCTGGCGCGCCGCTTACTCCGAGCTGTTGCCGCCCGGCACCCTTGACGAGCTGGATGCGCCGCACCTGCACAAAGTTTGGGCCGACGCGCTCGAGGGTGGGGCCACGGTGTTGATCGCCACCGAAGGTGACGATCCGGTCGGGTTCGTGGTGGCCGGTCCGGCTCCCGAGGAGGACGTGGCCGCTGCCGATGGCGCGTTGCCGCCTGACGCGGCGCGAACCGTGCTGGTGAGTACCCTGCTGGTAGAACCCAGGTGGGGACGCCGAGGCCACGGCGGCCGCTTACTCGCTGCCGCTGCGGCAGCACTACGCGACGCCGGCGCTACTCGGGGAATCACCTGGGTGCCCGCCGAGGACCCGGCCTCGCTGAGCTTCTACCGGCGCGCCGGCTGGAACCCCGACGCCACCGTGCGCACCCTAGACGCCGGCGACCGGTTACTCCGCGAAGTGCGCCTCACCGGCCCCCTGGATCTCCTGCTCACCTAACCTGTTCCCGGCGGTGGCCATTCGCCACCCGGTAGACCCGCTCTCCGCGGGCCGCTGCCCAGCTCTGGATCTCCCGAACTCAACAGGGGAGTCGTCGGGCTGGCGTGGGACAGCGCTGCTGTTGAGTTCGGGAGATCCAGAGCTAATGAGCAACCGAGTCGCTCGCTACAGATCGAGCAGGGGTTCCAGGCCAACGGTCAGGCCTGGGTGATTGAGTACCGAGCGGACGGCTAGCAGGACGCCGGGCATGAATGAACAGCGATCCAGCGTGTCGTGGCGGATCGTCAATGTCTCACCCTCGGTACCCAGCAGTACCTCCTGGTGCGCAACCAGCCCGGTCAACCGGACCGAGTGCACCCGCACGCCGTCGACGTCTGCGCCGCGGGCACCAGGTAGGGCACGGGTGGTGGCATCCGGCGGCGCTTCCATTCCGGCCCGCGCGCGAGCGGCGGCGACGAGCGCTGCCGTGCGAGCAGCGGTGCCTGACGGTGCGTCGGCCTTGCCCGAGTGATGCAGTTCCACGATCTCCACCGATTCATAGAACCGGGCGGCCATCGCAGCGAAACGCATCGACAGGATCGCCCCGATGGCGAAGTTGGGGGCGATCAGTATCCCGAGATCGGGCTTGGGCACGAGCCATTCGCGGACCTGTGTCACCCGGGCCTCGGTGAAGCCAGTGGTGCCCACGACGGCGTGAATGGACTGGTCTACGCAGAAGCGCACGTTATCCATCACCACGTCGGGATGAGTGAAGTCGACGACGACCTCTGCGCCCGCGTCCGCGACGTTGAACATCCAGTCGCCCGCGTCGACCATCGCGACGAGTTCCATGTCCGCAGCGGCGTCCACCGCCTTGCACACCTCGGTTCCCACCCGACCGCGTGCCCCGAGCACCCCGACCCGGATGGGGTTGTCCGCCGAGCGGTTCGCAGCGGGGATCGGCTCCGCGGGGGTCATGCGATCAGCTCCGCTATCTCGTCGGGCAGATCATCCGCGTCCGCGTAGGGGCCTACCACGGCGGCGGTGATCGGTTGGCGCAGCATGTCGCGAGCGAGCTCACCGACCTGTTCCCCCGTCACCGCGTCGATCCGGCGAAGTTCATCTTCGACGGTGTCGTGCTCGCCGTGATTGAGCTCTGCCATCCCGATCCGGGTCATCCACGACGGCGCATCCTCTAGGCCCAGCACCAGCCCCCCGCGCAGCTGCCCCTTGCCACGAGCCAGCTCAGTAGCGGACAGACCGTCCCGGACCAGGGCAGCCAGCACGTCACCGATCACCACTGCCACTTCGCCCAGCCGGCCCGGAGAGCAGCCGGCGTAGATCGACAGACTGCCGATATCGGCGTAGGAGTCCACCGCAGAGTAGACCGCATAGGCCAGCCCGCGCTGCTCACGAACCTGCTGGAACAGCCGCGAGCTCATCCCGCCGCCCAGCGCGGCGTTGAGCACGCCGAGCGCGTAGCGCCGGTCGTCGTGGCGGTCCATAGCCGGGACGCCCAGCATGAGGTGGGCCTGTTCGGACGAGTCGGGGCATAACGCCAGTGTGCGCCGGGCGGTGACGTGAGCCCGACCGCGACGAGGGGGCACGGGTTGTGCGCAACCGGTCAGGTGGGGTCCGAAACTACGGACCACCGCAGCCATCACCGCACTGTGTGTGACGTTGCCGGCCGCTGTCAGAACCATCCGTTCCGGGGTGTAACGGCGCCGGTAGAAGCGGTACAACGCCTCGCGGGTCATCCCGCTTACCGACTCCTCCGTGCCCAGGACCGGGCGGCCCAGTGGGTGCGACCCGAACAACGCGGCGCAGAACTCGTCGTGCAGAAGTTCCTCCGGGTCGTCGTCGCGCATCGCGATCTCCTCGAGCACCACGCCGCGCTCGGTCTCCACGTCGGCTGCGTCGAGCAGGGCGTCACCTAGCACATCGCACACCAGATCGATGGCAAGCTCAAGATCGCAGTCGAGCACCTGCGCGTGATAGCAGGTGCAGTCCCTGGTCGTAAACGCGTTGAGTTCACCGCCCACCGCGTCGATCTCCTCGGCGATCGCCGCCGCGGAACGTCGCGCGGTGCCTTTGAACAGCAGATGTTCCAGGTAGTGCGCCGCGCCGGCCACCGCGGCAGGCTCGTCCCGCGAGCCCACCGCCACCCACCTCCCCACGGCAGCCGACCGGGAGCCAGCCATCCGCTCGGTCACCACCCGCAATCCGGAGGGCAACACACTGCGCTGGAGCGTCCCGCTCTGGGATCCGCTCTGCGACATTCCGCTCTGGGACATTCCGCTTTGGGACATTGCGCCGTGGGGATGCGGCCGCGCGGTCACGTGCCGGCCGCGACCTCAGCGGTGTCCGTGGCGGGTCCGGCACCGGAGGTGGCAACGGCGTTGTCATCGCTCACCGGCACCAGGCTGATCTTGCCGCGGTTGTCGATGTCCGCCACCTCCACGCGCAGCTTGTCGCCGACCTTCACCACGTCCTCGACCTTGCCGATGCGCTTGCCGTTGCCCAGCTTGGAGATGTGCACCAGCCCATCCTTGCCGGGTACCAGCGAGACGAACGCGCCGAAGGCTGCGGTCTTGACCACAGTCCCGAGGAAGCGCTCCCCCACTTTGGGTAGCTGCGGGTTGGCGATCGCATTGATCCGGTCGATGGCGGCCTCCGCGGAGGGACCGTCGCTGGCGCCGACGTAGATCGTGCCGTCGTCCTCGATGGAGATGTCCGCGCCGGTCTCCTCGGTGATCGAGTTGATCATCTTGCCCTTCGGACCGATCACCTCGCCTATCTTGTCGATCGGAATCTTGATGGCGGTGACCCGTGGGGCGAATGGGCTCATCTCATCCGGCCCGTCGATTGCTTGGGCCATCACCTCAAGGATGGTCAGCCGGGCGTCTCGGGCCTGGGACAGCGCCCCGGCCAGCACGTCCGACGGTATCCCGACCAGCTTGGTGTCCAGCTGCAATGCGGTGACGAACGCACTGGTGCCGGCGATTTTGAAATCCATATCGCCAAAGGCATCTTCGGCACCCAGGATGTCGGTGAGCGCGACGAAAGTGTTCTGGCCATCGACTTCACCCGACACCAGACCCATCGCGATACCAGCCACTGGAGCCTTCAGTGGAACCCCCGCGTTGAACAGCGACATCGTCGACGCGCATACCGAGCCCATCGAGGTGGAGCCGTTGGAGCTCAGCGCCTCGGAGACCTGGCGAATGGCGTAGGGGAACTCCGACCGGCTGGGCAGCACCGGCATCAGCGCGCGCTCAGCCAGCGCACCGTGACCGATCTCGCGCCGCTTGGGCGAGCCCACCCGGCCGGTTTCGCCGGTGGAGAACGGCGGAAAGTTGTAGTGGTGCAGGTAACGCTTGGTGGTCTCCGGGCCCAGCGAGTCGATCTGCTGTTCCATGCGCAGCATGTTCA
>JBBPZY010000178.1:0-19154 GCA_038276315.1 Mycobacteriales bacterium
CCGCGGCCGCTCCTACCTGGTCAGCGCCCGCAACCACGGCGTCCAGGCCATCGACGCCATCCACAACGCCCTCACCGGCAACCCCTGGCTCCCCACAGTCTCAACGGCATGACATCACAGCTCCACCCGTGAATGGACACCACACAACAGTTACGGTCATCCCAGCCAGCATGTGCTCGACGCATTAGCGGAGAAAGGTGCCTCGGTGCTGCGTACCGACCTCGACGGAGATATCGCCGTGGTGGGCAACCCCAGGCTCCAGGTAGTCTCGCGCGGAAACGCGCTGCGCAGTCCTTGAACAGCACGCCGGTGTTAGTGGTCTAGCTCATTTGCGACATGAAAAACGTTGCTCATGGCACCACCGATCAGTCCGCTACGTTGTGGGTCAGCGGCCTGCGGACCGGGCCGCAAGGGCCCGTCACCTTATGTCGCCGAGACAGCGACCTGCGCTACCGACGGTTGGTGGGATATACCGCGAGTTTTGCGAAGAATGCGGCCGGATCAGCGTCGGAGGGCCTCGCGGACGGCCTTGGCGTTCGGCGCCACGGTGGCACGTAATCCTAGGTGGGCTTCGACTGCATCCAAGGTTTTGAGCCCGTCGCCGGTAATGAGCAGAACGGTTTCGGCATCGGGATCCAGCTGCCCACACTCGACGAGTTTCTTCGCGCAGGCTACCGTCACCCCGCCGGCGGTCTCAGCGAAGATCCCTTCGGTCCGGGCCAACAGCCGGATACCGTCGACCACCTCAGCGTCGGTGACGTCCTCGATGGCACCGTTGGTGCGACGGACAGCGTCCAAGACGTAGGGGCCGTCGGCGGGCGCACCGATCGCCAGCGAGCGAGCGATGGTGTCCGGCCGGACCGGGATGACCACGTCGCGCCCGGCCTTGAAGGCCGCGGATACCGGTGAACAGCCAGTGGCTTGGGCGCCGAACACTCGATACGGCGCCGGCTGCACCAGGCCGAGCTCCGTGAATTCGCGAAACCCCTTGTCCACCTTGGTCAGCTGCGAGCCAGACGCGATCGGCACCACGATCTGGTCGGGCAGCCGCCAACCGAGCTGCTCGGCGACCTCATAAGCCAGCGTCTTGGAACCCTCGGCGTAGTAGGGCCGGACGTTGACGTTGACGAATGCCCAGTCCTCGTGCTCGGCGGCCAGCTCGGTGGCCAACCGGTTGACGTCGTCGTAGGTGCCATCCACCGCGATCAACGCACCATCGTAGACGGCGGTGGTAAGTATCTTTGCTCGTTCCAGAGAGGAGGGGATGAGCACTACCGATTCCCAGCCGGCCCGAGCGGCCGCGGCGGCTACGGCGTTGGCGAGGTTGCCGGTGGACGGGCAGGCCAGTATTCGAAACCCGAGTTGCCGAGCGGCGGCCAGCGCGACGGCCACCACCCGGTCTTTGAAGGAATGTGTCGGGTTACCGGTGTCGTCTTTGACCCACAGTCGGCGAATGCCCAACGCCTTGGCGAGCCGGTCGGCGCGGATCAGCCGGGTCAGCCCGGGTTGGGTGTTCGGGTGTTCGTCGACGTCGGCTGGCACTGGCAGCAGCATGCGATAGCGCCAAATCGATGGGGGGCCCGATTCGATGTCCGAACGGGTGATGCGCCCGAAGTTGTAAGTAACCTCCAGCGGACCGAAGCACTCCGCGCAGGCGAATTCCGCGGCCAGTGGTGTGCTGGATCCGCATTCCCGGCACACGAGCTGGCGGGCGGGCCCCAGATCCAGGGCCGAGGTGGTCATGGTGTCGATCGTTGTAACGTCGATCGAGCGAGTGTCGAGCGTGCCAGCCATCGCGAGGTCACTCCTCATCTCTCCCGCACCTGCGGGTCGGAATTGGCACCGTGATCGTCAGCGGCCTCGCGGATGCATACATGCGCGCGCTAGCGTCGGTTGCCGGGGCTTCGTCGGGCCGATCCCTCTGCCCCTCTGGATGAGCTGTATTCGATTGTGCCCTTCACCGTACGTCAGTCGGTACCGGCTGCGCAGCCGAGTACCACCATGCGGGAGCTGACGATCGTCCAACCGCCCGATGCGAGGATGGGCGGCGTGAACTCCGAGCCGGTCTCACCCATGCCGTTGCACTTGATCCTCGGCGAGGAAGAACTGCTGGTCGAGCGCGCCGTGCAGGCCGTGGTAGACGCCGCGCGGCGGTCCGACCCGCAGACCGAAGTGCGCCGAATACGGGCCACCGATCTGGTACCCGGCGAACTCGATGAGCTGGTTAGCCCGTCGCTGTTCGCACAAGGGCGGGTGCTGATCGTAGGCGCCGCCCACGAAGTAGGCAAAGACATCGCCGACGCGGTCTTAGACCATGCGCGTCATCTGTCGCACGCCGCTGAGGGCATCGTGCTGGTCGTCACGCACGCCGGCGCTGGTCGCGGTAAGGCACTGGCCGATGGGCTGCGCGCGGCGGGTGCCGCAGTCAGCGAATGTCCCAGGGTCACCCGTTTCGAGGAGCGGGCCGGCTTCGTGCGCGGGGAGGTCCAGCGGGCCGGTGGGCGGATCAGCGCAGGTGCAGTCACCGCGCTCCTGGATGCTGTCGGTTCGGACCTGCGGGAGCTCGCCTCGGCAGCGGCTCAGTTGACCACCGACAGCGGCGGCTCCGTCGACGAGAGCGCGGTACGCCGCTATCACCGGGGTCGCGCCGAGGTCACCGGCTTCTCGGTTGCGGAGAAGGTGATGACCGGAGACCGCGCCGGGGCCCTGGAGACGCTGCGCTGGGCGATGCAGCTGGGAGTACCGCACGTTCTGGTCGCCGATGCGCTGGCCGACGCTGTGCGCACGGTTGCCCGGGTCAGTGCCTCTGGCCGCGCTGACCCATACCGGCTTGCCAGCGCATTGGGTATGCCACCGTGGAAAGTCAAGAAGGCGATGGCGCAGTCCCGCGGCTGGGAGCGCGACGGCCTCGCCCAGGCTCTGCAGGTGGTCGCGGCGGTCAATGCTGATGTCAAGGGAGTCGCCGCGGACGCCGAGTATGCACTGGAACGCGCGGTGCTCGCGCTGTGTGCCGTCCGCCGCCACTGAACGGTGGGTAGCCGACCGCCCGCGAAGCGGTGCATAAGCCGACCGCCGCGCAGCCAGATTTACAGGTTGTTGGCCCGCTCAGCCATCGATGATTTGCGGTTCGCCGCCTGGTTGCGGTGGATGACGCCCTTGCTGACGGCCTTGTCCAGCTGACGGCTGGCGGTCTGCAGCTCGCCCAGCGCGCGATCCTTCTCTCCAGCGGCCGCTGCCTCGCGGAACCGGCGGATCGCAGTCTTCAGCGACGACTTGATCGACTTGTTGCGCAGTCGCGCCTTCTCGTTGGTTCGGATCCGCTTGAGCTGCGACTTGATGTTGGCCACGCGGTTACCTTCGATCTCACTTTCGGGAGGGAGTGCCGTCGCGCGGCACGGTGGACGATCGTAACAGCCGGTACGACCGGCCCTAGATGAAACCCTACAAGAGAGCCCGGAGGACACCGACGATGGAAGTACTGAGCAGTCGTGTTCTGCTGCATCCGCGGGATCGCGAGCGTTCGACAGCGTTCTACCGTGATCTGCTGGGACTCGCCATCCACCGCGAGTTTCCTGGCGGCACGGTGTTCGTCCTCGGTGGTGGCTTCCTCGAGGTATCGGGGGAGTCTGGAGTGGAGCCGAGCACAGCGACCGCAGTGTGGGTGCAAGTCAGAGACCTGGCGGCGACAGCGGCCCAGCTTGTCGAGCGGGGGGTCGAGGTGCTGCGCGAGCCGCGTCGGGAGCCGTGGGGCTTGGACGAAATGTGGATCGCAGACCCGGACGGTTTGCGGCTGGTGATCGTCGAGATACCGGCTGACCACCCGCTGCGCGTCGATCAGCGGGCCAACTCGGCCGGTCCTCGGGGCTGATCCTTCGCCCCTGCATCGACACGGTGGAGTCTCCTCCCGGTGGGTGCTGACTTCCGATCATCGCCCGCCGCGACCGGTCGGCGTCACGCAGCCGAGAGCGAACAGCCGAGGGACCGTTGGAGAGCAGCCGGGAGTGCGTTGGGCGTGGCGTGCGACCATGAGGTGATCCCCTGCTGCCATTTGAGGACTGCTGAGTGACCACGTTCGCCGACAAGACGTTCACCCCTCCCGAGCTGATCCGCAACTTCTGCGTCATCGCGCACATCGACCACGGCAAGTCCACCCTGGCTGACCGCATGCTGCAGTTCACCGGTGTGCTCGACGCACGCAACTACCGTGCGCAGTACCTCGACCGGATGGACATCGAGCGCGAGCGCGGTATCACCATCAAGGCGCAGAATGTCCGGCTGCCCTGGAAGGTCGATGGGGTAGACCACGTTCTGCACTTGATCGACACTCCCGGCCACGTCGACTTCACCTACGAGGTGTCCCGCGCGCTGGAAGCGTGTGAGGGCGCGGTGCTGCTGGTCGACGCCGCTCAAGGCATCGAGGCGCAGACGCTGGCGAATCTGTATCTGGCGTTGGAGAAGGATCTCCGGGTCATCCCGGTGCTGAACAAGATCGACCTGCCGGCGGCGGAGCCGGACCGCTACGCCGCTGAGCTGGCGCACATCCTGGGCTGCGAGCCCGATGACGTGCTTCGGGTCAGCGCGAAGACCGGGCAGGGCGTACGGGAGTTGCTCGACGTGGTCGTCGCGCAGGTGCCGGCCCCGATCGGGGACGATAAGGCGCCGATCCGGGCGATGATCTTCGATTCGGTCTACGACTCCTATCGCGGCGTGGTCACCTACATCCGCGTGATGGACGGGCGGATCACCCCGCGGGACCGGATCCGGATGATGTCCACCAACGCCACCCATGAGCTGCTCGAGGTCGGCATCATCTCGCCTGACCAGAAGCCGTGCAACGGCCTGGGCGTCGGCGAGGTCGGTTATCTCATGACCGGCGTGAAGGACGTCCGGCAGTCCCGGGTCGGGGACACCGTCACCAGTGAGCGCAAGGGTGCCACCGTGGCACTGCCCGGCTACCGCACCCCGAAGCCGATGGTGTTCGCCGGTCTGTACCCGATGGACGGCTCGGACTACCCCGAGCTGCGCGAGGCGCTGGACAAGCTGCGGCTCAACGATGCCGCGTTGACCTATGAGCCGGAGACCTCGGCCGCGCTCGGGTTCGGGTTTCGCTGCGGGTTCCTCGGCCTGCTGCACCTGGAGATCACCCGGGACCGCTTGCTGCGCGAGTTCGGCCTCGATCTCATCTCCACCGCGCCCAACGTGGTCTACCGGGTGGTCCGCGACGACGGCGCCGAGCAGACCGTCACCAACCCCGCGGACTGGCCGGATGGGCGGGTCGCCGAGGTGTACGAGCCGGTGGTCCGGTGCACCCTCATCGCGCCATCGGACTTCGTCGGCACGATCATGGAACTCTGCCAGGGCCGTCGCGGCACTTTGTTGGGGATGGACTACCTGTCGGAGTCGCGGGTGGAGCTGCGCTACACCCTGCCGATGGCTGAGATCGTTTTCGACTTCTTCGACGCGCTGAAGTCCCGCACCCGCGGCTATGCCTCGATGGATTATGAGGAGGCCGGCGAGCAGATCGCCGATCTGGTGAAGGTGGACATCCTGCTGCAGGGCGAGCCGGTGGACGCGTTCTCCGCGATCGTGCACCGTGAGGCCGCCTACGGCTACGGCACCTCAATGGCCGCAAAGTTGCGTGAGCTCATCCCGCGCCAGCAGTTCGAGGTGCCGATCCAGGCCGCCATCGGCTCCCGGATCATCGCCCGGGAGACCATCCGCGCCATCCGCAAGGATGTGCTGGCCAAGTGTTACGGCGGCGACATCACTCGCAAGCGCAAACTGCTCGAGAAGCAGAAGGAGGGCAAGAAACGGATGAAGACGATCGGGCGCGTCGAGGTACCCCAAGAAGCCTTCGTCGCCGCCCTGTCCACCGACGACTCGGTGAAGTCCTCCAACAAGAGGTCATGATCACTGGTTGGGTGCCTACAACGACAGTATTTGTCGCCTCAGGTACACAAACGGTGATCACGACGTGCACACCGAACTGTCGGGGGCTCGTGCCAGGCTTGGCGTGACGTGGAGGGAGGGGGACCATGACCGCTATGAGCGCGCCACAACCGGGTTTCGCCGGTGTCGCCGAAGGTCGCCCGTTCACGGTGGACGACCTGGAGACGATGCCCGATGATGGCCACCGCTACGAACTCATCGACGGGGTACTCATCGTGACCCCGGCTCCTGGTTGGAATCACCAGCAGGGCAGTGGTGCGCTGTTCGTGCAGCTCTGGAATGCCTGTACACCTGAGTTCCGGGTGCTCTCGGCGCCCTTCGGCGTCCGCACATCGAACCGCAATGAGCTGCAGCCCGACATCCTGGTGGCCCGCTACGTCGACCTCACGCCGAAGAACCTGCCGATTGCGCCGGTGCTTGCGGTCGAGGTGCTGTCCCCGAGCACCGCTCTCAACGATCTGAACAACAAGAAGGCCGCCTACGAACGAATGGGAACGGCATCGTATTGGGTGGTCGACCCGGAGGAGCCAGGCAGGCTCACCGTTTTCGAGCTCGACGCCCGGGGGCGGTACGCGGAGGTCGCGGGCGTCTGTGGGGACGACAAGTTCGCCACCGAACGGCCGTTCCCGATCACCATCGTGCCGGCCCGGCTGCTGGATGGCTTGCGTCAGTAGTAGCTCAGCGGGTGAAGACGATCTTGCCGGCGGTGTCGCCGTCGAGCATCGCTTTGAAGCCGCGCTCTGCGTCGGACATCGGCAGCTCAGTGCCGATCTGCGGGCGCAGTCCGGTGATGTCCAGGAAGGCCAACAGGTCGTGCAGTTCGTCTCGGGTGCCCATGGTGGAGCCCACCATTCGCAGCTGCAGGAAGAACAGCCGCTGCAGTTCGGCGCGGTCGGCGTCACCGCTGGTGGCGCCACTGCAGACAATGATGCCTCCCGGCTTGAGTGACTTCGCGGAATGTGACCAGGTGGCCTTGCCGACCGTCTCGAACACCGCATCCACCCGTTCGGGCAGCCGAGCTCCGGGCTCGAACGCCTGGTGCGCTCCCAGCGAGCGGGCCAGTTCGCGTTTCTCCTCGGTTCGCCCGGTCACCCAGACCCGCATCCCGGCAGCTCCGCCGAGCTGTACCAGGGCGGTGGACACCCCGCCGGAGGCGCCCTGCACGAGCATGCTTTGGCCGGCCCGCAACCCGGACTTCACGAACAGCATCCGGTAGGCGGTGAGCCAGGCGGTGCCCATGCAGGCCGCTTCGGGAAAGGTCAGTGATGCCGGCTTGGGCACCACATTGCGCGCTGGCACCACGACGGTGCCGGCGAAGGTGCCCGGCAGCTTTTCGGTGAGCAGCGAGCGATGTGGATCCAGGGTCTCGTCGCCGATCCAGCCGGGGCTGGTCACCACCGGATAGATCACCACCTCGGTGCCGTCGGTCAGCACACCAGCGCCGTCACAGCCCAGAATCATCGGGAATTGGTCGCGTTTGATGCCCACTCCGCGCAGCGTCCAAAGGTCATGCATGTTCAGGCTGGCTGCTATGACGGTGACCGCCGCGGCGCCCGGTGGCACTTCTGGGTCGGGACGGTCTCCCATCCGCAGCGATGCCAACGGGTTTTCGGGATTCGGCTCAGTAGCATAGACGGCGAACATGACGCCCAAATGTAGTGCCGCCCACCGGGCCGTACGCCGGAGGCGGGCTATCGTGTGGCTGTGCTCGAGGTGCTGTTCGGCGTGCTCCAATGGTGGGACGGGGTGGAGCTGTGGCTCACCCAGCTCGGGCTCGCACTGCAAGTGGTCCTACTCATGCTGGTGTTACTGCCGGCCTGTTGGTGGACCGCCCGCGTCCTTGACCGGGCTGTTGGCGTGATCTTCGAACGGCTCGGGCACCGCTACGCCGTGGACGCGGAGGATGCGCAGGAGCCGCGATGAGCTCCCACCGGCGGGTCAGCGCCGGGTTGATCGGGCTGCTCATATTGGTGACCATCGGCTGGGTGGGGCGCCACGGGCTGACCGACCCCGCTGCTGCGCCGCCTAGCGGTGACCGCCCCGCGGCGGCCGCCGCGGCGGCTGGCCTGCCGGTACAAACCCTGTCGCAGCTACCGCCGCAGGTTGAGCAGGAGTGGCAGCTGATCCAGCACGGGGGCCCGTTTCGGTACCGGCAGGATGGGGTGGTGTTCGGTAACCGGGAGCGGCACTTGCCGCCACGGCAGTCCGGCTTTTACCACGAGTACACCGTCCCGACACCAGGAGCGCATGACCGTGGCGCCCGGCGTCTGATCATCGGCGGTGCGACCGAGCTGTACTACACCGGCGATCACTACGTGTCGTTCGTCGTGGTCGATCCTGTGCGGTGAGGCGGATGCTGCGCTATGTCCCCGATGCCGCTCGTGCGCTGGAGCAGGCCCGCGCACGGGGAGCGCTGGCGCACCTGCTGGGCCCGGTGACGACTAAGGCACAGGCGCTTGACGCGATCGGCACCGCTTTGAATTTCCCAGCCTGGTACGGCCGCAATCTCGATGCCCTGCACGACTGCCTCGCGGACTTATCCTGGCAGCCGACCGGTGAGCACGTGCTGATGTGGACCGGCCACCGCCAGCTCGAGACCGCAGACCCCGACGGCTACCGCGCCATCCTCGCAGCGCTCGACGCTGCAACCGACGCCAATCCGCACCGCCCTCTGTCAGTCCTGCTCGCGGATGCCTAACCAGGACGGTGAACGCTTTTCGGCGAAGGCGCGGATGCCTTCCTGAGCTTCTGCTGACGCGAAGCGGGATACGGACAATTCGAGCATCGCCGGGAAGTTCCGGGTCATCGTCGGCGCGTGCAGCAGTTGCTTGGTCAGGGTTAGCGCCTCGGGTGCGCCCTTGATAAGCATTCCGGTATAGCGGTCGACTTCGGCGTCGAGCTGATCGGCCGGTACCGCGCTGTTGAGCAGGCCGATGGCTGCGGCCCGGGTAGCGTCGAACGTCTCGCCGGTGAGAAACAGCTCGTGCGCCGAGTGGGGCAACAGCCTGGGCAACACGGTCATCGAGATCACCGCGGGCACCACACCGAGGCGCACTTCAGTGAACGCGAAGGTGGCGCCCTGCGCGGCGACGGCGACATCGGCGGCCGCTACCAGGCCGATCCCGCCGGCGCGGGCGTGCCCCGCGAGCCTGGCCACGACCGGTTTCGGGTGCGTCCAGATCCGCTCCAGGATGCCGGGGAGTTCCCTGACCGCGTCCGGCGGCTCTGTGAGATCCATCCCGGCACAGAACACCGGCCCGGTGTGATCAAGCATCACCACCCGCACTGAGCTGTCGTCGGCGCTGCGATCGAGCGCGTCCGACAGTTGGGCGCGCAGCGGTGCAGAGAGGGCGTTGCGGTTAGCGGGGGAGTCCAGCGTGATGGTGGCAATCCCGGACTGCACGGCCAGATGCACCAGCTCGTCGACATCACTCATGCGCCCGAACCTAGTTGGGCAGGGTGGGTGGGCCAGAGACGCGTCTACCCCGCTGCGAACCGGAACCTACAGGAACGCATCGCATGCGAAGGCTTGGTGCTGTCCCAGTTTTGGCCGGATGCCCCGGCGATCAAGAAGTCGTTCCCGCTTCACAACGCCACAATGAGCGGTTACGGTCGAGCCACGATCGTCGTCGAGGCGGGCGAAACCAGCGGCGCCCGAATCCAGGCGCGGGTGGGTGTCGAGCACGGCAGGGCGGTGATCCTCAACGAATGCGTGGTACGGGCGAACGCATGGGCTAGGGCACTGCAGCGCCGGCCGGGCGTGTATGTCGTGTGCGGCGTGGACGAGGTCCTGGACGTCGTCGTCGCGCTGCGTCCCGATCTCGATGACGTGCTGAACGGTGTGCTCGCCATCGCCGGATGAGCCTCAAGGGCCGCCTGTCCTCCATCGGGAGGAGGACGGTCCGCGAGCGGCTGGTAGCGGAGGTCGGCGGCTACCTGCGCAACGTGGTGCGCAAGCCGCACGTGACGTGTGCAGTGTGCGTGACGCCGATCAAGCCTGCCTTCGGCCTGTGCCTGCGCTGTCGATGTGACCAGTGGGAATTCGGTAACGGCCTCGCGGATCTCGTGGTCCCATCTGCTATGAGATTCGGGGACGCCAGTCCGGGTACCTCATGCACAGCTACAAGGACCTTGAAGCGCCCGCCAGGCGTAACCAGACCCTGCTCAGCGTGCTGCTGCTTGCTGCGCTGGACCTCCATGGAGGGTGCATCGAGCGCCGGCTCGGCCACGAGGTCGATCTCAGAGCAGCGCGTGACCAGCGCTGACCGGTTCGCGATCACCGCGAACAGTCAAGTACGAGGCCGCCATGTCCTGCTCATCGAGGACACCTGGGCCAGCGGCGGCAACGCCCAGTCAGCGGCCCTGACGCTGCGAGATAGGGAAGCGGCGAACGTGATGATCTTGGCGCTCGCACGATGGCTGAAACCGGAGGAGCAACCCACAAGTGAGTTCATGACGAGCTGCCTTACCGCGGACTACGACCCGCTCATCTGCCCGGTAAACGCCCCGAACTGCACCTGCTGAAGCGCATCCCGCTGATCTTCGAGTTTCATGACCAGCCCTACGTCTACCACGCGACCATTCGGATCCGGGATCCCACGCCGCCGCACGCGCATGTTCAATTCCCTTGCTTTAGTGCTCTATGGGCGTTTCGTGCCGCCCAATCTACGTGGAGCGGAGGTCAGGCTGAGCGGGCCAGGGGAGACAGGAGGGTCTCGAACCGGTGCACGATGAGTTTCGCGATGGCGGGATCGGCGCCGAGCGGGGTGGCGTTCAGCACGTGAGGATCGGTCGAGCGGGCCTGCCGGAGGACCTTGCTGGGGAGCAGGCCAGGGGCGAGGAACCAGGAGGCGACGGCGATGCGCCGTGCGCCTCGCGATTGCAGGGTAGCGATGGCCTCGGGCACGGTGGGCAGGGCGGCGCAGGCGAAGCCGGGCAGCACCTGCCAGCGCGTTCGCCGGGACCAGGCGGCGGCCATGGCGGCGACGGCGGCGTTGGCCGGGGCCTGCTGGGAGCCGGCAGCGGCGAGCACGACCCCGAAGTCCGGGTCGGCGGGCGACACGCCGACCTCGGCCAGCCGGCGCAGCGCGGCGGTCTCCAGCCGCGGGTCGGGGCCCAGCACGTCGGCAACCGTGATATCCAACCCGGGTCGGCGCGCTAGGGCGCGCGCCACCGCACCGGGTAGGTCCGCGTCAGCGTGAAAGGCACGGCCCAGCAGCAGCGGCACCACCACCGCCCGGGGCACCGAGTCGAGTACGGCATCCAGCCGGGGCGCGCAGAGGTCCAGGAAGGCGAGCCGGACGTCGAGGTCGGGTCGCAGCCACCGCACCCGATCGACCAGCGCTGAGATGGTGGCGGCCGAGCGCGGGTCGCGGCTGCCATGCGCAACCGCCACCAAAGCCGGCTTCACGCCGCGTCCTGCCCCGGATCTTGCGCGCGATCAGGGCCGACCAGCCCAGCGGCCAGCGTGTTGCCGTCGGCGATGTCGATGACCAGGAAGCCACCGGTGTGCCGGTCGATGGCGTAGGAGTCCACCGCCAGCGGCTCGGCCAGCCGGATCCGCGCGCCGCCGATCTCATTCAGCTCCAACGCGGCCGGTGGCTCGGTGTGGTGCAGGGTGTGCAGATCCAGCCGCCCGGTCAGTTCTGTGACCATCGCCCGGACGGTGCGAGTTCCGTGTTTGATCAATACTCGCGCACCGGGCCGCAACGGCCGGTCGGCCAGCCAGCACAGGTCCGCGGCAAGCTCGGTGACTACCCGCGGTTGCTGCTCCAGACGGGCCAGCACCTCGCCCCGCCCGACGTCGATCTCATCGGCCAGCAGCACGGTGACCGACTGCCCAGCGGTGGCCGTCAGCACCGGACCGTCGGGGGTGTCGATACCGGTAACGGTGGACCGTCCGCCTGAGGGCAGCGCAATGATGCCATCGCCGACCTCGAGTACGCCCGAAGCGATCTGGCCGGCGAGGCCGCGGTAGTCGGGATGCTCGGCGGTGCGGGGACGCAGCACCAGCTGCACCGGAAAGCGCATCGGCTCGGCCACCGCCTCTCGCCCGGTGGTCACCGTCTCGAGATGCTCCAGCAGCGTCGGGCCCCGATACCACGGGATGTGCGCGCTTCGCGCCGCGACGTTGTCGCCGTGCAGCGCAGACATGGGTACCGACACCACGTCCGGCACCTTCAGCGAACGAGCCACCACCGCGAACTCCGACTCGATACGGCGAAACGTCGGTTCGTCGAACTCCACCAGGTCCATCTTGTTCACCGCGAGCACCACGTGCGGTACCCGCAGGAACGCCATCACGGCAAGGTGGCGGCGGGTCTGCTCGACCAGGCCGTTGCGCGCGTCAACCAGCACCACGGCGAGCTCGGCGGTCGAGGCCCCGGTGACGGTGTTGCGAGTGTACTGCACATGCCCCGGGCAGTCGGCCAGCACGAATTTGCGGGTGGGCGTGGCGAAGTAGCGGTAGGCGACGTCGATGGTGATGCCCTGTTCGCGCTCGGCCCGCAGCCCATCGGTGAGCAAAGCGAGATCGGGCTCCACGCCGCCACGAGCCCTGGTCGCCCGGTCTACCGCAGCCAGCTGGTCGATCAGGATCGACTGGGTGTCCTGCAGCAACCGCCCGACCAGCGTGGATTTGCCGTCGTCAACGGAGCCGGCGGTGGTCAGCCGCAGCAGGCTCATCGGTGGTGGCATCAGAATCGGGGGTGGCATCAGAAGTAGCCGTCACGTTTGCGGTCTTCCATGGCGGCCTCCGACAGCCGGTCGTCGGCCCGGGTGGCGCCGCGCTCGGTGATCCGGCTGGTGGCTACCTCGGTGAGCACCTCTCCGATGGTCACCGCGGTGGACTCGACCGCGCCGGTGCAGGAGGCGTCGCCCACGGTGCGATAGCGCACCGACTTGGTGACGATGCGCTCGCCGTTGCGCGGGCCGCCCCACTCACCGGCGGTAAGCCACATCCCGTCGCGGGCGAACACCTCCCGCTCATGGGCGTAGTAGATGTCCGGGATCGGCACGTCCCGGCGGGCGATGTAGTGCCAGATGTCCAGCTCCGTCCAGTTCGACAGCGGGAAGACCCGGACGTGCTCGCCGACGGTGTGCCGGCCGTTGTAGAGACTCCACAGCTCGGGACGTTGCCGGCGCGGATCCCAGCCACCAAAGGCGTCGCGCAGGCTGACGATACGTTCCTTGGCCCGCGCCCGGTCCTCGTCGCGACGGGCGCCGCCGAAGACGGCATCGAAGCGGTGGGAGTTGATGGTGTCGAGCAGCGGGACGGTTTGCAGCGGGTTGCGGGTGCCGTCGGGGCGCTCGGTCAGCCGCCCGTCGTCGATCCAGTCCTGCACCGCCGCCACGTGCAGCCGCAGGCCGAGATCGGCGACCAGACGGTCCCGGAAGGTGATCACCTCAGGAAAGTTGTGCCCGGTGTCGACGTGCAGCAGGGGAAACGGCAGCGGCGCGGGGTGCAACGCTCGAAGCGCCAAGTGCAGCAGCACCGCGGAGTCCTTGCCGCCGGAGAACAGCAGCACCGGCCGGTCGAATTCGGCGACTACCTCGCGGATGATGTGCACCGCCTCGGACTCCAGCGCCGCGAGATGATCAGCCTCTACTGTTGACGGTGCGATCAGCATTGCCGTCACGTCACGCCCCTCTCGGTGAGTAGGTCCATCACGCGTCGCGCGGCGGCGGCGATGTCCGTGCCGGTGGTGTCCAATCGCAGATCCGGTTTGTCCGGCTCCTCGTACGGGTCGTCCACGCCGGTCATCCCGGTCAGCTCGCTAGCTGCTGCCCGGGCGTAGAGGCCCTTGACGTCGCGGCGGATGCACTCGGCCAACGGAGTGGCCACGTGCACCTCGAGATAGCCGCTGCCGTGCGCGTCGTGGTGGGCCCGCACCTCGTCGCGGGTGCCGGCGTACGGGGCGATGACCGGAACCAGAGCGACGACACCGTGTCGGGAGAGCAGCTCGGCTACGAATCCAACCCGCCGGACGTGGGTGTCGCGGTCGTTCCGGGAAAAGCCCAGCCCGGCGGACAGACCGCGGCGCAACTCGTCGCCGTCGAGCACCTCGACCTCCCGGCCAGCGGCGGACAGCTGCCCGGCGAGGACTGCAGCGATCGTCGTCTTGCCCGCCCCGGACAGGCCGGTCAGCCAGACGGTGGCGCCCCGACTCATCGGTGGATCCCGCATTCGGTCTTGGTCGAGCCGGCCCAGCGGCCGGCCCGGGGATCCTGGCCGGCCGCCACCGCTCGGGTACAGGGGGCACAGCCGATCGACGGGTAACCGGCGGTCAGCAGAGGGTTGACCAGGATGCCGTGCTCGGCGATGTAAGCCTCGACGTCAGCGTCGCTCCACGCCGCGATCGGAGCGATCTTCACCTTGCCCCGGTCGGGATCGTAGGACACCACCGGCGTGCCGCTCCGACTCGGTGCCTCGACCCGGCGCAGCCCAGTAGCCCAGGCGTCGTAGCGCGCCAGCGCCCGACCCAATGGTTCCACTTTGCGCATCCGGCAGCACCGGTCCGGGTCGCGGTCGTGCAGCTTGGGCCCCTGGGTGGCGTCCTGCTCGGCGACGGTCTGCCGGGGCGTCAAATTGATCAGGTTCACGTCGTAGGTCGCAGCGACGGCGTCTCGGGTACCCAATGTCTCGGCGAAGTGGTAACCGGTGTCCAGGAACAGCACGTCGACACCCGCCGCGACCTGCGACACCAGGTGCACCAGCACCGCGTCCTGCATCGACGACGCCACCGCGAACCGAGCGCCGAAGGTCCGCACCGCCCAGCGCAGGATCTCCGGCGCAGGGGCGGACTCCAGCTCGCGGCAAGCGCCTCGCGCGAGCTGCTCCAGATCGACGGCCACTGTCACCGCGCTACCTCCGGGGTTGGGGCCGCCAGTCCCGCCAAGCGAACGACGAACACCCGCTGGCAGTCGGCGCAACGCCACGCCGCCGGTGGCTCTTCCGAAGGCCGCAGGTCCTCCTCGCCGCAGTACGGGCAGTAGAACGGAACCGCCCTGACCTCCGTCATCTCAATGCACTCTCATCGGCGTGGGCCACCCACTGCGCGAACCGCTCGCCCGGCTCGCGCTGCTGCACGTAACCGCGAACTACCCGCTCCACGTAGCCGGCCAGCTCGACAGAGGTGACCTTGTGCCTGCGCAGCTTGCGACCGAAGCCGCTGTCCAACCCGAGCCCGCCGCCCAAGTGCACCTGGAAGCCCTCGACCTGGTTGCCCTCGGGGTCGGTGACCAGCTGACCCTTGAGCCCGATGTCGGCGACCTGGATCCGGGCACACGAGTTCGGGCAGCCGTTGAGGTGCACCGAGACCGGGACATCCAGGGTGGACTGGAGGTCGGCGAGGCGCTGCTCCAGTTCGGCCACCAGCGTGACCGCCCGGTTCTTGGTCTCCACAATGGCCAGCTTGCAGAACTCGATACCGGTGCAGGCCATCACCGAGCGCCGCCACGGGCTGGCGTCGGCGCGCAATCCCAGCCGATCCAGCTCGGCGACCAGGCCGTCCACTTCAGACTCGGCGACGTCGAGCACGACGAGTTTCTGGTACGGAGTCAGCCGAACCCGGGCGGACCCGGCCCGCTCGACGGCCTTGGCGACGTCGACCAGCGTGGTGCCCGAAACCCGTCCGGCCTGCGGAGCGAGGCCGATGTAGAACTTGCCGTCGTGCTGGCGGTGCACGCCAATGTGGTCGATCACGGCGGGTGGCGGCTGCGGCGCGGGACCGTCGATGAGGGCGCGATGAAGGTACTCGGTCTCCAGCACTTCACGGAAGCGCTCCGCGCCCCAGTCGGCAATGAGGAACTTCATCCGGGCACGGTGGCGCAGCCGCCGGTAGCCGTAGTCGCGGAACAGCCTGGTTACCGCAGCCCACACGTCGGGCACCTCGTCACGCGGCACCCACGCGCCGAGCCGTTGTGCGATTTTGGGGTTGGTGGACAGCCCACCGCCGACCCACAGATCGAAACCCGGCCCGTGCTCCGGGTGCACCACGCCGACGAAGGCGATGTCGTTGATCTCATGCGCGACGTCCTGCAGACCGGAGATCGCGGTCTTGTACTTCCGCGGCAGGTTGGAGAACTCCGGGCTGCCCACGTAGCGCCGGGTGATCTCCTCGATCGCCGGCGTGCCGTCGATGATCTCCTCGGCGGCGATACCGGCGACCGGGGAGCCCAGCACGACGCGGGGGCAGTCGCCGCAGGCCTCGGTGGTGGACAGCCCGACAGCTTCGAGCTTTTCCCAGATCGCGGGCACGTCCTCGATCCGGATCCAGTGGTACTGGATGTTCTCCCGGTCGGTGATGTCGGCGGTGTCGCGAGCGTAGAGCCGGGAGATCTCGCCGACCACTCGCAGCTGTTCAATGCTCAGCGCGCCGCCGTCGATGCGCACCCGCATCATGAAGTGGGAGTCGTCGAGTTCCTCGGGCTCCAGAGTGCCGGTGCGGCCGCCGTCGATGCCGGGTCGCCGCTGGGTGTAGAGCCCCCACCAGCGGAATCGGCCGCGCAGATCAGCCGGGTCGATCGAATCGAAGCCCCGTAGGGCGTAAATCGTCTCGATCCGGTGCCGGACGTTGAGCCCATCGTCGTCTTTCTTGGTGCGCTCGTTGGGATTGAGCGGCTCGAGATGACCCAGGGCCCACTGGCCCTCCCCACGGCGGATCTTGGTCGCGGGCGCTTGGCGTGCTGGTGCAGACATTGGTGCCTCCGTCGAGGGAGCACCGGCGTGCGGGGGAGGCCGTGACCAGGTCATTGTGCAGCCCAGCTCCGGGCGCACCCGGCGCCGGCTGGGACAGTCGGGCGGGGCGTCAGCTCATCGATCGGCACAACGCACTAGAAACCCGGACATAATCAACATGGCGGCGAACCACCAGCGGGAGTCCGGGCGCGACCACGGGGTCCAGAGTGCCACCTGAGCGCCGTCCCGACTACCTACGTTCGGATGTTGGGATACTGCTCAGGTGGTTGCTCTTCCCGACGGTGCCCCGCCCCCGGCTGACGGGGCGTTGCCCGCTACCGCTTTGCGCGAATTGGGCCGGGCGCCGTTCGGCGTCTACGTGCATGTGCCGTTCTGCGCCACCCGCTGCGGGTATTGCGACTTCAACACCTACACCCCAGCAGAGCTGGCCACCTCGCCCTCCACCTGGCTGGACGCGGTGCGCCGGGAGCTGGACCTTGCTGCTCATCTGCTCGGACAGCCGGTGCCGGCTGACACGGTGTTCGTCGGCGGCGGTACTCCGTCGCTGCTCGGCGCGGCCGGCTTGGCCGCGGTGCTCGACGCCGTCCGCGGGTCGCTGGGACTAGTCCCAGGCGCCGAGGTGACCACCGAGGCCAACCCTGAATCCACCTCGCCGGAGTTCTTCGCCGGGATCGCCGCGGCCGGCTACACCCGGGTCTCGCTCGGCATGCAGAGCGCCGCGCCGCACGTGCTGGCCGTGCTGGACCGGGTGCACACGCCTGGCCGGCCGGTGGCCGCGGCGGCGCAGGCCCGCGCCGCCGGGATCGGGCAGGTCAGCCTGGATTTGATCTACGGCACGCCGGGGGAGGCCGGCGACGATCTGGCCGCCTCCCTGGATGCGGTGCTCAGCGCCGGGGTTGACCACGTATCGGCTTACGCCCTGGTTGTCGAGCCTGGTACGGCGCTGGCCCGCCGGGTGGCCCGCGGTGAGCTGCCAGCGCCGAACGACGATGTGCTCGCGGATCGCTACGAGCAGATCGACACCGCGCTGTCCGCGGCAGGCCTGCACTGGTACGAGGTGTCCAACTGGGCCACGTCCGCCGAGTCCCGGTGCCGGCACAACGTCGGTTACTGGGCCGACGGGAACTGGTGGGGCGCCGGCCCAGGTGCGCATTCGCACATCGGCGGAGTGCGGTGGTGGAATGTCAAACACCCAGCCCGCTACGCCGCCGCGCTGGAAGCCGGTTGCTCTCCGGCAGCCGGACGGGAGCTACTCAGCGCCGAGCAGCGCTACACCGAGCGGGTGATGCTCGGGCTGCGGCTGGCCGACGGGCTGCCAGTGCAAACCCTCGACTCGCTCGGCAGAGCCGCCGCCGATCGCGTGATCACCGACGGTCTGCTCACCGCCACGCCCGGGTGCCGGCTGGTCCTCACCCGCCGCGGTCGGCTTCTCGCCGATGCCGTCGTCCGCGACCTGTTGGTGCGCTGAACCCCTGTTAGGATTTCCTTGGAGATCACAGCCGGTGCTCACCTCCGTTCCCACTCGGCTGAGGGCAGGCTGTCGGGCGTGTCGGCGGGTCCCGACGGCTGCGCCGGGCGCGCACTAGACTCTGCGCATAGGCCGCTACCAGGGCCAGACCTCGGTAACAGAAACTCAGGAGCCAGGGAGGTGACGTGAACGCGGACGACCGTCGGTTCGAGGTGCTGCGTGCCATCGTCACCGACTACGTGGCCACCCATGAGCCGGTGGCGTCCCGATCCCTGGTGGAGCGCCACCAATTCGGGGTATCCAGTGCGACCATCCGCAACGACATGGTGGCGCTGGAAGAGGACGGCTACATCACTCAGCCGCACACCAGCGCCGGTCGGGTGCCGACCGACAAGGGCTACCGGCTGTTCGTCGACCGGCTCTCGGAGATCAAGCCGCTGTCGGCGGCGGAGCGTCGCGCGGTGCAGACCTTCCTGCACGGTGCGGTCGACCTCGACGACGTACTGCGCCGCAGCGTGCGGTTGCTTGCCCAGCTCACTCGGCAGGTGGCGGTGATCCAGTACCCCACGCTGAGCCGGTCCACGGTGCGCCACCTTGAGGTGCTCGCGGTGACCCCGGCCCGGTTGATGCTGGTGCTGATCACCGACGCGGGCCGGGTGGATCAGCGTCTACTCGATCTGGGCGATGTCATCACCGAGGATCAGGTAGCGAAGCTGCGAACGCTGCTCAACCAGGCGCTGTCCGGGCGCCGGCTGGCGGAGGCCTCCGTCGCCGTGGCCGACCTTCCCGAGCAGGCGCCGGTTGAGCTCCGCGACGCGATGACCAGGGCCTCGACGGTTCTCATCGAGACGTTGGTGGAACATCCCGAGGAGCGGTTGCTGCTCGGGGGTACCGCCAATCTCACCCGAAACGCCACCGACTTCCCTGGTTCGTTACGCCAGGTGCTCGAGGCGTTGGAGGAGCAGGTGATCGTGCTCAAGCTGCTGGCCGTGGCCCGTGATTCGGGCACGATCACGGTGCGGATCGGTGAGGAGAACG
>JBBPZY010000179.1:0-5511 GCA_038276315.1 Mycobacteriales bacterium
CGATCATTTTGGCCATTGCGGTGTGGTCCTCCGGTCATGGGCGCCGCGGGGTGTCCGCGGCAAGGACACGGTGCTCGGCCAGGCTCGGTGCCCGCGACGGACGTCCAGCGCTTGCTGGACTCACCGTCCCGACCTCAGTGTGTTGTTACGTGTGTCGCTACAAGCTGGCACTCGAAGGGGCTGAGTGCTAACTCAGGTTTAGCACTCGACCACTTCGAGTGCAAGCTGGCGCGCCTGCCGGCGGTGCCGTCGTGGACACACCACCTTCACTGGGGCGCGCTCGTGGCACCGGGCAGGATGCCCAGGGTGACCATCGCGCAGAAACCACGATCCGTCGACGAGCACGGCCGGGTGGTGGCCGCTCTGCTGGCCGCCACCGCCGTGATCCGGTTGCCTCTCGTGGAGTGCGCCGGCCTCGCGCTGGCCGAGCCGATCACCGCGGCGGTGGCACTACCGCCCTTCGACAACTCCGGGATGGACGGCTACGCGGTGCGCTCGGTGGACATCGCAGCCGCTACCGCCGACGCGCCGGTGCAGCTGCCGGTCACCGAGGACATCCCCGCCGGGCGGACCGACTCGCCCTCGCTGCAGCCGCACACCGCGCACCGGATCATGACCGGCGCACCGATCCCACCCGGCGCGGATGCGGTGGTGCCGGTGGAACTCACCGACGGTGGCCGCCACCAGGTGCAGATCTTCGCCCCTCGCGCGCCGGGCGACAGCGTGCGCCCGGCCGCCGGGGACGTCGCGGCCGGTGCGGAGGTGCTGCCGGCGGGCGCGGTGCTGGGGCCGGCGCAGCTCGGGGTGGCAGCCGCGGTCGGCTACGCCGAGCTGCCGGTGCACCGCCGAGTCCGGGTGCTGGTGCTGTCCACCGGCTCGGAACTGGTCGTACCGGGCACCCCCCTGCAGCACGGACAGATCTACGAGTCCAATGGCACGATGCTCGCCGCCGCCGTTCGGGAGGCCGGTGGCGAGGCGCAGCTGATGCATTTCGTGCCCGATGACGTCGCCGCGCTGGAGGCCGCACTAGCCCCCCGGTTGGCCGGGATGGATCTGCTGGTGACCTCCGGTGGGGTCAGCGCAGGGGCTTATGAGGTGGTCAAGAGCGCGATGACCGGCCAGGGCGTGGAGTTCGCCAAGGTGGCCATGAACCCCGGCGCCCCGCAGGGCGTCGGCCGCTACCGCGGGGTGGCAGTGGCGGCGATGCCCGGTAACCCGGTGAGCGCCTCGGTGTCCTTCGAAGTGTTCGTCCGTCCCGCGCTGCGAGCCGCGATGAGACTGCCGGCGCAGCGACCTCGGGCCAGGGCTCGGTTGACCGAGGCATTGGATTCACCGGCGGATAAGCGACAGTTCCGACGCGGCACGTTAGATCCGGGCGCGGGCACCGTCGTCCCGGTCGGGGGTCCCGGCTCGCATCTGCTCGGGGCGCTGGCCAGGTCGAACTGCCTGATCGACATTCCTGAGACCACGGCATACCTTGAAGCGGGCGAGCAGATCGAGGTCTTGTGCACCGGCGCAGCCTGAGCTGCCGGGTATGAGAAAACCACGATACCCGGACAGACCTTGTGAATCGCGGGTGAGCAGCAGCACACTGAGCGTGAACAAAGGCTCAGTGAGCAATCCCGTCCCAGAATGGCGTGGGGTTCCTGCGTCGTCGGGGGGCGCAGGAACGCGCTGGGAGATAACCGTTCGGAAAGCTGGGGAGCAGACGAACGGTTAACGGGCACCGGGGACCTCCGTCGGGGGACGGGGTTCCCCGGTGCCGTTTCCCCGGCCGCCGCCTCCCCGCGCTATGGGCGTACGGTAGGCAGTCGCTCACCAACTCCAGTCGAGGATCTCGCAAAAGAATGGCGTCTCCCCGGTTTCCCGCGACACTGCGGCATCTGGTGGATCTCACCAGCGAGACGCTCCCACCGATGCATCCCGCTGGCAGGCCGTTCGTGGCCGCCGGGGTAGCCGCGACGCTGCTGCTACGCACGGTGTCCCCGACCGCGGCAACGCTGGGCGCCGTCGCCACCACGTGTTGCGCCGCATTCTTCCGCGACCCGCAGCGGGTGACACCGCAGGACAGCAGCCTCGCGGTGGCGCCGGCGGACGGCACCGTGAGCAGTGTGATGCCCGCCCCGGTACCCGCTGAGCTGGGTCTCGACAACCGGCCGCGGCCGCGGGTCAGCGTGTTTCTTTCCGTGTTCGACGTGCACGTGCAGCGCATCCCGACCGACGGCGAGGTCTGCCACGTCGCCTACCGTGCAGGCAAATTCCTGTCCGCCGACTTGGACAAAGCCAGCGAGGCCAATGAACGCTCCAGCATGCTGCTGCGCTCCACGACCGGCCACGACCTCGTCGTAGTACAGATCGCCGGGCTGGTAGCCCGCCGGATCGTCTGCTCGGTGCGACCCGGAGACAAGGTGGCCGCCGGCGCCACCTATGGCCTGATCCGCTTCGGGTCCCGGGTGGACCTCTACCTGCCGCCGGGCAGCTCCGTGCTGGTGCGCCTGGGCCAGCACACCGTGGGCGGGGAGACCGCACTCGCGCGGCTACCCCCGGCCTTGGAGGCCTAAACCGTGCCCAACGCCGGCGCTGGAGTCCGCCTGCTACCCAACGTCATCACCGTGTTGGCGCTGTGCTCGGGCCTGTCGGCGCTGAAGTTCGCCCTGGATGGAAACTTCACCGACGCGCTCGCCGCGATCGGGGTCGCGGCGCTGCTGGACTCGCTGGATGGCCGGCTGGCCCGGTTGCTCGACGCCACCTCCCGGATCGGCGCCGAGCTTGACTCGCTGGCTGATTGCGTGTCCTTCGGGGTAGCACCCGCGGTCGTGCTGTTCGTGTGGGCGCTGCACGGCACCCGAGTGGGGTGGCCGGTGGCGCTGGTATTCACCGTCTGCGTCGTGTTGCGATTGGCCCGGTTCAACACCCTGCTCGACGACACCGACGCGCTGCCGTTCGCCAAGGAATTTTTCATCGGCATCCCCTCCCCTGCCGGCGCGCTGCTGGCATTGCTGCCGCTGACCGTGTTCCTCCAGTTGGGCGGGGGCTGGTGGTCCTCGCCGGTGGCCGTGGCGGCTTGGACGGTCGCGGTGGCCGTGGCGATGGTGAGCCGGTTACCTACCCTGTCGATGAAGACCATCCGGGTGCCGGCCCGTGCGGTCGCGCCCCTGCTGACGCTGATCGCCGGCCTAGCCGCCGCGGTGATCACTTTCCCACTCGCGTCGCTGGGCGTGGCGATGCTGCTGTACCTGGTTCATGTGCCCTATGCGAGTTACCGCTACCGGTGGCTCGCGCGGCATCCCTCGGCCTGGGAGGTCGCGCCCCGCGAGCGCCGGGCGATCCGCCGCACCGCGCGCAGCATGCGCCGCCTCGGGCTGCGCCCGCCGCTGCGGCGACGAGTGGCCGGCGCCGCCGCCCGGGCCAGCGCCGCGGTACGCCGCCGCCGGGGCGTCGAGACCAACGGCCAGGTACCCGGAGATCGCCGCTCCCGCCGAATCGGCCTGCGTCGCCACCCCTGAAACCCGCCTTCACCGCCAGCTACCCGATGCGGAGGGTGGCGGCCGCGGCGTCGAGTTCCTCGTCGCCAAACGGCCCGTCCTCAGCTTCCCACGCGTCGAGGGCTGCGCCGAGCAGGTCGTTACGGAGCCGGTCTGCAGCAGCTTGGACCAGCCTGCCCGAGACGCTCACGCCTGCCCGCTCGGCCGCGTCCCGCACAGCTGCACCGAGATCGGGCTCCATCGCCACCGAAACGCGGTCTACCTGCATGTATACGACTATCGCACAGTCCCGTATGCGAGGCTGGACTGGAATCGAGGCTCGCGCCGAGGTGCAACGGGTGATACTGCGTAGGCACGGTGTCCACGGTGGATCGGGATTCGATGGGGTTGGTATTGCGGGCGGCGGAGGTGGCCGGGCCTCATCGGTGGCGGTGGCTGCTGGTTGATGAGTACTCGGGGGCTCCCCTGGCCGATCACCGGGTGGAGCTGGATCCGGAGTCCGCCGAGGTGGAGGCGTTTAACGATCTGTACCGGTTTCCGCGGTGGCGAGCCGATCCGGACCGTCGGGTGGCCAGCGAGGCGGAACTGCTGAGCCGGGTGGGGGCGTGGATCGGGTCGGTGGCGCTGGGCTCCTGCTAGAACGCGCGGATGGCTCGGCGGATCCGGTGTCCACCGCGGAGCTGATCAGGTTGCTACGACCGTTGCGGTCGCGGGTCAAGCTCGCGGTGGTTTCGGCGTGCGAGTCCGCAGCGGCGACCACCGCGGAGACGCTGCGCTGGCTGGAGTTGGACGACCCGGCCGCGGAACTGGAGGCTCAAGCGGCTCAGGACGCTCCGGCGACCCCGGAGAGGGTAGCGCGGGCGTTGGTGGCGGAGCTGGGATGCGCGGTGATCGCGATGCGCTACCCAGTGACCGACGACTTCGCGATCGGGTTCGCCGACGCACTCTACGACCGGGTATTTCGCCAGGACCAGACCCTGGATCGCGCCGTCGCGGCGGTCGTGCCTGCGGTGATGGGACCGGCGCCGGCGCCGGACCGGCCCGCGCTCTCGGTGGCCACCCCGGCGCTGTTCGGAGCCTCGGCAGCTAGGATGGTGCTCACCCCTCCGAAAGGCAAGCCATCACTCGATCCTGAGGACCGAGTGATGGCGGGATTCCCGCCGGAGCCGCCGCGGTTCGTAGGACGCACCGAACCGATGGCTGCTGCCAGCGCCGCCCTGGCCCCGAAGTCCGGGCGCACCGCGGTGGTGTTCCACGGGATGGCTGGTGCCGGGAAGACGGCGTGCGCGCTGGAGCTGGCCTACCGTCACCAGCGGGTCTTCGAGGCGCTGGCGTTCTGGTCCGCGCCCACCGATCCGGAGCAGTTCGGTGACGCGCTGCTGTGGCTGGCGGTGGCCTGGGAGGCACAGCTCGGGAACTACGGGTTCGCGATGGTCGACAAGATCGCCACCCTGGCTGATCTGGACCAATTCCTGCCCCGCCTGCGCGCTCTGCTCCAGGACACCGGGTTGCTGCGCGGCCGGTGCATGCACTGTCCCGGGACGAATCCGTGGTGCTGGCCCGGGAATTGCCTCACCTGCGCGCGCTGCTGCACACGGAGGCTGAGCCTCTGCGGGGACCCGGTGCGGCGAACCCTGCGCTGGGCCGCCGGGTGCTCACCCTGGCCCAGGGTCACCCCAAGCTGCTGGAACTTGCCGACGCTGCCGACCCGGTCAGGCTGGCCTCCCAGCTCGCGGCGGCGGAGGCCGCCGTGGACGGGGCGGCGCTGTCGGCGTTCCTGCGCGATGGCACCACCGCCTGGGACGCCGCCCAGTGAGCTTGTCACGATTTCCGTGTAAGCCACGGATGACTGATTCGCTTAACTTATCACAGAGGGAGTCGTCCCGGGAAGAGAACGACCAGGGTAGTCAGTGCGACTTTCCAGCCACACGTGCCGGTTCCGGATTCGCCTCCTCTCTTACTTGAAATGTTTCGCAGTCCGAGATAGAGTAGCTTCATGGCCGCCTCGTCGGATGGGAAATGTCCA
>JBBPZY010000180.1:0-3511 GCA_038276315.1 Mycobacteriales bacterium
CACACCCAGGAAGAACTTGATAAGGTAGCAACGGAACTGAATGGCAGACCACGCAAGACGCTAGGCTGGCGGAAACCGGTCGAAGTCTTCGAAGCGCTGATCGCGGAACATTGTGTCGCCATGACCGATTGAAACCGCCGGGTCTTACCAGCTGACCGCGCCCTGGCCGCGCCCTGGCCGCGTACATCCCCCGGTTTATCCCCGCTATTCAATCTTCATTGCACCGGCCAATACTCAGGCGACGCGGTGACCTCCGGCGCCTCGCCTGGACACGTCACACACCAAAGCTGACCATCAGCTCAGCGTGGCCTTCCCTACTGTCCTGCTCCTTTGTCAACGGGGGTGGTGCACGTGCTCCAGGCGGCGCATGTGGTTAGGCCGAGCGGCCAGCTGGTGCGTCTCCTGGTCGTCCAGCAACTCCTCGAAGAGGCTGTTGAGCACGCGTAGCTGCATCCTGCGCTCGTCTGAGTCCGGGAGTCTGGAGACGCGGGCGAGGAGCTCCGCGACGAGCGCCGTGTCCTTCACGTCACCGACATCCTGCTGTGCAACGAAAACCGCTCCCCACCTGCCCGGGATCACCTCGGGGAGCAGCGACTCCTCGACCTCGTCGACGGTGGTCGCGGTCGGGTCGTGAGCCAACCCGGTCGTGGTGACCGTCGCGGTGTTGGCCGAGGCCCCGACGTCCACGGCGGTCTTATCCCTGCTCGTCTCGTGACGTTCCGCATGCCGGTGCGCGACGACCGGCTCCTTCGGGTGCGCCTCGTTGTAGCGGCGCAACGCCTCTTCGATCGTCACGTCCGACTCTTCGTCGAACCATGGCTCCTTGGCGATCGCGTCGGCCTTCCGGTCAAACTCCTCCCACAGCGCCATGCGTTCTGGATCGGCCGGGGGGATCGCCAGTGCCCGCAGATTGTCGGGTAGCCCGAGAAGGCCCGAAACGTCAATCGGCGCGGCGGCGGCCGAGATGGACCCCAGGTTTCTGAGGGCCAGCTTCATCGACGTTTCGTTCTGGAGCTGGAGACTTTTAGCGACA
The DNA here is from genome assembly GCA_038276315.1 of Mycobacteriales bacterium. Lineage (GTDB taxonomy): Bacteria > Actinomycetota > Actinomycetes > Mycobacteriales > Pseudonocardiaceae. The sequence continues at coordinate 1,034 of JBBPZY010000180.1, forward strand.
CCAGCAATCGCTCCGAAGGCCGAATTGGGACCGACGATATCCCTCAGCAGCGCCGAGATTCCTGGCATCGCCGGGGCGATGTCAAGGGCGAACGAGCGCATCACGCTGCCATGCAGCTCATCGAGCGCTGGGCGTATTGCTTGCAGAACGCTCGCATGCATCCCATCGACGCTCGGCCGCAGCGATTCGCGAAGGGCAGCGAGAGCGGGTTGCGCTGCCTGAGCGGCCACTGCCTGAGCGGCACTCAGGATCGGGCGCATCGCCTCGATGGCCTCCTCGTCGCCGCGTTCCATGCGTTCGATCATCTCCCCGAGCGATATGCCTGCACCGCGCGGAGCCGTGAACCTCTTCCTCTCGGCGGCGGTGGCGCTGAGGCCACCGAGCGTCGTAGCCGTGTTCTCGAAGCCGCTAGCACGGGCGGTGAGGCGGCCCAGTTGTGCGCTCGCGGCGCCGGCCGTGTCGATCTCCTCGGTGGAGCCCATCGCTCGCGGCACCACGGCCTTGATATCGGCCTCAGTGGCGGTGCCGTCGAGGATCTTCTTCGTCGTGCCGTCCGGCCAGTCAAGGGCAAGGTCGAATTTGCGGTACGTGGTCGGCCGATAGTCGGCGGACACGCCCCGCTCGACGTTGCGGACGGTCTGATGGCTCGGCCCGCCACGCTTGACGAGTGCTTCCTGTGAAAGCCCGCGCTCGAACCGACGGTCCTCAATGGCCTTCCCGAGGCGCTGCCAGTCGCCGAGCCTCGGCTGCTGGGGCGTGGTGGTCATGCCGCAATCGTGACATCGATCGCTGAAAACTTCCACTATCAAGCGATGGAAAGTCCTGCATTTTGTATGAGTTAGTTCACAATGTCAGCCTGTAGGCGAGTTTACGTCGGTCGTTAGAGGTACAGTATCCGCTATCAGACGACAACTGTCGATGAACGGAGGTTTGGATGGCCGCGCTCCCCGCTCCAGCGCTCAGCGACGATCCAACCTGCTGCTCACCGAGCGCGAGCCGCGTGCTCTGCTCGGGCGGGATCTCCGGCCGCACCGTCCGCACCCTTCCCGGAGCCCCCGTCATGTCCTTCTTCCGCGTGCTCCTCACCGACCGCACCGGCCTGCTCGGCGCCGGGAGCGGCCTGCTCGCCGGACTTCCTCCCGCGGCCGTGTACTGCTACCTGCTCCTCCGATTGCTGATTCCTGTCCTGCTCATCATCCTCGCCAGCCGCCGCGCCACCCCCGGCCAGAAGATCGGCTTGGTCCGGGACTATCTGATCGGCACTACTCCCAGCCCGACCCGCTCTCGCAAACGCAGGTAAGCAAACAAGTCCGGTCTCGCAGGTCACGACCCTAGCCGCGCCGCACATGACTCTTGCTGACGATGTCCTCTCGACGCCCACCGACTCACCGAGCGCTGCGTACCTGCCCGCTCGCTCGAACTGGTGATGGAGGACGGCGTGGGCAACCGGTCGGGGAGCGGACCGCGGTATCCTGGCAGCAGTCTTGAGAACGATCAAAACGTCATAACGGCGCTCATCGGATCGCCCGAACTGACCCGCACGCAGGCCTGTCACCAGCCGAAAACACCCTCAACAGCGTGCCGCATGTCGGCCTGGCGCCTGGAGCGCGCCGGCGCGGGTGGCTTGACGCTGGCGTCGGGTGGGGTGTGCCGCCGTTGGCCGCTACGCACAGGTGGAAGTGGTTACGGTAGCCCACTAGGCAGATTCCTCGTACTACATGTATTTGAGGTGGTCTGCCGGTCATCTATTCAACGGTGCCCGCCGAAGAGACCGGTCGTCGCATCTGAACGAGACCATGCTGGAGGTGGCAACCATGCGGGTGCCCTTGACCGTCGCCGACTTCCTGGCCCGCGGCGAGGCAGCTTTCGCTCAGTCCATCGCAGTCGTCGATGAACCCGACCAGCCGGCCCCACCGGTACCGACGTTGACCTACCGAAAGCTGGGCAGCAGGGTCCGGGCCTGGCAAGCCGGTCTGGATGCGCTTGGGGTTGGAGCTGGGGAGCGGGTGGCCGTGGTCAGCCACAACTCGGCGCGGCTACTCGAGCTACTGCACGCGGTCCCGGCCAGCGGCCGCATCTGCGTGCCGGTGAACTTCCGGCTGCGCGCCGAGGAGGTGGACTACATCGTTTCGCACAGCGGCTCGTCGGTGCTGCTGGTCGACCCCGAGATCGACGACGCACTCAAATCGGTCGCTGCCCCGCACCGTTTCGTCCTCGGTGACGAGACCGAGGAGCAGCTGATGCGCTTCGACACCGAGCCGCGCCCGTGGGCCGAGCCTGATGAGGATGCCACCGCGACGATCAACTACACCTCGGGCACCACGGCGCGGCCCAAGGGAGTACAGCTGACCCACCGCAACATCTGGATCAACGCGGTCACTTTCGCCATGCACACCCGCGCCTGGGAACGCGACGTCTACCTGCATACCCTGCCGATGTTCCACTGCAACGGCTGGGGCATGCCCTTCGGGCTCGCCG
>JBBPZY010000181.1:0-14113 GCA_038276315.1 Mycobacteriales bacterium
AACGCTTCGATCAGCTCATCGCGCTGCGCGAGCCGCTCCAGCAGCTCCTCAACCGACGGCATCCCAGGCACTGCGAGATCATCAACGCCACGAACGACAAGATCAAGACACCACGCCGAGCACGGGGACCTGACCAGTTACGTCGAAGGTAGCTTCGAACTTGCGCACCAGCACTGGCGTGGCGATCGCGGAGATCCGTACGTTCCACTCCAGACCGTCCAGCAGCGCGGATCTCGACAGATTCGAGCTACCTACATAGCCGGTGTCGAAACCGCTGTCGCGGCGAAACAGCCATGCCTTCGCGTGCAGCCGGGTCGACTGCGCGTCGTAGCGAATACGCACCTCAGCGCCGAACTTGCGGACCAATTCGTCGAGTGCTCGACGTTCGGTGGCCCCTCGATAGGTTGTGGTGATCACTCGCAGTGGCACGCCTCGGTTGCGCAGCGTCTCGAGCTCATCGGCGAGTATCCGGATGCCGTGCCAGCGGATGAAGGCGCAGAGCAAGTCAACCCGGTCGGCGCTGGTCAGCTGGGCGCGCAGTTCCGCGCCCAGCGACGGCTCACCGCGGGTGTTGGTGAGCAATGCGACGTCCGACAGCGGCGTTGCCGGCCGCACCACCAGCCGATGGACACCAGGTGCTTCGGGAATGGCCAGCGCGAGCAATTGCTCCAGCGCCACCACGGCATCGGCATCGTCGGTGATCTGGGCTAGCAGGTGATTGATCTTCTCCAATCGCTGGTGATGTGGATGATCTTTCATTGCCCGACGCACCGCCTCGGCGACATGTCGCGCCAGCACCTCCGGTGCCTCGGCCTCTTCGACGGCACCGAACTGCGCAGTTGAGTTGGGTACAGCGCACAGTGCGCGGTCTAGCCCGCGAGTGTGTAGCGACTCGTAAGCTCCTGCGGAGAGCCGCTCATTCGCCGATGCACTGTCGCACGGACCAACGACACGCAGGTCATCCCGGGCTGCTCCAGCAAGGAATTAGGAGCCCGCGACGCTCAGCATGTGCCCGACCACCATTGGCTGCCCGCTGGTGAACCGTAGGATTCCGCGCTGTGCGCGCCGCGCTGATCGTCAACCCGCATTCCGGTCGTGGTGCGGCGACGCGGGTGGCCGGCACGGTGGCCGACACGTTGCGCGCCGTGGTGCCGGAGCTGGTCGCCACAGTGACCGCCGACGCGGCGGAAACGAGCAGGGTCGCCGCACAAGCCGCGCAGCGCGGGGATGACGTGCTCGCTGTGCTCGGCGGGGACGGGACCGCGCAGGTGGCCGCTCAGGCCGTCGCGGGTACCTCAACAGCGTTGGCGGTACTGCCCTGCGGGAGCGGCAACGACCTGGCGGCGGCGCTGGGCATCCCGGCCGATCCGGTGCAGGCCGCCCGGCACATCGCGCGGGCGCTGCGAGCCGGGCAGCGGCGGCGGATCGACCTGGGCCGAATCGAGGGCGCTGCCGGCTTCACCACGGTGTTGTGCACCGGCTTCGACGCGGCGGTGAGTAAGCGGGCCAACGCGATGCGCTGGCCCGCCGGACCGCGCCGGTACGACCTGGCGGTGCTGGCCGAACTCGCCGCCTTAACGCCCAGGCCGGTGCGTGTGCAGACGGGGGGCACCGAGGTGGCGCTGGAGGCGATCCTGGTCGCGGTCGGCAACGGGTCCAGCTACGGCGGTGGGTTGCGGATCTGCCCGGCCGCCACGCTGGCCGACGGCCTGCTCGACGTGATCGTCATCGCCGCGGTGAGCCGGCGCCGGCTGCTGCGGGTGTTCCCCGCGCTTCGCACCGGCGGCCACGTGCACGAGCCGGAAGTGACCGTCCTGCGCGGCGAAAGCGTGCGTATCGACGGCGACCCGGGCTGGCCGGTCTATGCTGACGGGGAGCCGCAGGGCACCCTGCCGGTGACCGTGCACTGCGAACCCGGGGCGCTCACCGTCGTCGCCTAGCCTGGGACGGTGGCCAACTCTCCAGCCGAAGCGTATGCCTCGGCCCGCCGGCGGGCCGCCTTCCCGCGCCTTGACGAGTTCACCGGCAGCCTGCCCTTTGAGCTTGACCCCTTCCAGTGCGCGGGGTGCGAGGCGCTGGAGGAAGGGCACGGAGTGCTGGTGTGCGCGCCTACCGGCGCAGGCAAGACCGTGGTCGGCGAGTTCGCGGTGCACCTGGCCCTGGCGCAAGGCGGAAAATGCTTCTACACCACGCCGATCAAGGCGTTGTCCAACCAGAAGTACGCCGATCTGGCGGCTCGGCATGGCGCCGGCACCGTCGGCCTGCTCACCGGGGACACCTCGATCAACGGCGGCGCCTCGGTGGTCGTGATGACCACCGAGGTACTCCGCAACATGATCTATGCCAGGTCGTCCACGCTGCAGGGACTGGCCTATGTCGTGATGGACGAGATCCATTACCTCGCCGACCGCTTTCGCGGCGCGGTGTGGGAAGAAGTGATCCTCAACCTGCCGGACAGCGTGCGGCTGGTCGGGCTGTCCGCCACGGTGAGCAACGCCGAGGAGTTCGGCGAGTGGCTGGTCGACGTACGGGGCGACACCTCGGTGGTGGTCGACGAGCACCGTCCGGTGCCGCTGTGGCAGCACATGATGGTCGGCTCGCGGATGTTCGACCTGTTCGCCCAGAACACCACTGACGACCGACTCACTGTCGACCCGCACCTGGTGCGGCGCGTGCAGGAGGTGGAGCGCCACAGCGGGTGGGATCGGCCGCGGCACGGCGGACCTCGATTCCGGCCACCGGCCCGGGTGGACGTGGTGGCTCGGCTGGACCGCGACGGGCTACTGCCGGCGATCACTTTCATCTTCAGCCGGGCAGGCTGCGAAGCCGCGGTGAACCAATGCGTCCGCAGCGGGCTGCGATTGACCACCCCTGAGGAGGCTGAGCAGATCCGCCGGGTGGTGGACACCCGCACGGCGGACCTGCCGGAGGGCGACCTCGGTGTGCTCGGCTTCTGGGAGTGGCGCGACGCGCTGGAGCGGGGCGTCGCTGCGCACCACGCCGGGATGCTGCCGGCATTCAAGGAGACCGTGGAGGACCTGTTCGTCCGCGGGTTGGTCAGGGCGGTGTTCGCCACCGAAACTCTGGCGTTGGGAATCAACATGCCGGCCCGCACGGTCGTGCTGGAACGGTTGGTCAAGTACAACGGGGAGGCCCACGTCGATCTCACCCCCGGCGAGTACACCCAGCTCACCGGACGGGCTGGCCGGCGCGGTATCGACATCGAGGGTCATGCGGTGGTGCTGTGGCAACCAGGCGTGGACCCAACGCAGGTGGCGGGGCTGGCGTCGACCCGCACCTACCCGCTGCGCAGCTCGTTTCGGCCCGGCTACAACATGGCCGTCAACCTGGTCGATCGGGTCGGGGTGGCCGCCGGGCGAACGCTGCTCGAGCAGTCCTTCGCGCAGTTCCAGGCCGACCGCTCGGTGGTGGGGCTGGCCCGCCGGATTGAAAGCAACGCCGAGGGCCTGGCGGGCTACGCCGAGGCGATGGTCTGCCAGGCGGGTGATTTTGCTGAGTACGCCCAGTTGCGCAGGCAGATCTCGGAGCGGGAGCGGGCACTTGCCCGGCTCAGTGGTGCGGCGCGGCGCACCGAGGTGGCCGCGTCGCTCGCCACGCTCAAGCGGGGCGACGTCATCGCGGTGCCCAGCGGGCGCCGGTCGGGTCTGGCCGTAGTGATCGATCCTGGCGACGGCCCAGCCGAGGATCCCCGCCCACTGCTGCTCACCGAGGACCGCTGGGCGGGCCGGCTGTCGATGGTCGACTTCCCGACCCCGGTCGAGGTGCTGGGCCGGATGCGGCTACCCAAGCGGGTCGAGCACCGTGTTCCTCGGGTGTGCCGCGACCTCGCCTCGGCACTGCGCCAGACCGGCATTGCGGTGCCGTCCCGGGCTCGGCGGCGCAGCGAGGCGGCTGACGACGCCGAGTTGGCCGCGCTGCGCCGGGCGCTGCGAGCGCATCCGTGCCACGGGTGCGACGACCGGGAGGCGCATGCCCGGTGGGCCGAGCGTTACGACCGGTTGGACCGTGAGACCGACACGTTGCGCCAGCAGGTCGCCGCCACCACACACTCGCTGGCCCGCGCCTTCGACCGGATCCGCGCCCTGCTGGTCGAGCGGGGTTACCTCGACGGCGAGCAGCTCACCGAGCACGGCCGCCGGCTGGCTCGGTTGTGGTCGGAGACCGACCTGCTCACCGCGGAGTGCCTGCGGCAGCGGATCTGGGATGGTCTAGAGCCCGCCGAGTTGGCAGCGGTGATCTCAGTGCTGGTCTATGAGGCCCGCGGAGACGCTGCCACTCCCCGGGTTCCTCCCGGCCCGGTCAGCGACGCGCTGGTAGCGACCGTGCGGTTGTGGGCCGAGCTGGAAGCCGATGAGCGGCGGTACCGGCTCGAACGTACCCGCGAACCCGATCTGGGTTTCGCGTGGCCGGTGTACCGGTGGGCACGAGGAGAGTCACTGTCGGCGGTGTTGGTCGCTGCTGAGACCAACGGTGCCGAGCTGTCCGCGGGAGACTTCGTCCGGTGGTGCCGCCAGGTGGTCGACGTGCTCGACCAGGTGCGCGGTGTCGAGGGGGAGAGCTCTGCGATCGGGGTCGCGGCGGGCGCCGCGGTACGCGCATTACGCCGCGGCGTGGTCGCCCTGGGCACTGTGTAGGGATGCTGCGAAGCAGCGGCGAGCGTCAGGTGTTGCCGATCAGGTTCCGGATGACGCCGGCCACCGAGGCGTGGCGGTCGGGATAGAGTTCGGCGACGAGCTCGGTGAGTTGGCGGCGGGTGACCCAGGTGAGTCGGTCGAGGTGGGCAGTGCCGGCGTCGACGATGGGTTCGCGATCGTCGGGGGATTCCCACACCTGCCCGAACCGAATTCCGGACGGCCCTGGGGGTAGTGCCGAGCGCGGTGCAGCTGCCCTCACCTGTGGTCGGACGCTGCGTCGGTGAATGCTGTGGCGGCCAGGTTTGGGGTGGGGTTAGTGGACGAGGTACGAGTCCCAGGATTAGCGCGAATCCGTCGGGGAATACCGGTCCCGTGGACACCGAACTGAGCCTCTACGTCGACGGGGCGCCGCACCACCTAGTGGTGGATACTCGGATGACGCTGCTGGATCTGCTGCGGGAGCGGCTGGGCAAGATGAGCCCGAAGAAGGGCTGCGACCACGGCCAATGCGGTGCCTGCACGGTGCTGATCGATGGCCGCCGGGCGCTGGCCTGCTTGGCGCTGGCGGTCGCGCACGGGGGCTGCGAGATCGTCACGGCCGATGGTCTAGGTCACGACGGCGCGTTGCACCCGGTCGCACAGGCATTCCTGGACCACGATGCGTTCCAGTGCGGCTACTGCACCCCGGGGCAGATTTGCTCGGCGGTCGGGATGCTGGACGAGTTCGCGCGGGGTTGGCCGAGCGCGGCCACCATATTCATGGCGTCCGAGCCGGAGCTCGACCACGACGAGGTGGCCGAACGGATGAGTGGAAATCTGTGCCGCTGCGGCGCGTATGCGAATATCGTGCCCGCGGTGCAGGACGCGGCCGGGCAGGTGGCGCCACGATGAAACCGTTCGCTTACCAGGCCCCCGGTGACGCCGCTACCGCGGTGCGCAGTGTGACCGCCGATCCGACCGCGGTGTTCCTCGCCGGCGGGACGAATCTCGTGGATCACCTTAAGCTCGGTGTCGCCACACCGGATCTCATCGTCGACATCACCGCGGCAACCTCCGACGAGATCATCGACGATGGCGCAGGCGGCTTGCGCATCGGCGCGGCGGTTCCCAACAGTGACCTGGCCGCCGACCGCCGCGTCCGGGAGCGCTATCCGGTTCTGGCGCAGGCGCTGCTCGCCGGAGCCTCGGGGCAGCTGCGCAACATGGCCAGCACCGGCGGCAACCCGCTGCAACGCACCCGCTGCGTCTACTTCCAGGACGTCACAACTCTCTGTAACAAACGCAGGCCCGGCTCAGGATGCTCGGCGATCGGTGGCTACACCCGATACCACGCGATCCTCGGAGCGTCCGAGCAGTGCATCGCCACCCACCCGTCGGACCTGGCGGTCGCGCTGGCCGCTCTGGACGCCGAAGTCAGGGTGCTCGGAGCCGCCGGGGAACGCGGGATCCCCTTCGTGGACCTGCACCGGCTGCCTGCGCAGCACCCCGAACGCGACACGGTCCTCGAACATGGCGAGCTCATCCTGTCGATCGACCTCCCGCCACTGCCGATCGCGGTCCGCTCGGCCTACCGCAAGGTCCGCGACCGTGCGTCCTACGCGTTCGCGTTGGTGTCGGTCGCCGCCGCGCTCGACGTCGCCGACGGGATTGTCCGCGACGCCCGCATCGCGTTCGGCGGGGTGGCGCACAAGCCGTGGCGGGCGACCAAGGCCGAGGAGTCACTTCGCGGGGCACCGGCGTCCGATGACAGCTACCGCGCGGCGGCACGGACCGAGCTGGCGGACGCCCAGGCGCAGGCCGGTATCGACGGCGGCAACGCCTTCAAGATCCCGCTTCTCACCCGCACGCTAGTGGCGACACTGCGCGGCCTCGCCCGCAAGGAGGCCTGACATGACTGCGCTGCAAGCTCGGGCGATGGGCCGGGACCTGGTACGCCGGGACGGCCAGCTCAAGGTCACCGGCACCGCGCCCTTCGCTTATGAAGGCCCGCTCGGCAAGCCCGCCTACTGCCACCTGCTCCAGGCCACCATCGCCCGCGGTCGGATCACCGGGATTGACACCGACTCAGCGCGGGCCGTCGATGGGGTGATCACGGTGCTCACCCCAGCCAATGCAGAACGGCTCGCGTCCACCGAGGATAAAGAGCTCGCCGTTCTGCAGAGTGACGAGATCGCCTTTCGCGGGCAGATCATCGGCGCGGTCATCGCGGAGACGTCCGAGATCGCGGGCCACGCCGCAGCGCTCGTCCGGGTCACCTACGCCCAGGAGCCGCACGACGTCGAACTGTCCGCCGACCGGGCCGATCTGTACAAGCCTGACAAGGTCAACCCGTCCTATCCCACCGACACCGCTGCCGGCGACGTGGCTGCGGCGATGGCAAGCGCGCCCATCTCGTTCGAGCAGACATACACGACCGCGATGTACCACAACAACCCGATGGAGCCGCACGCGACGACTGCTGTGTGGGACGGATCGCTGACGATGTGGGACTCGTCGCAGGGCGTGCACTCTGCCCGGTCCACGATCGCGAAGGTGTTTGGCTTCGACAACGAGCAGGTGCGGGTGATCTGCCCGTACGTCGGGGGCGGGTTCGGCTCGAAGGGTACGCCGCACGCCCATGTCGTGGTGGCCGTGATGGCCGCCCGTGCTACGCCCGGCCGGGCGGTGAAACTCGCGCTCACTCGCCAACAGATGTTCTTCCTCGCGGGTTACCGCACGCCGACCATTCAGAAGATGCAGCTCGCCGCCGACCGGGACGGGCGCCTGGCCGCGATCGCGATCGATGTCGTCGAGCAGACCTCGCGGATCAAGGAGTTCGCCGAGCAGACCGGGATGCCGACTCGCTCCATGTACGCCGCGCCGAACCGTCGCACCACCCACCGGCTCGCCGCACTCGACGTGCCGGTGCCGTCGTGGATGCGGGCCCCGGGCGAGTGCCCCGGCATGTTCGGCCCCGAGGTCGCACTGGACGAGCTCGCCGAGCAGTTGGGCCTCGACCCCATCGAGCTGCGGATCCGCAACGAGCCCTCGGTCGATCCCGACTCGGGCAAACCGTGGTCTAGCCGCAATCTGGTCGCCTGCCTGCGCGAGGGCGCAGATCGGTTCGGCTGGGCTGACCGGGACCCGGCACCCGGGGTACGCCGGCAAGGTGACTGGTTGGTCGGCACGGGTGTCGCCGCCTCGGTGTACCCGACCTACCGGATGGCCGTCTCGACCGCGACACTGCGTTACGAGCGGGGCCGCTACGTCGTGGAAATCGGCGCCGCCGACCTCGGCACCGGCACCTGGACGACGCTGCCGCAGATCGCGGCTGACGCCCTCGGCGTCGACGTCGACGACGTCGACGCGCGTATCGGGGACACGGATTACCCCGTCGCGTCGGTGGCCGGTGGATCCTCGGGCATGTCAACGTGGGGCACGGCGGTCGTCGAGGCCGCCCGAGCCTTCCGGGACAAGTTCGGCGCCGAACCCGCCGACGGGGACGCGGCTGACGGGTCGGTCGGGCCGCCCACCGGCAAGTACGCGATGCACGCGTTCGGGGCGCAGTTCGTCGAGGCGAGGGTGCACGCTGACACCGGCGAGATCCGGGTGCCGCGACTGCTCGGGGTGTTCGCTGCGGGCCGGATCATCAACCCGCGCACCGCGCGCTCGCAGTTCATCGGCGGCATGACAATGGGCCTGTCGATGGCCCTGCACGAGCAAAGCGTGCTCGACCCGCGATTCGGCCACGTGGTCAACCACGACTTCGCCGACTACCACATCAGCGTCTGCGCGGACGTCGGCGACGTGCAGGCGCACTGGATCGATGAGTACGACCCGCACGTCAACGCGATGGGTTCGAAGGGAATCGGCGAGATCGGGATCGTGGGCACCGCCGCGGCCGTGGTCAATGCTGTGCACCACGCCACCGGAGTCCGGGTGCGCGACCTCCCGGTCACCCTGGACAAGCTGCTCGCCCAGCTACCACCCAACTGAGCGCTGATCGTCATCGCTCTTTGCCTACTAGCAGCGCTTCGCCCAAGCCCGACGAGACCATGCACGGTCCGGTTGATTCCGCACTCAGTGCCAGGAAGCGGTGCAGCACTCGGTTGAATTGCGCGGACCGCTCCAGATTCGGCATGTGGGCCGCACTGTCGATCACTGCCAGCGTTGCCTGTGGGATGAGTCGCGCCATGAACTCCGCGACAGCGACAGGGGTGAACTCATCGTCTCGACCGACCACGATTAACGCCGGCACGGACGTCCAGGCGGGCTCGTCATCGAGCTGGTAGCTCCGGAACTCAATGACCATGCGGCAGACGGTGCCAGAGGCGTCCCGTGAGCGCGCCGGTCAGGCGTGTCGATTGGTGAGCGCGATGAGGTAGCGGCAGGTCTCGCGGGTCGGATTGATGAACGAGCACGGTGCCGGTGGGCCGAGTTGGAGGCAGTCGCCGGCGTCGAGCTCGTGTTCGGTGTCGCCTTCGCGGAAGCGCAGGCGGCCCTCAAGCATCCAGATCTGCTGATGGATGACGGCGTAGGCGTCGGCGGGGTAGGAGACCTCCGTGCCGGCGGGCAGATCGACCTCGACGAGCTCGAGCGGCCGGCCGGTGGCCGGCGACACCGCGCGGCGACGGTAGCCGGTGTCGGGATCGGTCCAGGTCGGTTGGTCCGCGGCGCGCACGAGTCGTCGATCGTCGCCTTCGGCGCGGGCCACTAGCTCGGACAGCGTCATGCCCAACGCGCCCGACAGGCGGCCCAGGAGCGCGGCGGTGGGTTGCGCCTCGCCGCGTTCGACTTTGCCGATCATCGCCCGCGAGACGCCAGAGCGCTCGGCGAGGGCACTGGCCGAGAGCTCGCGTGCGAGCCGGGCGGCGTGCAACGTCGCGGCGAGGGACGCGGAGAGCGAGTCCACCATGGTTGTTCACTATAGAGTCGCCTATGGCTACTATCGTTCCCATGAGTGGCGGCAGCTCGAACGTTCGAGATGCGTCGGAGCGTGACGCCGAGGCGTGCGTGGCGATCTATGCTCCGTACGTCACCGACACCGCGATCACGTTCGAGTACGACCCACCACTGCCGGCGGAGATGGCTGTGCGCATCGCCACGGCCCTGCGCACGCATGCGTGGGTCGTCCTCGAGGACCAGGGCCGCGTCGTGGGCTAATGCTACGGCGGTCCGTTCAACTCGCGCGCGGCATATCGCTGGTCGTGCGAGGTTAGCGTCTATCTCGAGCCCGGCCGGCGGCGAACCGGCGGCGGCCGCGCGCTCTACCACGCGCTCTTCGACCGTCTGGCCGAACGCGGCTTCCGCACCGCAGTCGCCGGCATGACGCTGCCGAACGACGCGAGCGTCGGCCTGCACCGCGCCATGGGCTTCGAGCCGGTCGGAACCTACCGGCGCATCGGCTGGAAGCACGGCACCTGGCACGACGTCGCCTGGGTCCAGAGGACGATCGCCACGGGCCAAGACCCGCCCGCCGAGCCCCGGTGACGTAGCCGTGACCGTGGCGACGCTAGCCACAGGGTGATCGGATCATTACCGTTCGGGTCACGATCTCGGCGTGGAGGTGGTCGTGATGGCTGTCGGTTTCCTGGCCCGCTCTCGCATCGTCGCACCCGCCGGCTGGAGTCGCTGGCTGGTCCCCCCGGCGGCGCTGTCGGTGCACTTGGCGATCGGGCAGGCGTACTCGTGGAGCGTGTTCAAACCGGCCCTGGAGAAGTCGCTGGGGATCAACGGGACGCTCTCAGCGATCCCCTTCGAGCTGGCCATCGTCATGCTCGGGGTGTCCGCGGCACTGTTCGGCACCCGAGTCGAGCGCAACGGTCCGCGGTGGGCGATGTTCGTGGCGACGTGCTGTTTTTCCTCCGGTTTCCTCGTCTCGGCGCTGGGCGTGGCCACCCGGCAGTACTGGTTGGTCATCCTCGGCTACGGCGTGATCGGTGGCATCGGGCTGGGCATCGGCTACATCTCCCCGGTGTCCACACTGATCAAGTGGTTCCCCGATCGCCCCGGCATGGCCACCGGCATCGCGATCATGGGCTTCGGCGGTGGCGCGCTCATCGCGTCGCCATGGTCCGCGCAGATGCTCAACGCCTTCGGGGTGACCACCGCGGCGGCGGGTCAGGGCACTGCCGGCATCGCCAAGGCCTTCCTCATCCACGGACTGGTCTATGCGGTGTTCATGTCGATGGGCTGGCTGCTCGTGCGGGTACCGGCAGAGGGCTGGAAACCAGCCGGCTGGGACCCCTCGGTCGTACAGTCCAGGACGTTGGTCACCACCGCGAACGTCTCGGCCCGCAACGCGATCCGCACCCCGCAGTTCTGGTGCCTGTGGGTGGTGCTCTGCTTGAACGTCACCGCCGGTATCGGCATCCTGGAGAAAGCCGCGCCGATCTACCAGGACTTCTTCCCGACCGCAACCTCCAAAGCGGCGCTGGCGTCGGCCGCGGCCGGCTTCGTCGCCATCCTCTCGCTGGCCAACATGTCCGGCCGGTTTATCTGGTCGTCGGCATCGGATCGCATCGGCCGCAAGAACATCTACCGCTGCTACCTGGGGATCGGGGCGCTGCTCTACCTGGCGATCGTGCTGACCACCAACGCCAACAAGGTGGTCTTCCTCGTCTGCACGCTGCTCATCATCTCCTTCTACGGGGCCGGCTTCGCCACCGTCCCGGCCTACCTCCGGGATCTGTTCGGCACCTTCGAGGTCGGTGCGATCCATGGCCGGTTGCTCACCGCCTGGTCGACTGCGGGTGTGCTCGGGCCGCTCATCGTCAACGCCATCGCCGATGCCCAGACCCGGGCCGGGCAGACCGGCCCCGCCAAGTACATCCTGTCGTTCTCGATCATGATCGGGCTTCTGGTGGTCGGATTCGTGGCCAACGAGCTGATCCGACCGGTAGAACCGAAGTTCCACGAACCCGCTGCGCCGCGGGGGGCCGCGAGCCTGGCGGAGAGAGGTATGCCGTGACCGAGATCCGCGACCGCATCCCGGCCGCCGAGCCGCTCAACCGGGCACCGCTGATGGCCCTGGCCTGGCTCTGGGTGCTAGCGCCATTCGGCTACGGGGCTTATGAGCTCCTGGTCAAGATCCCCGCGCTGTTCGGGAGCTGAACGGGCCCACGACCGTGCCTGAGTCCCCCGACCACCCGCCCCAACCAGGGCTCTTACCGCTACGCGGCCGGGTGGCCCTGGTCACCGGCGCAAGCCGCCGCGCCGGAATCGCACACGCCATCGCCCGCCGGCTCGCTGCGCTGGGCGCCAGCCTGTTCCTGCATCACTACGCCCCGCACGACCACGATCAGCCCTGGGGAGCCGACCCCGAAGGCCCTCGCGGGTCATCGACAGCGTCACCGCCATGCTGACCTGCGACGCGACCCTCCATCACGGCGAGCTCGACCTCGCCGCCCCCGACGCGCCGGATCAGCTGATCACCACCGCGGCCAGCGCGCTCGGACACCTCGACATCCTCGTGTGCAACCACGCCCGCAGCGGCGACGATGGGCCGCTGGGCACACTCGACGCGGGCATGCTCGACACGCACTGGGCCGTCAACACCCGCTCAACCATCCTGCTGGCCCAAGCCTTCGCCGCCCAGCACGACGGCCGACCCGGCGGTCGGATCATCTTCATGACCTCAGGGCAAGACCTCGGTCCGATGCGTGGCGAAGTGGCCTACGCCGCGAGCAAGGGCGCGCTCGCCTCCATCACCCGCACCCTGGCCGACCACCTCGCCGACCAGGCGATCACCCTCAACACCATCAACCCCGGGCCGGTGAACACCGGCTACGTAACACCCGAGGCCAGCGAAGCCCTCCGCCACCGCTTCCCCCAAGCACGCAGGGGCGTACCCGACGATCCCGCTCGGCTCATCGCCTGGCTGGTCACCGACGACGGAGCCTGGGTCACCGGACAGACCATCAACACCGAAGGCGGCTTTCGCCGGTGGGACTGACCCACGACCAGCCAACGGCTCACCCGTTAACCGGGCAGTTGGATGCGCAGGGCCGCCCCCGGTTCGGATCGTTCGAGCAGCTCCACCCGCCCGCCGTGGGCCCCGGCGATCTCGCTCACCAGCGCCAGACCCAGCCCGTAACGCCGCCTGCTCTGCGACGGCCCAGGCCTGCCGGAGACGAAGCGCTCGAACAGCCGCGGAGCCAGTTCGGGATCGATCCCCGGGCCGTCGTCGGAGACGTCGACGAGGACATGCCCATTGCGCGCGTGCACGGCCACGGTCACTTCGTGCTCGGCGTGCTGCACGGCATTATCCACTAAGGCGGTGACCGCGCGCCGCAACGCGACCGGAGAGCCCGGCGCCCGGACCGGTCCGGTATCGGGTTTCGGGCCGGTCAGCCGGACGTCCCGCTCGGCCGCCTGCGCGGCCGCCGCGGCGAGGACCCCGCTGGCGAGCTCGGTGAGGTCGACCGGCTGACGGGATTGCGAGGCCACCGGGTCCGCGGCCATCAGCAGGTCCTCGAGGATCTCGCCGAGCCGGTTGCTATCGGCGATGATGCCCTCGACGTCGGGCAGTAACGTAGCGGGCCCGGTGCCGGCCTCTAGACCACTGCGCAGCCGCCGCCGGAGCAGCTGGGCACGGGTGCTGAGCAAGGTCACGGGGGTCCGCAACTCGTGCCCGGCGTCGGCGACGAACCGGCGTTGCAAAGTCAGGGCGGCTGACAGCGGCCGCAGTGCGCGGTGCCCCAGCCAGGTCCCGACTGCAGCGGCGAGCAGCAGCCCGATCCCACTACAGACCAGCAAGGTGACAATCAGCTGGTCACGTTCGGTGTGGTTGGCGGTGAGGTCCAGGGCGCCCTGCGCGATCGTGCCGTCAGGTTGGCGCAGGGTCTCGATCCGGTAGTCGACGTTGCCGATCCGGACCTCTGCGGACTCCCGGGCGCCAGCCGTGGTGGCCCGGGCTATCGCTCCGGCGTCGGGCAGCCCCGCGGGCATGCCCTGGGTGACCGCTTTCCCCTCGGGCCCTTGTAGAGCGAGCCAGATCCCGGCAGGCGGGTCGACGGCGTCGTCGGCGCGGGTGACGGCCGCGTCGAGCAGCGTGGTGGCGGCGTGGCGCTGGCTGCTGAGTACCACGGCCACGGCGGCGGCGGACAGCAGGACGACGATCGCCGAGGCGAGCAACGCGGCTTGCAACCCGAGCCGGAGAGCCGCCCGGCGCAGCAGCACGGATTCGACGCCGGAGGCCCGCGTCATCGTCGCGGGTCCCGGCCCAGGCGGTAGCCGCGGCCGCGCACGGTGTCGACGATGCCTCGCCCGAGCTTGCGCCGCAGATAGTGCACGTAGGTGTCGACCACGATCGGGCTTTCAGCCTCGGTGAACACGCCGGTGAGTAGGTCGGCGCGGCTGAATATCTGTCCGGGTCGACCAGCCAGCGTGGCCAGCAACCCGCACTCCCGCTCTGAGAGCCGGACCACACCGGCGCCGGCGCCGGTGTGGTCCGGGGCGGCGGACACCTCGCGGGTGTC
>JBBPZY010000182.1:0-4113 GCA_038276315.1 Mycobacteriales bacterium
GGCGGAGACCGATATCGCACTGGACCGGTCCGTGGCCAAGATCCTCGACGTGTCGGCGGAGAACTATCCCCTCACCGCCGCTATCCAGCGGGACAGCAACGACCCCGGCGCCCGGGAGCGGGCCGCGCACCGCGCCCGCCGAGTCCTCGCCGAGCTCGCCGAGGTTGAGCTTCGCGACACCTCGTGGTGGCATGACGAGTGGATCACCCGCGTGGTCGAGGACGCGCCCCAGGAACTCGATAGGTCGTTTCAGCGTTGGCGCGAGCTCTACCGCGCTGCGTGGGAGGAGCAGGCCGAGCAGAACCGGATCATCCTCGACCACTCTGGAAGCCAGAAGACCCGCGATATCGCCACCAGGCGGCGCCGCGAGGCTGAGAATCAGCTGCGCCTACTGCGCAATGAGGACACCGAGGACCTGCAGACAGACTTCTACTCCTACCGCTACCTCGCCTCCGAAGGCTTCCTTCCGGGTTATTCGTTCCCTCGCCTGCCATTGCGCGCCTACGTTCCGGGCCGTCGCGGCGTCCCCAAAGACGCAGAGTTCATCCACCGTCCCCGGTTCATCGCGATCAACGAGTTCGGGCCAGGTGCGCTGATCTACCACGAAGGGCTGCGCTACCAGGTAAACCAGGTACAGCTCACCCCGGGTGAGCAGGGCGGCAACGGTCTGGACACCAACGCGGCTCGGCACTGCGTTGCCTGCGGCTACCTGCACGGCCAGGAAGTGGGTATCGACGTCTGCGAGTCGTGCGACGGCCGGCTCGGCCGCACCATGCACCGTCTGCTGCGGCTGCAGACCGTCAAGGCTGCTCGTCGCGACCGCATCTCCTCCGACGAAGAAGAGCGTCGCTGGGCGGGATTCGATCTGGTGACCTCGTACCGGTTCAACGATCACGGAGCCCGACCCGGCCGGATCGACGCTACGGCCGACTCCGAGCATGGGCCGGTATTGCAACTCCGCTACGGCGACACGGCAACCGTTCGGGTGACCAATCTAGGCCGGCGGCGCCGCAAGGCCGCTGGGGACAGTGCGGGGTACTGGATCAATGTGCAGACCGGCTACTGGCTGTCGGAGCGCCAGGCCCTCGACGCCACCCCCGACACGGCAGAACTTCAGGAAGCCGGGGAGGTGCCGCGCAAGCAGAAAGTCATCCCCTATGTCGAGGACCGCCGCAACATCTTGATCACCCGGTTCGCCCGCGGACCTGTCGACGAGCAGACCGCGTTGAGCGTCATGCACGCGCTCGAACGCGGGATTGAGGCGGAGTTCCAGCTGGAGGACAGCGAGCTGTCCTGCGAGCTCTTGCCGGACGACGGTCAGCTCGGCCGAGCGCTTTTCATCGAGAGCGCCGAGGGGGGCGCCGGTGTGCTGCGCCGCCTGGTCGATGCGCAGGAAGACAGCCTGGCCCGGGCTGCGCGCCGGGCGCTGGAGATCTGCCACTTCGATCCGAACACCGGCGAGGATCGGGGCGGCATTCTGGACCGGACCGGGGAGCGCTGCGCCCGCGCCTGCTACGACTGCCTGCTGTCCTACCGCAACCAGGGCAGTCACCTGCTGATCGACAGGCACCTGGCTCGTGACCTGCTGCTGGCCTGCGCCACGGCTCAGACCACCCGCAGCGGTCCGCAACGCAGCACTGAAGACGCTTGGGGCTCCATCGACCTCATGCCAGACAGCCCGTGCACCGGCTTCGTGCGGTGGCTGGAGGAGATGGAGTACCGCTGCCCTGACGAGCTAGGCCCCGACATTGCCGGCCTTTCCGATCTCAGTGCCCAGCCCGATCTGGTGTACCGCACCCTGACTGGACCCGTCGGAATCTTCATGGACGGTCCGGACAATACTGACGAGCCCGGCCACGACGAGGACGCTGCGGATGATCTTCGCGATGCGGGCTGGAGCGTAATACGAATCCCGTACGGCGCGACATACTCGAAGATCGCTCAGAAGTACCCGAGCGTGTTCGGAATCAGTCGAAGGGTCGGTCAGTGAATCGAGTGGCCCCAGGGTCAATCGGCGCGCGGTCATTTGCCGCGGGGTCAATGGGCGCAGAATCATTCGCTGCGGGGTCGTTGGTGCAGGCACGTGGTCGCGAGTGGGTCGTGCTACCCGGTTCGGATCCCGAGCTGCTGGTGGTGCGTCCGCTCGGCGGGGGTGACGACGAGGTCGCCGGCATCCTCACGGGCATCGAGCAGGTCAACCACGCTGAGTTCCCGCCCCCGCAGGCGCAGGACGCCGGAAACGCGGTGAGCGCCGGGCTGCTCCGCACCGCCCTGCAGATCGGCTTCCGGAGCACCGCCGGACCGTTCCGGTCGTTGGCTGGTCTCGCGGTCGAGCCGCGGCCCTACCAGCTGGTGCCGCTACTCATGGCACTGCGCCAGGAGACGGTGCGGCTACTGATCGCCGACGACGTCGGCATCGGCAAGACGATCGAGGCCTCACTCATCGCCGCCGAGTTGCTGGCGCAGGGCAGCGCGAGCCGGCTCGCCGTGCTCTGCAGCCCGGCACTCGCCGAGCAGTGGCAGGGGGAGCTGGCGAGCAAGTTCCGGATCGACGCGGAACTGGTGCTCTCCAGCACCGTCAAAAAGCTGGAGCGGGGCCTGTTCGACGATGAGTGGATCTTCGACCGTTACCCGTACACGGTCGTCTCGACCGACTTCATCAAGTCCCCGAGGCACCGCGACCTGTTCATTCATGGCTGTCCCGACCTGGTCATCGTCGACGAGGCGCATGGCTGCGTGGCCGATGGGTCGAGCAGCCGCAGCCGCACACTGCGCTACGAGCTGGTGCGCAAGCTCGCGGCGGACACCCAGCGGCACCTGCTGCTGGTAACGGCCACTCCGCACAGCGGGAAGGAAGAGGGTTTCCGCAACCTAATCGGCCTCCTCGATCCCGAACTGGCCAACCTCGATCTCTCCGCGGCGAGGGGGCGCGAGCGGCTGGCGCGGCACATGGTCCAGCGCCGACGCAGCCACATCCGCAAGTTCCTGGAGCAGGAGACCGCATTCCCGTCCGACCGGCTGATCCAAGAGCAGCGCTACTACCTCACCGACGACTACCGGAAGCTCTTCGACTCGGTGCTCTCTTACGCACGGGAGACCGTGCGGGACAACTCAGGCGGGCAGCTGCGGCAGCGGGTGCGGTACTGGTCGGCCCTCGGGTTGCTGCGGGCACTCGCGTCATCTCCGAGGGCTGCGGCGGCGACCCTGGGCACCCGAGCGCGAGCCGTCGACGCGCAGACCATGGAGGAGGCTGACACCCTTGGCCGCGCCACGGTGCTCGACCTCGCGGAGGCTGAGGCCGCTGATGCGCTCGACGTCGTGCCCGGCGCCGACGACGCACCGGAGGGCGCCATAGAAGGAAGTGACAGCCCGGAACGGCGCCGGTTGCTGGAGTTGGCCCGGCGCGCCGACAAACTCACGGGCGAGCCGGACGCCAAGCTGGCGATGCTGGACAGCGTCGTGCAGGGACTGCTGGCCGAGGGGGACGACCCGGTGGTCTTCTGCCGGTTCATCGACACCGCCGAATACGTCGCCGAACACCTGCGGATTTCGCTGGGCCGCAGCGCCACCGTTGAATGTGTGACCGGCGCGCTGCCGCCAACCGACCGGGAAGCCCGGATCGCCGAGCTCACCGACACCGACGGCCGGCATGTGCTGATCGCCACAGACTGCCTCTCCGAGGGCGTCAACCTGCAGCAGCACTTCCAGGCCGTTGTGCATTACGACCTGGCCTGGAACCCGACCCGCCACGAGCAGCGCGAAGGCCGGGTCGATCGGTTCGGACAGCCCCGCGACGTCGTGCGCGCCGTGACGATCATCGGGGCGGACAATCGGATCGACGAGATAGTCATGCGGGTGCTGCTGCGCAAGCACGAGGCGATCCGCAAGCAGCTGGGCATCAGTGTGCCAGTGCCGGACTCAGCCAACTTTGTGGTTGAGGCGGTGCTGGAGGAGTTGCTGATCACCAAGCCGCAGGCCGATCAGCCGGTGCTGGAGGGGATGGACGAGTTGATCCGGACCCGGCGCGCCGACCTGCACCGGGAGTGGGACAGCCACGCCGAGCGGGAGAACGCCTCGCTCACCAAGTTCGCCCAGACCGGGATCAAGCCGGAC
>JBBPZY010000183.1:0-2495 GCA_038276315.1 Mycobacteriales bacterium
AAAGGCTCGGCCCCACTCATCCATCATCCCCCCAGAAGATCCCCGGAAAGGCGGTACCTTAGCAGAAGCAAAATCTGCTAAGATAATGGTCTGTCGCTACGACCGTTTGAGCCCAAGCCTACACGTGCTCGCCCAACCGCTAGCGAATCAAAGCCTTCATGTCCTCACCCGGCACACTGCCGGGCGGAGCCTTGCCGATCGCCAGCGTGTGTGCCGCAGTGGCTCGCAGACGGAAGTAACTCCCGGGCTCCTTCAGCTCAGCGTAGGCGAGGTGCCGCCACTTGTTCAGCAAGTCGTGCACTCCGGCAAGGTCCTTGGTTTGCTTGGCGCGCTCCAGCACGATCTCCCACTCGCGGTCGAACTCGGCAACCACGTCCGGTGTCAGGCACGCACGAATCGCGACTGGCTTTGCAGCCGGTGGAACCGGGTCACCGTCCGGCAGCGGGTAGCAGGAGAAGCCATGCGCACACCCTAGCCACTCGGCCTGCCACCCGGCTGGTCGCTCAGGCGGTCAATGGAGCGGCTCCGCCTCACAGCGGGATCGACATGCGCGGCTGGCCAACGGCGGCCGTCGTCGAGCGTCCGCTCATCAGAAGCGGACGTTGCTCTGGCGCTACACCTCCGGATACAGACTCACAAAAAGCCGAGTTGATCTCCACCTCAAATCAATGAGATCTGCGGCACGCCAAGGCGAGTCAACGACGAGCGATACCGTCGAATGGCGATCAAGCTCAACCTGCGCTCGGCGGGGGCCTGCGTCACAGGGCGTCCAGACCGCGCTCCCCGGTTCGCACCCGGACCACGGTCTCAACCGGAGTGACCCAGACCTTCCCGTCCCCGATCTTTCCGGTCCGAGCCGCCTCGATCAGCGCGTCGATGGTCTTGTCCACCTCCGCCTCGTCGACCACCACCTCGACCCGAATCTTGGGCACGAAGTCCACCGCGTACTCCACGCCCCGGTAGACCTCGGTGTGTCCCTTCTGCCGGCCGTAGCCCTGCACCTCGCTGACCGTCATCCCGAGCACGCCGAGGCGCTCCAGCGCGACCTTGACGTCGCCCAGCGTGAACGGCTTGACGATCGCGGTCACCAGCATCATGTCGCGCTCTCCTCGTGAGTCACCGGGCGGGACGGCAGCACCGTGCCGTGGGCCGTCGTGGTGAGCGGCGAGAACCCGTACGCGCTTTCGGCGTGCTCAGCTTCGTCGATGCCCTCGGCCTCGACCTCGGGGGCCACCCGGAACCCCATCGTGACACGTACTAGCCAGGCGAGCCCCAAGGTGACCACGAATGCGTACCCGGCGGCCACCAGCACCCCGACGGCCTGCCTGCCGATCTGGCCTCCCCCGCCCCCGTAGAACAGCCCGTTCGCGCCCGCGGAGTTGACCGCGGTGGTCGCGAACAGCCCGGTCAGCAACAGCCCGACCGCTCCGCCGACGCCATGGATGGCGACCACGTCGAGCGAGTCGTCGTAGCCCAGCCGGTACTTGAGCCGGATCGCGAGCTGGCAGATCACGCCGCAAGCCAGCCCGATGACGATCGCGCCGAACGTATCGACGTAGCCGCAGGCCGGGGTGATGCCGACCAGCCCGGCGACCGCAGCCGACGCCGCGCCGAGGCTGCTGGGACGGCCGTCGAGGCGGTGCTCGACGACCAGCCACGCGAGCACTGCGGCCGCCGGCGCGACCGTGGTAGTGAGGAACGCGTTGGCCGCGACCGCACTCGCGGCGAGCGCTGAACCCGCGTTGAAGCCGTACCAGCCGAACCACAGCAACCCGGAGCCGAGCAGCGTGGCCGGCAGATTGTGTGGGCGCATCGGCTCGCGTGGCCAGCCCCGGCGCCGGCCCAGGATCAGCGCCAGCGCCAGCGCGGACATCCCGGAGTTGACCTCGACCGCCGTGCCCCCGGCGAAGTCGAGCACTCCCAGCCGGTTCGCCAGCCAGCCGCCGTGGGCCCCGGAGAAGCCGTCGAACGCGAAGATCCAGTGGGCCAGCGGGACGTAGACCCCCACCGTCCACAGTGCGATGAACACCGTCCAGGACCAGAACCGCGCCCGGTCGGCGATAGCCCCGGACAGCAGCGCCGCGGTGATGATCGCGAACATCAGCTCGAACATGGCGAAGGCCGCCAGCGGAATACCTTTCCCGACCACCACCCCGGGCACCCGCAGGCCGGCGAAGCCGAACCCGCCGATCAGCCCGGAGTGAGAGTCGCCGAACGACAGCGAGAAGCCGAACAACACCCAGATCAGCCCGACGACGCTGAGCGTCACCATGCTCATCATCATCATGTTGAGCGCGCTACGGGCCCGCACCATGCCTGCGTAGAAGAAGGCCAGGCCCGGCGTCATGAGCATCACGCCGAGTAGCCGGGGGGAATCTCACCCCCCGGCCCTCACAGATCCGTACGTGACAGTCTCCCGTCATACGGCTCTTGTCGTTCTGGTCACCAGACTTTGGGGGCGTGGGTAATCCAGGCCCAGTGAGCGAAGAACCGGG
>JBBPZY010000184.1:0-4664 GCA_038276315.1 Mycobacteriales bacterium
GGCACCGTCCCGGCACCCTCGCCGTATACCTGCACGCCGGGCTCGTCGGTGGCCGCGACGGTCACCTCGTCGAGCATCGACAGCGCCTGAAACACGCTGGTCAGCTCGTGATAGCCGTCGCGGCGCAGGCCACCCACGGCCAGGTGCAGGTTCACCTTGGCCGGGACGCGCACGGTAACCGGTTGCGGCACCACAGCGAGCACTCCACCAGGATACGGGGCGGCTGTGGACAACCCATGAGTGGCAATGCGAGCTATCGCCCCTGTCCCCGCTCACAAGCGATTTTGGCAAAATCGCTGACGGTGAGCTGCTCGCCGCGGGCGCTGGGGTCCACCCCGGCCGCCCGGAGCACCTGCTCGGCAGAAGCTGCCGAACCTGCCCAGCCGGCCAAGGCGGCCCGCAAAGTCTTGCGGCGCTGCGCGAAGGCGGCATCGACCAGCGCGAAAACCTGCTGCCTGGGCACTGTCGAGGGTGGCGGGCGGCTGGTCAGGGCGACCAGGCCGGAGTCCACGTTGGGCACCGGCCAGAACACCGCGCGGGGCACCGGCCCGGCGCGGCGCACCTCGGCGAACCAGGCCGCCTTGACGCTGGGCGCGCCGTAGCATCGGCTGCCCGGCGGGGCGGCCAGCCGGTCGGCCACCTCTGCCTGCACCATCACCAGCCCACGGCGCAGGCTCGGCAGCTCAACGAGCAGATGCAGTAGTACGGGAACACCGACGTTGTAGGGCAGATTCGCGACCAGCGCGGTGGGTTCCAGACCCCCAGCCGCCTCGACGATCTGTGCCCGCCGCACGCGAAGGGCGTCTGCGGTCAGTATCCGTAGCGCAGCAGCCCGTTGCGGGACGCGCTCAGCGACCGTGGCGGGCAATGCGCCGGCCAGCAGTGGATCCACCTCCACGGCCAGCACCCGATCCACCGCGCCGAGCAACGCCAGGGTCAGCGAACCCAGCCCGGGCCCGACTTCCAGCACCACGTCGTCGGGGGTCAAGTCGGCCGCCGCCACGATCCGGCGCACGGTGTTCGCGTCATGCACGAAGTTCTGCCCAAGACGCTTCGTCGGCCGCACTCCAAGCCGCTGCGCCAGCATGCGCAACTCAGCTGGCCCGAGCAAACCCGTCATGGATACAGGTCGGGGTAACGAGGCACCCGACTGCCCCGATATGCCTCCATGATGGGCGAGACTAGGCCAAGCCGACCTGAGATGAGCAGGTTGGCCAGGCGTGGTAGTTGCCACGGGCGTTGCGGACTCGCTGGGCGACTTCGATTTGTTCCTCGCGGCTTGCCTGGTGGGGGTAGGGGGCGTACTGGGTGCCGCCGTTCGCGCTCCACGTGGCCTTGTCGAACTGCAGCCCGCCGTAATAACCGTTGCCCGAGTTGGCGGCCCAGTTGCCGCCGGACTCGCATCGGGCCAGCTGGTCCCACACCGTGGCCCCGGTGGCCCCGGTAGCCATGTACTGCTTTGCGGACTGCTTCGCTCCCACTCGGACCGTGGCCGGCCGCGGCGGAGTCACCTCCTGGGCGCCGAGCTCCTTGCGGTCGGCTTCTTGACCATTGGCCAGAGTGACCCGGAACGTGACGATCTGCTCACCGGGGGCACCAGGATCCTCGACGACCTCACTGCCGACCGGCAGCCGCGGATCTCTGACCTTCTTCACCGGCGGCGCGACGAGTTGCTTGTAAGTACGTTCCTCGGTGAGCACGCGGGTTACTTGAACGGTCATTCCCGGCAGCACGAGCGAATTACGCGCCGGGGTGACCAGGTCGCGGTCCCCCAACGGGACTCCCTGCTGGGTCAGCAGATCACCGACCGACAGCGCGGTGGACTGGATCGCCTTCGGCGGCAGGCCACCGTCGAGCAGGGTGATCGGTTTGGTGTTGCGCACCACCAGCGTCATCCCTTCCAGCGGGATGCGCCGGGACCGATCAGCCGACAGCTCCAGGTCCGGGGCGCTCATCCCTACCTGCTGCAGCGCGGTGTCGACGGTCAGGGCGGTGGTCCAGACCTCGTGCTGGGACCCGTCGACGCTGAGGGCCAGCGGTCGAGCGCGCTTGAGCACGATCCGGCTGCCGTCCTCGACGGCGCTGTTCGCAGTGGGGGCCAACGCGTCCTGCTCATCAACCCGCAGGCCCGCGGATTCCAGCGCCCCCGCGACCGACGAGGCGAATGTGTGGATGGTCCGCTGCTCATCGTCCACCGTGACGGTGATGGTCTTGTCCATGGTGAGAACCGTGGCAGCGCCGGTTGTCAATGCCAGGATGGTAGCTACCAGGGTGCCTTTGACGAACGTACGAGTGATCACCGGTGTCCAGTCGTCGCAGTTCCGGGCAGGGGAAGCACGAGAACAGCCGGGAGTAGACGCCCACCTCCACAAAAGGCCGCAGGCTCATCCCGACGGATCCTTGCCCGCACGGCCGTAACGCCGCCGGCAGTGATCCACATCCCCGTGCCGGAACTACCCCATCCCGGCTGACAGTGACGGAACGGTAACGGTTTGTAGCTGAGTGCGCAAACATTTGTTGCGAAGTGTCGCCGATTGAGCGGTCAGGAACGCCCAGCGGTATCGGTCGCGCCGAAGTGATTTTTCGTAGCTGGAGGCCCGAATCCGAAGACTCGCCCGGCGGTGGCGCAGCTTGACGCAGCCAGCTCCGCCACGTCCTGGCCGCGGAGCGCGGCGAGGTCACGGACGGTGTAGGGCAGGTTGACCGGCTCGTTGGGTCTTCCCCGGTGCGGATGCGGGGTGAGGAACGGGGCGTCGGTCTCCACCAGCAGCTGCCCGTCCGGGACCAGCACCGCCGCCTCGCGTAACGCCCGGGCGTTGCGGAAGGTCACCGTGCCGGAAAAGGACAGTACATAACCGGCAGTCACGCAGATTTGCGCCATAGCGGCATCCCCGGAGAAGCAGTGGAAGATGACGGTCGGCGGGGGCCCTTCCTGCTCAAGCACCGCCAGGACGTCGCCGTGGGCGTCCCGGTCATGGATCATCAGTGGCTTGCCGACCCGTTTGGCCAGGTCGATGTGCCAGCGGTAGGCCTCCCGTTGCGCCTCGGGTGGAGAGCAGGCCGGATCGCGCTGCGTCCAGTAGTAGTCCAGCCCGGTCTCCCCCACGGCCACCACCCGGGGTTGCCGCACAAGCCGCTCGAGCTCAGCGCGGTCGGCGTCAGTCATCGTCGCGGTGCGGGTGGGATGCAGCGCCACCGCCGCGAACACCCGCTCGTCCCAGCTCGACGCCGACACCACCCAGCGCGCCGAGGCCATGTCATCAGCCACCGTCACCACCGCGGCGACCCCCACCGCCGCCGCCCGGTCCAGCGCCGCCCGAACCCCGGCCGGATCGGTCGCGCCGCAAGCGTCCAGATGCGTGTGTGCGTCGATCACCGTCGCGGGCAACAGCTGCGGAGGGGGCGGCAAGCCGCTCGTGAGTGGCATTAAGTGCTATAACACCGTTGCGCACTCACGACCGAATCGGTGCCCAGGAAGGGCCCGATTCGGCCAGCTTGGGATCCAGTTTGGTGAACAGGGGGGTGGGCTTGGCCAGGGGGCGACCCGGCTCGATCGGGACGCTGTGCCAGCTCGCCTGTTCCGCGGCGTAGTCCCCGCTGATTACCGGGTAGTCCGGACCAGAGCCCTCGACAGTCTCACTGACCGTCTGGATCTGCGGCTGGGCCGACCACACGCCGGTGCCGCCGAGCTGCTCGTGCACCTGCTGGGCGGCATGCGGCAGGAACGGGGTGAGCAGTGTGTTGGCGTCGGAGACGACCTGCAGCGCGGTGTGCAGTATGGTGTCGCGGCGCTCCGGGTCGTCGGCGCACTTCCACGGTTCCTGGTCGGAGAGGTACTTGTTCGCCGCGCTGACCACTCGCATCGCCTCGCCAATCGCGGCCTTGACCCGGTTGCGTTCCAGCAGTCCCCCGACGGTGTCGAAGGCAGCCTTGGAGGTGGCCAGCAACTCGGAGTCGGCGGTCTGCAGCGCGGCTGGCCGCGGTATCGACCCGACGTTGCGGTGTGCCATCGCGATGGAGCGGTTGACCAGGTTGCCCCACTCGTTGGCCAGCTCGAAGTTCACCCGGCGGACGAACTCATCCCAGGTGAAGTCGGTGTCCTGGGTTTCGGGGCCGGCCACCGAGATGAAGTAGCGCAACGTGTCCGCGCCGAACTCGCGCAGGAAGTCCCCGACGTAGATCACCGTGCCGCGCGAGGTGGAGAACTTCGAGCCGCTCATGGTGAGGAATTCGCTGGACACCACCTCGGTGGGCAGGTTCAGCGTGCCGAACGGCCCCGGCTCGCCACCGCGGTCCCCCACCCCGTTCTGGCCGAGCAGCATGGCAGGCCAGATCTGGGAGTGGAAGGTGATGTTGTCCTTGCCCATGAAGTAGTACGAGCGGGCGTCCGGGTCACACCACCAGGCCTGCCACGCGTCCGGGTCACCCGAGCGCACCGCCCACTCCACCGACGCCGACAGGTACCCGATGACCGCGTCGAACCAGACGTAGAACCGCTTCATCGGGGCGTCGCGCCAGCCGTCCAGCGGTACCCGCACGCCCCAGTCGAGATCGCGGGTGATCGGCCGTGGACGCAGATCGTCGAGCAGGTTCAGCGAGAACTTCAGCACATTGGGGCGCCACTCGGTGCGGGTGGACAGCCATCCCCCGAGCGCCTTGGTGAA
>JBBPZY010000185.1:0-5869 GCA_038276315.1 Mycobacteriales bacterium
CAACGAGCCCTCGCAAAACCGCACCACATCATCAAACAAGTCACCCTGACGATCCGCCCGACCCAACGTCACCTGATCATTCTCCCGCACCAGAACGCCAGGCCAGCTGACCGCCACGCGAAAGACACCAGCCACCTAGCTCGGGGGCGGACGCCGGTGCAGGGCAGCCAGCATGCGGTTGTAGGCCTGTCGTGCCTCTTCGTCGTCGTCGACGTCGGAACTGACCCCGACGGTCATGTTGTCGTCACTGCGGGAACCTGACCCGACCCCGGCCAGGGCCTGGCGTCGGGCCGATTCCAGCCAGTCGCCGAGCCGAGCTCGGGAGCCGGTGGCGCTCCATTGGGCGGCGACGGCAAGCATCAGCAGCATCATCAGGACGTCGCCACCGACCCACATGATCGCCCCGGACAAGTTCTGGTCCTCCAGAAGGGAAGGACCCCAGCCCGGCCGCATCAGCGCTGTGCTGGGTGCCAGCGGGTGGCTGGTGAGCATCAGCGCCACACCCACCAGCGTGTCCGCTCCCATCGCCAGTCCGAGCAGTGCGAACCGGACGATATGCGGCACCGGCCACGGGCTGGCCTCCGAGCCGGCCAGCGGCCAGAACAGCAGGTAACCGCTGATCAGGTACAGGATCTGCTCGCCGTGGTGCACCACCGGCTGGGTGGCCATCGACTCCTGAAAACCGGTGAGATGCGTGCCTACCAGCACCGCGGTGTAAAAACCGACTGTCAGCACCGGGAAGGTCAACACTCGCCCCAGTCGCCCCCCAGGGGCGCGGTCCAACCACAGCCGGACGGGTTGCCCCCAGATCAGCAACACCGGCACCACCATGATCAACAACAAATGTTGGATCATGTGCACCCACAGCAACGCGTGCCCGTACGCCTCGATGCTGCTGTGCACCGAAAGCAGCAACACAGCCACACCAGCGAACCACGACGTCGTTGCCCACCGCGGCCAGCCGGCCCCGGTCGCCCGCGAACGGCGGACCATGCCGATCAGGTAACCGACCACCGCGAGCGCGGCGAGTACATCGACGACGGGCGCGGAAGTCCAGGTCGTCACAGCGGTCTGCCAGGTCAGCGGTGGGATATCGCGCTCCCCTCTCCCATGGTGGCCAGCCAAGGCAAGCGTAACTCGACATCCGCGCAGGTGTATTTCCCGCCGACGAGCGACACTCCGCACGCCTTACCCTATGATCGCAATTGCACTCAAGCGGCAGCTGTGGAGGGGGTCCACGTGCACGACGTTCGGATTGAAGTGCTACTGCTGTCAATCTCCCGCGGTGATCAGCTGACCTGGCGGCTAGTGGGCGGCGACCTGCCAGCGGGATGCCGACCCGATTCTCGGGCGTGCGAACTCGCCGGCCTAGGCGCCGAGGTTCCCACCGCGACAGTCGTGCATTCGACGTCATGGCGACCCAACGCAGATGGGTTAATCCTCACTTACGCGGTCCTGCCAGACCCGGATCCGGCCGAGGGCGCCGTGCAAGCTGTTCCTCCTGACGCCACCATCGTCTGCTCTGCGGACGCCGCCGCCCCCACCCCGCCGGTGGTCGCGGTCGAGCATGTCCTAGCCCATGCGCTGCGGCACCTGTCGCTGGTGGCCCGCACCAGCCCGGCGGTAGCCGCGGCGGTCGATTCGCACCCGCGGCTGTGGCACGCTGTGGTAGCCCACACCCCCGATGTGGCAGGTCAGCTCGTTGGCTCCTGAGCTGTGACGTGAGTGAAGGGGTGATCTCCTTTCGTGACGCCCCGCCCTCGACTGCTTGCAATCATGGGGTCCGGAGAGACCGCACCGACGATGGCTCGGGTGCATCGCCTGCTCATCGAGCGCCTCGGCGCTCCGCCCGTCGATGCGGTACTGCTCGACAGCCCCTATGGCTTTCAGGAAAACGCTGACGAGATCTCCCTGCGCACGGTTGGCTATTTTCGGAATCTTCAGATTCCCGTCAACGTCGCGTCGTGGCCTGCCGCGGACGATGTTCTGGGCCGCGAGCGGGCATTGGTACGAGTCAACGATGCCGATTATGTCTTCGCCGGCCCCGGTAGCCCGACCTACGCGCTCGGGGTCTGGGAAGGCAGTCGACTGCGGGATGTCCTGGTCGACAAGCTCACCAACGGCGGATGCGTGGCATTCTCCAGCGCGGCGGCGGCGACCCTGGGAGTCGCGACCGTGCCGGTGTACGAGATCTACAAGGTTGGCACCACCCCGTACTGGGAGCCTGGCCTGGACCTGTTGGCGCAGCTCGGCCTGCGCGCGTCAGTGATCCCCCACTACGACAACGCCGAGGGCGGCACCCACGACACCCGGTTCTGCTACCTCGGCGAGCGGCGGTTGCGGTTGCTGGAACCGATGTTGGACGCTGATACGGTCGTTCTCGGGGTGGACGAACACACCGCTGCCCTGTTCGACCTTGATGCGGACACCGTGACGGTCCTGGGTCGGGCCACGCTCACCATCCGCAGGCAGGCGGTGAGCACGGTGTTCGCGGCGGGCACCACCATGGCGATCGATGAGCTTCGTCAAATAGCCCAAGGTGGCGGCTCGACACGTCGCCCGTCGAACTCGCAGCCGTCAACCGCCGAGGCAGCTTCCCCGACGCCATCGCTGCGCGCCGAGGCCGAACGGCTGGAGCTCGTCTTCGACACCGGGCTACGAGCCCGTGACGTCAACGCCGCAGTCACGGCCGTGCTCGAGCTGGAGCAGGCGATCGTCGATTGGGCGGCTGACACTGAGGAGATGGACGGCACCGAGGGTCCCCGCGCCATGCTGCGAGGGATGGTGACGCAACTGGCCGAGTTCGCCGTGCTGGGTGCGCGGGACCCGCGGGACATCGTCGCACCATTCGTCGAGGCACTTCTCGAACAACGGGAGCAGGCCCGCGAACAAGGTTCGTGGACCCTCGCCGACGCCTTGCGCGATCGGCTCACCGCAGCGGGAATCGAGGTCCGCGACACCCCGCAGGGTGCTACCTGGCTGCTCGCAGGTAGCCCCGACAGCGGGTTGGACGCAAGGTAGGTGCGTTGCTGACAGCAGCATGTTGGTGCGGCAAATCGGTCACGTGAGGCCCCCCGTCGCCAGACTTCGCACCGCCCGGCCCCGGCGCTCCCTCGAGCCGTTCAACTGTCGGTGCTGGCTGGAAAGCTGCGGCCGTGCCGCTCAAGGTAGGCGAGATCATCAAGCTGATCGAGGCTGATGGCCGCGCGGACGGCCAGCCCATCCCACCTGCGTCGACCAGGGCGGCGACGATCTGACTCGTTGGCACCCGAACCCAACGGCAGAGCTGTAGCGCTGGCGTGGAACAGCTCTGCTGAGTTCGGGAGATCCAGAGTTGACAGCCGACCGGCGGCGAGGTGGTGCCGGAGTGCCGCATTCTTGCGAGCCCGTGTCGTTTTCCCGTGACTGATGGCTGTTGGCGGGGATCACCGGGACATCCCCGCTCGCGCTGTGTGCGGGGCACCGTGGCTCGCCGATCCCTCGACACACCGCACACCTTGTTGCATAGTACTGGCAACAACTTCACGTCTGGCGGTGCCTGGTGGAATGGAGCTGAGAGGCGATGTCAAGTCAGGATAATTGCACCGATCTGCATGGCTCGACCGTCCCCAGCGACTGTCGCTGCGGGTGGGAGCTCCGACCGCAGGCGTTCCGCTGGTCCCCGATGCTCGACGAGCTCGGCGTGTCGCTGGCGACCCTGCCGGCGAGCGGTCCGTTTTGGACCGCCGGCCGGAAGAACGACGTCGGGAGACGTCACCTACAGAGGCGCCGGCTCGAGTGAGCCCGATGCGCCCATACTCGAAGATTGCCGCAATCGCAGCGCCCGGCGGCTACCGCGACGTCGCACCCGGTGCCCAGACAGACCACCCGAATCGAAGTCGAGTGCCGCGCTCGGTTCGCCGGCGAAGAGCACCGGTTCGCCGGACACAGGCAGCAATAAAGAAAGGCAGCTACACCGGTTGGCTAGTTGCAAACGGAGTGCACTTAATCGCGTGATTGAAACATTGCTGCGCACTACCCTCGCGGCGTGTAGCATGGTTAATGAGGGGTGTAACTCATTCGCATGACTCGCGATTCCAGAGCGGATATCATCAAGGACGGACGAATCGATGACCACAGCGCAACATACCCATGAGCACGCACATGATGACGTGACGCACTCCCATGCGCATGTCCTGCACGATCATGAACACGTCGAGCACGAGCACGAGCACGAGCACAGTCACGATGCTCAGACCCACGCTCACCCCCATGTCCACGACAAGGACGTTGAGGACGCTCACGAGCACACACACTAATAGCGCTCTAGGTCCTGTATGCGACAAGTCGGTCACATGGCTTTCTGGGCGCTCAGCGGATTCCTGAAGCGCCGTTGGTATACAAACCACGGCCCCGGCAGAATGGGAGAAAATGCCGGGGCCGTGGTATACGCCCGCTAATAAGTTGAGCGGGCGGGCCCGGATCGATCAGTCAGCAGGCCTTGGGCGCAGGACCTAGGCGATCACCTGATGGAAGGTTAAACCGCACCATCGTCTCATTTGCAAGCTTCTCGCTGTAACAAATTGCCACCAGTACGAGCCCCGCCACTCGGGCGTTCGGTGTTCAGGTTCGACCTGCGAGTTCGTGGCGCTCCGCTACACCTTGGCGCAGCCCGCGCGGCGGCCTGCTCCGCCTCGGGAACGGAGCCGGCCTCGCGGTCCCAGGTATCCAGCAACTCGCGCAACGCGGCCTGCCGGGCGAGCCGATCGATATGGATCTCCAGCGCCTCGTCGACTACAGCCGACGGCTGCGCGCACCGTGGTCAGCCCGGCGGCCCACATCGCGGTCAACCCTGCCCGCCGCACTGCGCTCAACCCCGCCGCATACTTCTGACGCGAGGCGATTGACTTCCGCATGTGCGGCGTCCAGCAGTTCCGCCGCGCGCCGTAGCCAGCCCGGCCCGATTCCTCCGATAAGCAGCCGCGGACTCGTCTACGTACTCCTGGTACGCCGTCCTAGCCTCGGCCACGTAGTCGACCGCCGATGAGTTCATCACCCCTCCACTACGAACCGGTTGTTGCAGCACAGAGCAGTGGCCAGCACTTACCCCGTTGGATCGAGGTAGCGCAGGTGGACCGCGTGCAGGACGTCCCCGCGCGACCGACCGGTGGCCTCAGCGAGCTCGTCGAGCAGGATGCCGGACAGCGAGGACAGTCCGAACATCATGTCGGCGAACCCACGCCACGGATCCTGGGAGCCAGCGGCATCGCCGAAGGCGCGGTTCATGGCCTGGTGAAAGACCGTGGGGTCGGCATCTGTCTCGGCGATGCTCCAGGCGGTAAGCACTTCCAGCGCCGACGGCAACACCGTGTGCAACAGCTCGTCAGGACCCTCGACGCTCATCGTCGCCCTCCCGGTGGCCGGCGGATCAGGACAGCACGACCGACCGAGCACGCTCGAATCGGCGAGCCGCATCGGTCCAGTTCACAACGTTCCACCAGGCCTCCACATAGTCCGGTTTAACATTGCGGTACTGCAGGTAGAACGCGTGCTCCCACATGTCGAGCAGCAGCAGCGGCACCATGCCAGGAGTCACGTTGCCCTGATGGTCATAGACCTGTTCGAGGACCAGCCGCTGGCCCAGCGATTCCCACGCCAGGACCGACCACCCGGATCCCTGCACGCCCAGCGCGTTGGCGGTGAAGTGCTTGCGGAACCCGTCGAAGGACCCGAAGTGCTCGTCGATGGCCGCGGCGAGTTCGCCGTCGGGCTTGTCGCCACCGTCGGGGGACATGTTGGGCCAGAACACCGAGTGGTTGACGTGCCCGCCGAGGTTGAACGCCAGGTTCTTCTCCAGCATGTTCACCGTCGCCAGCGCCTCACAGTCCCG
>JBBPZY010000186.1:0-6240 GCA_038276315.1 Mycobacteriales bacterium
CCCGCGACGACCTCGCCGACAAGATCACCACATTCATCACGGCCTACAACGAGACCGCCAAACCCTTCCGCTGGACCTACGACGCCAAGCTCCTCAGGGCCGCATGATCCCCCAACGAACTTATGCGGCGCTGCACTAGCGACCCAGGTCCTCGCCGGGGTGCACGAGGTGTTCATCGGTGATCTGGAGGGATGCCAGGGTCCGGAGGACCATCGGACCCTGCACGAGATGTACCACGCGTGGCACGCCGGTGACCTCGAGGCGGCGCGACCGGGCGGGGAGTCGGGTAAGCAGGTGCTCGATCGCTACCTCGCCGACGTCGCGGCGATCCGCTGCGCGCATCGGAGCGGCGGTACGGCCGTGCTGGTCAGCCACGGCGCCGCGACCCGGCTGGCCGTCGTCGCGCTGGCGGCCAATGTCGAGGGATCGTTCGCCGCGCCGCGGCTGCTGCCCAATGCCGCGACAGTGCTGCTGGAAGCCGACGGCGCCGGCTGGCGCTGCCTGCGCTGGGACGGCATCAAGCTCGGTTGACGATTGGCACTCCGGCGTCGAACGCCGGAGCTCATCACCAGAACCCGTCGCTGACCCCGCTCACGTAGTTCCGTCGGGACCACATTAGAGGTTCGTCACGCGTGCGGGTGCCGGCTGGTGGGAATGCTGGAGTTAGGTGAAGCGCCGGTCGGCGCTGCCTGGGACTCGTGCCGATGTGTTCGTCGGCGGGAAGCTGAGGTTGGGATGGCTCATCGTCAGGTTGTTGTGATCACGGGGGCGAGCGCGGGGATCGCCCGTGCCACCGCGCGGCAGTTCGGCGCCCGAGGAGCACAGGCGGCCCTGTTGGCCCGCGGCCAAGCCGGTCTCGACGGCGCGGCGAAGGATGTGGAGAACGCCGGCGGCAAAGCTTTGGCCATTCCCACCGATGTCGCGGACTACGAGCAGGTCGAGGCCGCAGCCAGGCAGGTCGAGGACACTTTCGGGCCGATCAACGTGTGGATCAACGTGGCGTTCACGTCGGTGTTCGCCCCGTTCCACGAGATCAAACCCGAGGAGTTCCGCCGGGTCACCGAGGTCAGCTACCTGGGTTTCGTCTACGGCACCATGGTCGCGCTGGACCGGATGCGGACCCGGGACCGGGGCACCATCGTGCAGGTGGGTTCCGCGCTGGGCGGGCGCAGCATCCCGTTGCAGTCGGCTTACTGCGGCGCTAAGCACGCGATCAACGGGTTCACCGAGTCGCTGCGCACCGAGCTGATGCATGAGGGCAGCAACGTCCACGTCACGGTCGTCCAGATGCCGGCGGTCAACACCCCGCAGTTCTCGTGGGTGCTCTCCCGGCTGCCCAACCACCCTCAGCCGGTGCCACCGATCTACCAGCCCGAGGTGGCCGCACGCGGCGTGGTGTTCGCGGCCGATCATCCGCGGCGCAAGCAGTACTGGGTGGGCACGAGCACCGTGGGCACCCTGTTCGGGCAGAAGATCGCCCCGGCGCTGCTGGACCGATATCTGGCCAAAACCGGCTTCTCATCACAGCAGACCGGGGAGAAGGTCGGCCCGGGCCGACCGCACAACCTGTGGGAGCCCGTCGATGGAAAGGACGGCCGCGACCACGGCGCCCATGGGGTGTTCGACAACCAGGCGCACAGTCACGCCCCACAGCTGTGGTTCTCCCACCACGCCAGGCTGCTCTCGACCGCCGCTGCGGCCACCACCGCGGCCGGCCTGGGCGCGGCAGCGGTGGCGTGGCTGCGCCGCCGATGAACGCAGATCAGGGCCGTGCGTCTGGGGCGCCGGCGTCCAAGTCGAGGACAGCAAGCCAGTGATCGACGGCGGGGCGGTGCTCGGGCAGGGCGGCCGAGCGCAGGTCACAGAGCATGTTTTCCAGCCGCTGCGGGACTTGGGCTGCGTCCGACCCATAGCGCCAGATCTCTTCTACTACCACACTCAGGTAGTCGGCGAACGTGTACTGCGGGACGAGCAGCCGGAGTTGGCCGGTGCCATTGGTCAGCCAGCCGGTGGGCAGTGGCCGTGTCGCCAGCCGGCGTAGCAGGTCGTGCAGCGTGTCGAGGGCCTGGCAGGCGGTGGTCGGGTCGTTCACCGTCGCTGTCGCCGTGCTCATCCTTGCCGTGATCCTTCACCACACCCTGTGGCAGCGTGTCCGCCGACGCCACCTCAAGTAACCACTCGCACTCTACTGATCACCGTTTGAGTGCGTTGGACGACAGATCCTGTCGCTGTAGGCACTCAAACGGTGATCACTGCCCGTGCGGGCTCAACCCCAGCCGAGTTCGTGCAGCCGGTGTTCGGGAATCCCGAAGTGATGTGCCACCTCGTGCACCACGGTCACCGCGACCTCGTCCACCACCTGCTGCTCGTCGCCGCAGATGTCGAGCAGGGCGTCGCGGTAGATGGTGATCCGGTCGGGGAGCATCCCGCTGTATTGCGAATCTCGCATGGTCAGCGCGATCCCCTCATAGAGCCCCAACAACTCGGGATACTCGGGATTGCGCGGCTCCACCAGCACGACCACGTTATCCATCGCCTCGGCGAGCTTGCCTGGGATCAGATCCAGCGCGTCGGCCACCAATTCGTCGAACCGGTCCGCGGGCAGCCAGATCGCCATCAGGGCGGGGGCGCCGCTGGAGTGTCGACCTGAATCGCTGGGGGCGCCGCCACCGGCGCCGGTCCAGGGTTACGCGCGGCAGCGGGAGCAGGTTGTTTGCTCACCTCAACCGGGCCCTTGACGCTGCCGGTCACCGGGGCGAACCCGGAGTGGTCGGGCAGGAAAGCGCCGAGCCGGCAATCCACCCGGTTGCTCCCCGCTTGCCAGCTCTGCATTCGCAGCGTATCCCAGAACAACGTGAGTCCCTTGTTCCCGACCACTGCGGGGCCCCCCGCGAAATCTTTCGCCAGCCGCGTGCATTCCGTGTTCAGCACCCGGTCCTGGGCGGCTTCGCCGGGATAGCCCTTGGCGAAGGCACCTTTGAGGTCGACAATCCCGACGATCTCGATGGCGTGGGGGAGCGCGCAGTCGACTGGATCACCCACCGTTTTGCCGTCGTTGCCGAGGCACGTGCCGGGCGGATGCACGTCGGACTGGTCCTGCTCCTGGGCGTTGCCGGTGGTGGCGAACAGTGTTCCGGTGCGGCCGGCTGACTGTACCCCGCACCGCAGCGTCCGGTCTCCGCGCAGCCAGCCGGCCTCGCTGGGTTTGATCGCTCCCACGATGAACCGGCCGAACGGGTCGAAGTGATCGGCCAGCGCCTGGGTGGTGCGCTCGGTGCAGCGCTGCGCCACCAGCTGCTGCCAGCGTGCCGGGTCGGGGAAAGCGGCTCCGGCGTCGAAGTCCTGGAGATCCAGCGTCGCGGTGACCTCGAATAGGTGCGGTGCCGAGCAGTTCACCGCTGTGGCGTCGGCGGCGTCGGGCAGCCGCCAGATCAGGCAGGTGCGTGCGGCCGCGCGCAGCGACTGTGCACTCGGGGTGGGTGCCACGCTGGGCCCGACAGCGAGCAGCGCTGCCTTGCCCGTCGGCACACCGACTGCGACCAGCGCTACCAGCGCGCCCAGCACGGTCCCAGCGGCGATTCGCCGGACACGGCGATTGGCGCGGTGGCCGCCGGGGGTCGCCGGCGCGTCGTGAGGTGACATCTACACCCTCTTGCTACCGGGAGGCGCGCGCTGTCTGGCGGCTCAGCGCGCGGGCCCTGATCACCTCGATGACGATCGGGATGACCGACAGCGCGACGATGCCGATCAAGATCAGGTCCACGTGATCCCGAACGAACGTGATCCCGCCGAGCCAGAAGCCGAGCAGGGTCACTCCAGTGGCCCAGCAGACGCCACCGAGAATCGAGTAGGTGAAGTACTTGCGGGGATCCATCCGGCCGACTCCCGCAACCGCCGTGATGAAGGTTCGCACTATCGGGACGAAACGGGCAAGCAGGATCGCCCGCGTCCCGTACTTGTCGAAAAAGGCGTGCGTCTTGTCCACGTACTCCCGTTTGAACAGGCGGGAGTCCGGTCGGTTGAACAGCGCTGGTCCCGCCCGGTAGCCCAGGTAGTAGCCGACCACGTTGCCCA
Organism: Mycobacteriales bacterium; assembly: GCA_038276315.1. GTDB lineage: Bacteria > Actinomycetota > Actinomycetes > Mycobacteriales > Pseudonocardiaceae. Next base: position 4,075 of record JBBPZY010000186.1, read on the forward strand.
CCACGGCACACACCGTGAGCAGCAGGCAGACCAGCCAGATCGGGGTGGCGATCAGGCCGCTGGAGACGAACAACCCGGCGGTGAACAGCAACGAGTCGCCGGGCATGAAGAAGCCGATCAATAGCCCGCATTCGGCGAAAATGATCAGGCATAGGCCCACCAGCACGTAGGGTCCCAGCATCCGCAGCAGCTGTTCGGGATCGAGCCAGGACGGGACGAGGGCCACTGAGATGCCGGCGTAGGAGGGCGTCACGGTGTCACGGTATATGGCGCGGCGAGCATGCCGCCGCTGCACCCGCTCTACCAGGCGCTGATCAGGCCGGCCAGGCCGCCAGCCAGCAGTCCGAGTAGCACGGCCACAGCGAGCACGGTCGAGGCCGACAGTCTGGGCTTGGCATGCGCCGGTTTACGGCCGGATGATACTGCCGCCGGCGCAGGTGCGGGACGGGGCGCGGGACCGCTCGCTGACCCGGTACTCAGGCCCGATGCCTGGGCCCGCAGCGCGGCCGACAACCGGTGATGCACCTCGTCGGTCACGATGCACCTCGTCGGTCACTATGTTTCCCACTCACGAGCCCTCCAGCATTCGCTGGAGGGTGTCGAGGGCTCGGCTGGCGCTGGATTTGACGGTACCGCGGCTGACGCCGGTGGCCGCGGCGATCTCCGCCTCGCTCATCCCGCCGTAGTAGCGCAGCACCAGCACCTCGCGTTGCCGCGGCGGCAGCTGCCCCAGCGCGACGACCACCGACTGATGCTCGGTGGTGAGCATCGCCAGCGACTCCGCGGAGCGCGCGTTGGCCTGGTGCGGGGGGACGTAGCCGCGAGCGGTCTTGCGGCGACGCAGCACGGAACGGGAGCCGTTGACCACCGCGGTGCGCAGGTAGCCCAGCGCGGCCGCTTCGTCGCGCAGTCCCGACCAGTGCCGGTGCAGCCCGGTGAAGGCTTCCTGCACGACGTCTTCGGCGGTGGGCGCCTCGTCCACCAGCAGGATCGCGAGTCGCACCAGCCGCATCCGGTGCTGGCGGTACAGATCCTCCAGGGTCAGCGGCGCCTCGACCGGGTGGCCAGTGGGGACCTCCGGGGAGATGTCCGGTGGCGCGTCCAGCACCCGCAGGTGGCCGAGGGTCATCTCGACCGACTGTTGCACGGTCACGCGGTCCATCGGTTCGTCGGGGGCCACGGCGGAAACGTACTGGGACCACGTCGTGCCCATCCGATCGCGTCTCTTCGGACGGGTGGGCCATACTGCCGTCTGATCGCCTGCTGCGCCGACGGCGAATCAGGTGTTCAACCCGCCAGCACCGAATATTCGGAGGTCACCCACATGCCCATCGCGACGCCCGAGGTCTACAGCGAGATGCTGGACCGCGCGAAGGCCACCGAGTTCGCCTACCCGGCGATCAACGTGACCTCATCGGAGACGCTGAACGCGGCGCTGCGCGGATTCGCCGAAGCTGAGAGTGACGGCATCGTGCAGCTGTCCACCGGTGGTTCCGAGTTCGCCTCCGGCAGCAACGTCAAGGACATGGTCACCGGCTCGGTGGCGATGGCCGAGTTCGCCCGGGTGGTGGCCGCGAGGTACCCGGTCAACGTGGTATTGCACACCGACCACTGCCCGGAGAACAAGCTCGACAGCTTCGTCCGGCCGCTGATCGCAATTTCCCAGGAGCGGGTGGCCCGAGGGGAGAACCCGCTGTTCCAGTCGCATATGTGGGACGGCTCGGCTACTGAGCTGCATCCCAACCTGGCCATCGCCGCGGAGCTGTTCGAAGCCTGCGCCAAGGCGAAGATCGTCCTTGAAGTGGAGATCGGTGTGGTGGGCGGCGAGGAGGACGGCGTCGCGAATGAGATCAACGAAAAGCTCTACACCACAGCCGGGGACTTCGAGCACACCGTTGATGCCCTCGGTGGTGGCGAGCGGGGCCGCTACCTGCTGGCCGCGACGTTCGGCAATGTCCATGGGGTGTACAAGCCGGGCAACGTGACGCTTCGCCCGGAGATCCTGCAGATGGGCCAGGAGGTGGCGGCCAGAAGGCTGGGCCTGCCGGCCGGTTCCAAGCCGCTGGACCTGGTGTTCCACGGCGGGTCCGGCTCGCAGCTGGCGGAGATCCACCAGGCGTTGTCGTACGGAGTGGTCAAGATGAATGTCGACACCGACACCCAGTA